>DVKM01000001.1 GCA_018716015.1 Candidatus Enterenecus stercoripullorum | reverse complement strand
GAACACACTGCATGTGGAGCTCATCAAGATGGGCGCCCTGTGCGAGGAGTCCATCGCCGCGGCCATGAAATCTGTGCTGGACGAGGACGAGACCATGGCCGAGCGGGCCGCCGCCACCGAGCGGGAGATCGACCGCAAGGAGCGGGATATCGAGGCGCTGTGCATGAAGCTGCTGCTCCAGCAACAGCCGGTGGCCCGGGACCTGCGTGCCATTTCCTCTGCCCTGCGGATGATCTCCGACATGGAGCGCATTGGCGACCAGGCCGCCGATATCGCCGAAATCAGCAAGTTTTTGAAAAACTGCACCCTCACCAGCCGGGTTCATCTGAAAGATATGGCTGTGGCCGCCGTGCAGATGGTTACCGACAGCGTGGATGCCTTTGTGAAGAACGATCTGTCGCTGGCCCAGGCCGTCAAGGCCCACGACGACGTGGTGGACGACTATTTCAAGCAGATCAAGGATGAGCTCACCGCCCTGATTGTAGAGGACAGCCACAACGGGGAGTCCTGCATCGACCTGATGATGATTGCCAAATATCTGGAGCGCATCGGTGACCACGCGGTGAACATTGCCGAGTGGGTAGAGTACTCCATCACCGGCGTACGCAAGCTGGAGGACGATCCCTCATGATCTATCTGGTGGAGGACGACAACAGTATCCGGGAGCTGGTTTTATACACCCTGAACAGCTCCGGTCTGGAGGCGGAGGGCTTTGACCGCCCCTCCGCCTTTTGGGCCGCGCTGGAGCGCCGCAGCCCGGATCTGGTGATTTTGGACATTATGCTGCCGGAGGAGGATGGGCTCACCATCCTCAAGCGGCTGCGGGAATCGGACGAAAACCTGCCGGTCATGATGCTCACTGCCAAGAGCACGGAATATGACAAGGTGGTAGGGCTGGACAGCGGCGCTGACGACTATCTCGCCAAGCCCTTTGGCATGATGGAGCTCATGGCCCGGGTCAAGGCCCTGCTGCGCCGTTCCGTGCGGCAGGAGGAGCAGGCCGGGCAGTACAGCCTGGGGCGCCTGACGCTGAATATCGCCGAGCACACAGTGAAAGTGGATGGCGAAAACATTACGCTGACATTAAAAGAATTCGAGCTGCTGCAGCTGCTCCTGGAGCACAAGGGCATGGTGTTCAGCCGGGATCAGCTGCTCAACCGGGTGTGGGGCTACGCCTTTGATGGGGAGAACCGCACCGTGGACGTGCATATCCGCACCCTGCGGCAAAAACTGGGCCCCTGTGGGGACTATATTGAAACCGTCCGGGGCGTGGGCTACAAGATCGGAGGGGACATCACATGACAAAGCGTATTTTCCGTTCGATTTTTCTGGTAGCGCTGGCGGTCTTTATCGCCGGTACAGCCCTGATTATGGGGGCCCTGTACAGCTACTTTTCCGGTGTTTACGAGGAACAGATCCAGGAGGAGGCCTCCTACCTCTCCACGGCAGTGGAGGAGATGGGCCTCGACTACCTGGAGGGGCTGGAGAGCGGCTCCCACCGCATCACCTGGGTGGGCAGCGACGGCACGGTCCTCTTTGACAATGCCGCCAACGAGGACGCCATGGAGAACCACGCCGACCGGGAGGAGATCCAGGAGGCCATGAACGGCGGCACCGGCGAGAGCGAACGCTACAGCAGCACCCTCTCCCAGCGCTCCTATTACTATGCCCTGGCGCTTTCCGATGGTTCCGTGCTCCGGGTCTCCGGGGAGCAGTATACGGTACTGTCTCTGGTGGTAAGCATCTGGTACTATATTCTCCTGGTCCTGGTGGCAGCCCTGGCGCTGAGCCTGTTTCTGGCTTCCCGCGTATCCAAGGCCATCATCCGCCCCATCAACGAGATCGACCTGGAGCATCCGGAGGAGGGGGATACCTATGAGGAGCTGGCCCCCCTGCTGGGCCGCATTGCCGCGCAAAACCGCCAGATCCGCGCCCAAATCGACGAGATGAAGACCAAGCAGCAGGAATTTGCCACCATCACCGAGAACATGAATGAAGGCCTCCTGGTCATCGACCAGGAAACGGAGGTCCTCAGCTACAACAACGCCGCCCTGCGGCTGCTGGGGGCCAGCAAGGTGGAGGGCAGCGTCTTTTCCCTCAACCGCAGCGAGCAGTTCCGCTATGCGGTGGACCAGGCGCTCCACGGCCAGCACAGCTTTGACCTGATGGAGCTGTCCGACCGGACCTATCAGCTCATCGCTAACCCCGTCTATGAGCACGGCAAGGTGGTGGGCGCGGTGCTGCTGCTGCTGGACGTGACCGAGCGGGAGGAGCGGGATAAGCTCCGCCGGGAGTTCACCGCCAATGTCTCCCACGAGCTGAAAACCCCCCTCACCTCCATCTCCGGCTTCGCGGAGCTGATGAAGAACGGCATGGTAAAAAGTGAGGACATTGCGCACTTTGCAGGCAATATTTACAACGAGGCCCAGCGCCTTATTGTGCTGGTGGGGGATATCATCCGGCTCTCCCAGCTGGATGAGGGCACCACAGGCCTGGAGAAGTCCCAGATCGACCTTGCCGAGATAACAAAGGCGGTTGTGGACCGCCTGCACAGCGCCGCGGAACAGCGGGGCATCACCTTTGACCTCCAGCTGGAGAGCGCCATGGTTCAGGGCAACGCCCAGATCCTGGATGAGATGGTCTATAACCTTTGTGACAATGCCATCAAATACAACCGGGACCAGGGAAAGGTCCGTGTCTCCGTATCCCCCAATGCCGGCCATCCCAAGCTGGTAGTCTCCGACACCGGCATTGGCATTCCCTATGCAGATCAGGCCCGGGTCTTTGAGCGCTTCTACCGTGTTGACAAAAGTCACTCCAAGGAGATCGGCGGCACGGGATTGGGGCTCAGTATCGTCAAGCACGGCGCAGCCTACCACGACGCCAAGGTAGAGCTGGAGAGCGTGCCTGGAAAGAGCACCACGGTGCAGGTCCTGTTCTGATCCCCAGCTGAAAACAGGAAAGAGGCCCCGGAGCGTATACGCTCCGGGGCCTCTTTGTCTCCTATGGCAGCACGATCCGGAAGTCCCCCCGGGCCGCCGCCTGCTCCCGGCGGACCTTCTCCGCCCCGTTGGCCTCCCAGAGGTCGGTAATGATGGTGTTGGACAGGAGGAACCCCTTGGGCGTCAGCGCCCAGCCCCCCTCCGTCCGCCGGGCGCAGCCCAGGGCCTCATACTTCTGGAAGGTCCTGTCCAGCGGGGCGAACCGCTGGCGGTAGGTGTGCTCAAACGCATACTGGGAGATCCCCTACACTGTGCGCAGGGAGAGCATGATATACTCCGTGTCCCGCTCCCGCGCCGGCAGCGTCTCCGACTCGCTGACGCGGAGGGTGCCGTGCTCCACCCCCTCCA
>DVKM01000018.1 GCA_018716015.1 Candidatus Enterenecus stercoripullorum | reverse complement strand
CAAGCTCCACCACCTGGTGGACTACAAGATCCACGCCCGCTCCACCGGTCCCTACTCACTGGTCACCCAGCAGCCCCTGGGGGGCAAGGCCCAGATGGGCGGACAGCGCTTCGGCGAGATGGAGGTGTGGGCCCTGGAGGCCTACGGCGCGGCCTATACTCTCCAGGAGATCCTCACGGTGAAGTCGGACGACACCACCGGGCGCATCAAGACCTACGAGTCCATCGTCAAGGGCTACAACGTGCCAAAGCCCGGTGTGCCCGAGTCCTTCAAGGTGCTGGTCAAGGAGCTGCAGGCCCTGTGCTTGGACATCCAGGTGCTGGACGAGCACGGAAACGAGATCGAGCTGAAGGACGACGAAGAGGATACCTATCAGCCCGGCCGCTTCCGGGACGATGATGACCGCTATCAGGACTATGGCAGCGAGAGCGAGTTCGCCCAGGCCGGCTTCACCATGAAGGCGACCAGCGATGACGACGACCTGGCTGTGTCCGATGAGGAAATGGAGTCCGGCGGCGAGGACGAGCTGCTGTTTGACGAGGAAGACTGAGAAGGGAGGACGAGAGCATGAGTTACGCTGAATTCAACGCCATCCGTATTGGAATTGCCTCCCCGGAGAAGATCCTGGACTGGTCCTACGGCGAGGTGACCAAGCCGGAGACCATCAACTACCGCACCCTGAAGCCGGAGAAGGACGGACTGTACTGCGAGCGTATCTTTGGCCCAACCAAGGACTGGGAGTGCCACTGTGGCAAGTACAAGAAGATCCGCTTCAAGGGCAAAATCTGTGATCGCTGCGGCGTGGAGGTCACCCGGGCCAAGGTGCGCCGGGAGCGCATGGGCCACATCACCCTGGCCGCTCCCGTGTCCCACATCTGGTACTTTAAGGGTATCCCCTCCCGGATGGGGCTGCTGCTGGACATCAGCCCCCGGATTCTGGAGAAGGTGCTGTACTTTGCCGCCTATATCGTCACCGATCCCGGCCCCGAGTACACCCATCTGTCTAAAAACCAGATCCTTACCGACGCGGAGTATAAGAAGCTGCGGGAGTACTATGAGGACGACTTTGACGCAGGCATGGGCGCCGAGGCGGTGAAGAAGCTGCTGCAAGATCTGGATCTGGAGCAGCTGTCCGAGTCCCTGCGGACCCAGCTCAAGGACGCCTCCGGCCAGAAGAAGGCCAAGATCGTCAAGCGCCTGGAGGTGGTGGACGCCTTCCGCCTGTCCGGCAACAAGCCCGAGTGGATGATCATCGACGTGCTGCCCGTCATTCCCCCCGACCTGCGCCCCATGGTGCAGCTGGATGGCGGCCGGTTTGCCACCTCTGACCTGAACGACCTGTACCGCCGGGTCATCAACCGGAATAACCGCCTCAAGCGGCTGATCCAGCTCAGCGCCCCGGACATCATCGTGCGTAACGAAAAGCGTATGCTCCAGGAGGCGGTGGACGCCCTGATCGACAACGGCCGCCGGGGCCGGGCGGTCACGGGAGCCAACAACCGGGCTCTGAAGTCCCTGAGCGATTTGCTCAAGGGCAAGCAGGGCCGCTTCCGCCAGAACCTGCTGGGCAAGCGGGTGGACTACTCCGGCCGGTCTGTCATCGTGGTGGGCCCCGAGCTGAAGATCTACCAGTGCGGTGTACCCAAGGAGATGGCCATCGAGCTGTTCCGCCCCTTCGTGATGAAGAAGCTGGTGGAGGACGGCCACGCCAACAACATCAAGTCCGCCAAGAAAATGGTGGATAAGGCCTCCCCTGCCGTGTGGGACGCGCTGGAGTTTGTCATCAAGGAGCATCCTGTCATGCTCAACCGCGCTCCCACCCTGCACCGCCTGGGCATCCAGGCCTTTGAGCCGGTGCTGGTAGAGGGCCGGGCCATGAAGCTCCACCCCCTGGTGTGTACCGCCTTCAACGCCGACTTTGACGGCGACCAGATGGCCATTCACGTCCCTCTGTCCGCCGAGGCCCAGGCCGAGGCCCGGATCCTGATGCTGGCCGCCAACAACCTGCTGCGGCCCTCTGACGGCGGCCCGGTGACGGTGCCCACCCAGGACATGGTGCTGGGCTCCTACTACCTGACCTACGAGCGGGATCCCGCCTACGACCCCAGCTGCGCCTACGAGACCACCCAGGCTGCCGCCCAGGCCCTGGCCGACGGCAGCGTGGCCCCTAACGACCGCATCTGGGTGAAGGACGCCCAGGAGGAGAACCGCTGGTACCGCACCACCCCCGCGCTGTGCGCCGAGGCGGTGGACGGCAAGGCCCGGGAGGTATACAGCTGCTTTGACGGGGACGACGCGGCCCGGCTAGCCTATGACGAGGGCGAGCTGGAGCTCCACGAGCCCATCCTGGTGCGCCGCAGCGCCGTGGTGGACGGGGAGACCCGGTACAAAATGGTGCGCACCACCGTGGGCCGCCTGATCTTCAACGAGGGCATCCCCCAGGACCTGGGCTTTGTGGACCGCACCGACCCCGAGCAGATGTTTGAGCCGGAGATCAACTTCATGTGCGGGAAGAAGCAGCTGGGCAAGATTGTGGACCAGTGCATCCTCAAGCACGGCTTTACGGTGTCCGCGGATGTGCTGGACACCATCAAAGCCCGGGGCTACAAGTTCTCTACCAAGGGCTCCCTCACCGTGGCCATTGCGGATATGACCGTGCCGCCCCAGAAGGCGGAGCTCATTGCCGCCACGGAGAAGGAAGTGGTGCGCATCGAGAACCAGTACAAGCGGGGCTTTTTGACCAACGACGAGCGCTACCGCCTGGTGGTAGCGGCCTGGGATAAGACCAGTGCCGACGTGTCCGAGGCGCTGCAGAAGAATATGGACCGGTACAATCCCATCTTCATGATGGCCGACTCCGGCGCCCGTGGTTCTCAGGCCCAGATCCGTCAGCTGGCCGGTATGCGTGGTCTGATGGCTGACACTTCGGGACGCACCATTGAGATCCCTATCAAGGCCAACTTCCGGGAGGGCCTTTCCGTGCTGGAGTATTTCATCTCCTCCAGAGGCGCCCGGAAGGGTATGGCGGATACCGCCCTGCGTACCGCTGACTCCGGTTATCTGACTCGCCGCCTGGTGGATGTGTCCCAGGAGGTCATCATCCGGGAGGAGGACTGCTGCACCCACGACGGCATCACCATCTCGGAGATCAGCGAGAATGGCCAGGTCATCGAGACTTTGGAAGAGCGCCTGCGGGGCCGCTACCTTACGGAGGATTTCAAGGACTTCCGCACCGGGCAGGTGCTGGTGGGCCGCAATGACCTGGTGACCAGCGATCTGGCCAAGCTTATCGAGAGCAAGCTCCAGGAGCAGGCGGAAGCGGAGGGCGAGCCCGACCGCAAGGTGTCCATCAAGGTGCGCTCCGTGCTCACCTGTGACGCCCGGGTGGGCGTGTGTGCCAAGTGCTACGGCATGAACCTGGCCTTTGGCGAGCCTGTGGGCCAGGGCGAGGCGGTGGGCATCATTGCCGCCCAGTCTATCGGTGAGCCGGGCACCCAGCTGACCATGCGTACCTTCCACACCGGCGGCGTGGCCGGCGGCGACATCACCCAGGGTCTTCCCCGTGTGGAGGAGCTGTTTGAGGCCCGTAAGCCCAAGAAGATGGCCCAGCTGGCGGAGATTTCCGGCGTGGTCACTCTGGAGGAGGCCAAGCGGGCCAACCTGTGCAACGTCACCATCACCGCTGATGACGGCGAAGTGGTCACCTACGCCATCCCGTACAGCGCGGGTATCCGGGTGAAGAGCGGCGACCAGGTGGTCAAGGGCCAGGAGCTCACCGATGGTGCGCTGTCCCCCCACGAGGTGCTGCGCATCCGCGGCGTAGACGCGGTGCACAACTACCTGATCCAGGAAGTGCAGAAGCCCTACCGCCAGCAGGGCGTGGATATCAACGATAAGCACATCGAGGTGATCGTCCGCCAGATGATGCGCAAGGTCCGGGTGGAGGACGCCGGCGACTCCACGCTGTTGTCCGGCTCCACGGTGGACGTTGTGGAATATAAGGACGCGGTGAAGGCGGTGCAGGACCGTATCGCCGCAGGCGAGAAGCGGGAGGACGGCGAGGAGCTGCGCCTGCCCACCAGCACCCGCCTGCTGCTGGGTATCACCAAGGCCTCCCTGGCCACAGAGTCCTTCCTGTCCGCCGCCTCTTTCCAGGAGACCACTAAGGTGCTCACCGAGGCGGCCATTAAGGGCAAGGTAGACCACCTGATGGGCTTGAAGGAGAACGTGATCATCGGTAAGCTGATCCCCGCCGGCTCCGGCCTGGCGGCCTACCGCAAGTACGATGAGATCGTGGATGAGTTGCACACCGAAAATCGGTTTGCCGCGGTAAACGCTTCTGCCGGCGCGGTGCGCGGGGAAGAGGACCAGGACTTTGACGGCTCCCATAGCGAGTTGGAGGACGAGGGCGCGGACAGTGCCCTGGAGGAGGACGAGATCCTCTCTGTCTCCCTGGAGGGAGAGGAATGAGCTCCTTTTCCCATCCCCACAGATAAAAAACTGCGGCCCCGCAGCGCACATGCGCTGCGGGGCCGGTCATAAAAAGAAAAAACTGCCCCGAGGGCAGTTTTTTCTTTACAATCATAACTTGTAACCGGCGGCTTAGAAGCTCAGAACCCCCAGATCCTCCAGCAGGATCTTCAGGCCGATGAGGATCAGTACCCCGCCGCCCAGCAGCTCCGCCTTGGATTTATACCTGGCGCCAAACAGGTTGCCCACCTTCACGCCGATGGCGGAAATGACAAAGGTGATGACGCCGATCATGATCACAGCCAGGAGAATATTGACGTTGAGGAAGGCAAAGGTGATGCCCACGGCCAGCGCGTCGATGGAGGTGGCTACCGCCAGCAGAAACATGACGCCGAAGGACAAAGAGGGGTCGCAGTCCTCCTCGTCCCCCTGGATGCCCTCCCGGATCATGTTGCCGCCGATGATGGCCAGCAGCGCGAAGGCCACCCAGTGGTCCACTGACTGCACCAACCCGGAAAAGGCGGAGCCCAGCAGATAACCCAGAGCGGGCATCAGACCCTGAAACAGGCCGAACCAGACCCCCACCACCAGGGCCTGCCGCAGCTTCAAGGTGCGCAGGGAAAGACCCTTGCATACAGCCACGGCAAAGGCGTCCATGGCCAGGCCCACTGCCAAGACAAAAAGTTCCAATACGCTCATCGTCTGATCACATCCTATGTATTGAGTATGTCCGGGGACAAAAAAAGAGACCCTATCCGCATTCAGCGGATAAGTCTCATCATGAAAGATCCGGCCAGGCGACGTTCCGCCAGTGTGTTGACCGGGCCACAGCGCCCCGGGGAACGCTGCCGACTACTCCCTTATCTGTCGGTTATTGTAGATGGAAAGTTGACGGTTAGTCAACACTAATTTTTTGGGATATGGAAAAATTAGCTAGATCTTTTGCGAGATTGGATATATTGTCCAAATATCCGTGAACAAATCATAAATTTTATGGCAAGACAGTTGCCTACGGCTGGGGAAAAGGGTAAGATACAAATATAGTAAATTAATAGCGGGATGGTGGTGCCGGATGAGTTACATATCTTTTCAGGATGTGCGCAAAGAATATCAGATGGGTGAGGTGACCATCAAAGCGGTGGATGGGGTAAGCTTTGAGATTGAGAAGGGCGAGTTTGCCATCATCGTGGGGCCCTCCGGCGCGGGCAAGACCACGGTGCTGAATATGCTGGGGGGAATGGACAGCTGCACCTCCGGAGTGATCCTGGTGGACGGGGCCCGGGTGAGTGATTACAGCGCCAAGCAGCTCACCGGTTACCGCCGGCATGACATCGGATTTGTCTTTCAGTTTTACAACCTGGTGCAGAATCTGACGGCGCTGGAAAACGTGGAGCTGGCCGCCCAGATCTGTGACGACCCTCTGGACGCCAGGGACGTACTGAAGCATGTGGGACTGGGGCACCGGTTGGACAACTTTCCCGCCCAGCTGTCCGGCGGAGAGCAGCAGCGGGTGGCCATTGCCCGGGCCCTTGCCAAGAATCCCAAGCTGCTGCTGTGTGACGAGCCCACCGGTGCGCTGGACTATGTCACCGGCAAGTCCATTTTGAAGCTGCTCCAGGACACCTGCCGCCAGCATGGGATGACGGTGGTGGTCATCACCCACAACACCGCCCTGACCCCCATGGCCGATCGGGTGATCCACATCAAAAACGGGAAAGTGGAGCGAATGGAGCGCAACCACACCCCCACCCCGGTGGAGGCGATTGAATGGTAACAGAAGAGAAGCCCATCTGGGAAAACCACGCTGAGGGACCCGGCGGGAGTTGGGACGCCGCGGGTGCGGCGACTAAGGGCCTTGCCGAAGGCAAAACCCCGGCGCAGGGCGAATTCACTGCGCCCGGGCAAAAAAAGGGAAAAAGGGCCCCCGTCCGGCGCAGCCGGAGGAGGGGGAAGAACCGGCTTGCCACCGACGCGGCGCGGGAGATCCGGTTTACCTTCAGCCGGTTTCTCTCCATCCTGGTGCTGTCTGCCCTGGCGGTGGCCTTTCTGGCCGGTCTGCGCACCACCGCCCCGGATATGGAGTATACTGCGGACAACTACTATGACCGAACCCACATGATGGATGGATATGTACTGTCTACCCTGGGCCTCACCCAGGAGGATCTGGACGCCCTGGCCCAGGCAGGCGGCGTGACGGCGGTGGAGGGGGGCAAGTCCCTGGACGCCACGGCGCAGGACGCCATCGTAAGCGTACGCTCGATGCCAGAGCGGCTCAACCTGTTGGAGGTGGTCCAGGGGCGGCTGCCCCAGGCCCCGGACGAGTGCGTCACCGAGTCCCTGCTGATGTTGGAGTTAGGGTTGGAGCTGGGGGACACCCTGGAGTTGACCCTGGACGGGGACAACGAGGGCAGCCTGACCCGCACTGCCTACACCGTGGTGGGGGTAGTGAACAGCCCCCTGTATGTGGGCTCCGACCGGGGCAGCTCTTCCCTGGGGGGCGGGAGTGTGGACGCCTTTGTCTACATACCGGGTGAAAATTTTGATCTGGACTACTATACCGAAGGCTATTTCACCCTGGAGGGGCTGACCGGTCTGGACAGCTATTCCCAGGACTATGAGGACCAGCTGGAGGACGGCCTGGACGGCCTGGAGAGCCTGGCGGACGAGCGGGCCCAGCTGCGCTATGACACCCTGACGGCCGACGCCAGACAGGAGATCGCCGCCGGCCAGCAGGAGCTGGCCGGCGCCCGCCAAGAGTTGGCCGGCGCCCAGCGTGAGCTGGAGGACGCCCGGGCTGAGCTGGATGACGGCTGGGGGTCATACTACGACGGCGTGGATACTCTGAACCGGGAAATTGCCGACGCCCGGCAGACCCTGGACCAGGCGCTGGCGGAGCTGGAGGACGGGGAGGCGGAGCTGGCCGATGGCCAGACCCGGTATGAGGACGGCCTGGCCCAATACCAGCAGGGGCTGGCGGATTATGAGGAAAACCTGGCGCTGCTGGACGGGCAGCAGGAAGCACTGGACGAGGGCTACGCCCAGTATGAGGCCGCCTTATCGCCTTATGTGGGCACCCCGTATTACGACGCTATGGTGGAGCAGCTGGCCCCTCAGAAAGCCCAGCTGGATGCCGCCCAGGTCCAGTTGGACGGGGCCTTTGCCCAGCTGGAGGCGGGGAAGGCCGAACTGGACGAGTCCAAAGCGGTGCTGGACGAAACCGCCCGGCAGCTCGCTTCTGCCCGACAGGGGCTGGACGATGGCTGGGTGGAGTATCATAACGGCCTGGCCACCCTCCGCCAGGAGGAGGCGGAGGGCCGGCAGGAGCTGGCCGATGCTCTTCAGGAGCTGGAGGACGGGGAGGCGGAGTACGCCGGCGGACTGGCCGAGTTTGAGGACGGCAAGGCGGAGGCGGAGGCGGAGATCGCCGACGCCGAGGCCCAGCTGGCCGACGCCCAGGAGGCGCTGGACGCCATGGACGGCTGCCAGTGGTATGTGCTGGGGCGCAACACCAACTCCGGCTTTGTGGGTTACGCCCAGGACGCGGAGCGGGTGGGCAACCTGGCCAACGTGTTCCCGGTGATCTTTTTCCTGGTGGCGGCCCTGGCCTGTCTGACCACCATGACCCGGATGGTAGAGGACCAGCGTACCGAGATCGGCGCGCTGAAGGCAATGGGATTCTCCCGGTTCGCCATTTCCAAAAAGTATATCGGCTACGCCTTCTGGGCCAGCTTTGCGGGGGGGCTCATCGGCCTTGCAGTGGGGTGTACCCTCATCCCGGCGGTGATCGCCAACGCGTTTCAGATCATGTACAACGTCCCCAGTCTGGAGTTTAAGTTCCAGCCGGCGGTGTGTGTCATCGCGGTGCTGGCCGCGGTGGTGTGCACCACGGGGGCGGCGCTGTGGGCCTGCCTGTCCACCCTGATCGACACCCCTGCCAACCTGATGCGGCCCAAGACCCCCAAGGCAGGCAAGCGGGTGTTTTTGGAATATATCAAGCCTTTGTGGAAGCGGTTGTCCTTCACCTGGAAGGTAACCATGCGCAACCTGTTCCGGTATCAGCGTCGCTTCTGGATGACGGTGATCGGCATCGGCGGCTGCACCGCCCTGATCGTCACCGGCTTTGGCCTGCACGAGTCTATCTTCGATATCCTGGACAAACAGTTTGACGAGATCTCCCTGTATGATGCCACAGTGAGCCTGTCAGAAAATGCCGGTGGGGAAGCGCTGGGAGAGATGACCGGCTACTTGGACGACGCCCAGGCGGTGGACCGCTACCTGTTGTGCCACGAGAGCGCTGTGGACATCTCGGCGGGGGGCGTGGCGAAGAGCGGTTACCTGTTCGCCGTAGCCGATTCCGAGCGGTTCGGACAGTTCATCCACCTGCGCCACCGGCTGGACAGCGATCCGGTCACCCTGGGCGATGACGGGGTGATTATCACGGAGAAGCTCTCGGAAATGCTGGAGGCAGCGGTGGGGGATACCATTACGCTGGAGCATGATGATCAGCGAGTGGAGGCCACGGTGACGAATATTGTGGAAAATTATGTATACCACTATGTTTACATGACGAATACCTGCTACCAGCAGTTGTTTGGCCAGGCGCCGGAGGAGAACACCGTCTTGGTGGCCTATGGGGACGGGGCGGGACAGATCCAGTCCGACCAGGTGTCCACCGATCTCATGGCCATGGATGGGGTGGCGTCCTACTCCTATATCGCCACCATCCGGGACTCCTTCACCGACAGCATGAACGCCATCAACTACGCGGTGATCATCATCATCCTGGCCGCCGCCGCTCTGGCCTTTGTGGTGCTGTATAACCTGACCAACATCAACATCACCGAGCGCCTGCGGGAGCTGGCCACGCTGAAGGTGCTGGGCTTCTATGACCGGGAGATTACAGCCTATGTGTACCGGGAGAATGTCTTTCTGACCCTGTTTGGCATTGTCCTGGGACTGGTTCTGGGCCGGTTCCTCCACGCCTGGATGGTGGTGACGGTGGAGGTGGATCTGGTGATGTTCGGCCGCACTGCCCCCCCCTATGCCTATGCGCTGGCGGCGGCGCTGACGGTGGTGTTCTCCGTGGTGGTGAATATTGCCGCCCACTTCCGGCTGAAGAAGGTGGATATGGTGGAGAGTCTGAAAACCGTGGAGTAAGCGTTTGAAAGGGCACAGCCTTTCCAAACGGTGGGTGCGGCAAGAGAAGACCCGCGGGCCAATCGGCCCGCGGGTCCGCTTTTTCTGCGCTGAATTAGATAAGATTTTCCTCGGTATCCTTGTGGAACAGGTGGACCAGATTGCCGGGGAAGGAGAAGTGCAACTGGGTGCCGTGGGGGATGCCGCCGCGGTAGTGGTCGGGCAGATCGCTGGTGGAGATGCGCATGACCACATCCTTGGCGGCGCCGTTGTCCTGGGTGAGGGTCACATGGAGGTGCAGCTCGCTGCCCATCATTTCAGACACATCCACGCTGCCGCCCAGGGCGCCGGCGCTGTTCTCGCTGGGGACGAAATTGATGTGCTCCGGACGGATGCCCAGGATGATGTCCTGCTGGGGGACGTTTTTCTCCCGCAGCTTGGCCTGGGTCTGGGCGGGCAGCTCCACCTTGGTGCCCGAGCAGTTGACGCAGTAAGTATCCCCTTCCTTGACCAGGTGGGCGTCAAAGAAGTTCATCTGAGGCGTGCCGATGAAGCCGGCCACGAACACGTTGATGGGGTGCTCAAACACCTCCTGAGGCGTGCCAACCTGCTGGATGAAGCCGTCTTTCATGATGACGATGCGGTCGCCCAGGGTCATGGCCTCGGTCTGGTCGTGGGTGACGTAGATAAAGGTGGTGTCAATGCGCTGCCTGAGTTTGATGATCTCGGCCCGCATCTGATTGCGCAGCTTGGCGTCCAGGTTGGACAGGGGTTCGTCCATC
>DVKM01000017.1 GCA_018716015.1 Candidatus Enterenecus stercoripullorum | reverse complement strand
AGCAGATGTACAACACGGTGGACTCCCTGGTGGTGGGCCATTATTGCGGGGATAATGCCCTGGCGGCGGTGAGTTCCTCGGGCAGTCTGTGCTTTCTCATCATCGGCTTTTTTCAGGGGGTCTTCGTGGGGGCCAGCGTCCTTATCTCCCGGCACTACGGCGCCCGGGACAAAGAGAAGATGGATACCGCCATCCACACCACCATTGTGTTCGCCCTGGTCGCCGGGGTGGTGCTGTCCATTTTAGGGGTGCTCTTCACCCCCACCATCCTAAGCTGGATGGGCACCCCGGAGAACGTCATGCCCAACTCGGTGGCCTACTTCCGGGTGTACTGCTGCGGGCTGCTGGCCCTGGTGCTGTATAACACCGCCAACGGTATCTTCCAGGCCCTGGGGGACAGCCGCCACCCCCTGTACTATCTGATGATCGCCGCGGCCCTCAACGTGGTGCTGGACCTTTTGTTTGTGGCGGTATTTGATTGGGGGGTGGCCGGGGCCGCCTTCGCCACCGCCATCGGCCAGGCGGTGAGCGCCATCCTGGGTTTTGCCCACCTAATGAGCGGCCGGTTTGTGGCCAAGGTCTCCCTGAAGCGGCTCAAGCCGGACATGGCGGTGATGCGCCAGGTCCTCCACCTGGGCCTGCCCAGCGGGGTGCAGAACAGCGTCATTGCCATCGCCAACCTGGTGGTGCAGTCCAACATCAACGCCTTTGGGGACAACGCCATGGCCGGCTGCGGCAGCTACGCCAAGGTGGAGGGCTTTGTGTTCCTGCCCATCACCTGCCTGACCCTGGCCATGACCACCTTTGTCAGCCAGAACCTGGGGGCCCGGAAATTTGACCGGGTGAAGCAGGGGGCCAAGCTGGGCGTGGCCCTCACCATGTGTCTGGCGGAAATCATCGGCATTCTGTTCTTCCTCCTGGCCCCCTATCTCATCGCCCTGTTCAGCGACACGCCGGAGGTGGTGGCCTACGGCATCCGCCAGGCCCGGGTGGAGTCGCTGTTCTACTGCCTGTTGGCCCTCTCTCACGCCTGCGCCGCTGTCCTGCGGGGGGCGGGGCGCACCATCGTGCCCATGGCGGTGATGCTGGCCATCTGGTGCGTGGGCCGCATTACCTACATCACCGCCATGGTCCGGCTGATCCCCAACATCACTGTGGTGTTCACCGCCTATCCTGTCACCTGGTTTCTCAGCTCGGTGTTGTTCGTGGTCACGCTGCTGCGGGGCCGCTGGCTGGAACAATACCTATAAACGCAGAAAGGCCCTCCCCCGGCGCTGCCGGGGGAGGGCCTTTCTGCGCTGTTTACTTGTGATAGCTGGAGCCCTCCCGAATCTTGAAGGCTCGGTAGATCTGCTCCAGCACCATCACCCTGGCCAGGTGGTGGGGGAAGGTCATGGGTGACATGGAGAGGCGCAGCCAGGCCAGGTCCTTCACCGATTGGTGCAGGCCGTAGGAGCCGCCGATGACGAACACCAGCCGCTTGCTTCCCGTCTGGGACCAGCGCTCCAAGGTGTCCGCCAGCGCCTCGCTGGAGCACAGCTTGCCCTCCACGCACAGGGCCGCCACGCTGGAGCCCGGGGGGATCTTCCCCCGGATAGCCGCCCCCTCCTTTTCCAGGGCGGCGGCGATCTCCCCGGCGCTGGGATTCTGGGGCAGGCGGCTCTCAGGTAGCTCGGTGATCTCCAGCTTACAGTAGGCCCCTAAACGCTTTATGTACTCATCGCAGGCCTGGGCGTAGAACTTCTCCTTGAGCTTGCCCACACAGATGAGACTCACATTCATCCCATCCTACACCTCCAGCCATCCGGAGTTTTCGCTCCTTGGGGCCACACTCACCGACACGTCCTTTCCAATCCTGGCCCCCACCCCCTCAATGGCCTGATGGGCGGCCTTTCTGGCCGTCTCTGGGTCGTTGTTCTCTTTGGACAGATGGGCCAGCACCACCCGCCGGGTGCCCTGCTCCACTGCCCAGGCGGCCAGCTTGCCTCCCATCTCGTTGGACAGGTGCCCCTGGTCGCCCAAGATACGCTCCTTGAGGCTGGCCGGGTAGGACCCCGCCCGGAGCATATCCAGATCATAGTTGAACTCCCCAATCAGCAGGTCCGAACCCCGGATGGCCCGGGCGGCCTGGGCCGTCACCTTCCCCGTGTCGGTACACAGCGCCAGCCGCCGGCGTCCGTCGGTGACAACATAGCCCACGGGACAGGCGCAGTCGTGGCTGGTGGCAAAGCTGCCCACAATCAAATCTCCCAAGGCGAAGGCCTCCCCCGGGTCGAACACCCGGAAGCGGTCCTCCAGCCCCGCAGTGCGGTAACAGATCTGCCGGGCAGTGCCCGGGGTGGCATACAGCTCCACGTTCAGCTGCCGGCACAGCACCGCAAGGCCGCCCACGTGGTCGCTGTGCTCGTGGGTGAGGAGGATACCGGCCAGCTGCCCGCCCTCAAGCCCCAGTTCCCGCAGGCCCTGGAGGATCCGCCGGGCGGAGATACCCGCGTCCAGCAGGATATGTACTTTGCCGTCGGACACCACGGCGCAGTTGCCCGAGGAGCCGCTGGCCAAGGTGGCCATTTTCAGCATCGTCCTTCCCCCCCAAAAATGTTTTACCGGCTCCGGCCGGAGCGCGAAACCCGAAGTGCGCTCTCCCTTCCGGCGAACCGGAAGCGCTGGGCCTCAACCCGTAAAAAGAGCCGCGGCCCGCAGGCGGCGGCTCAATTCCAAAGTTCTGATTTCTTGCTTGCCGCTCACCCTGCGGCGCTCACCTGTCCCTCGGGGTCTGGGACCTCCACGGCCCGGATGTCCGCACCCAGCCCCGACAGCTTGCCGATGATGTCCTCATAGCCCCGCTCGATGTGCTTGACGTTGGAGATCTCACTGGTGCCCTGAGCCGCCAGCCCGGCGATGATCATGGCAGCCCCCGCCCGCAGGTCGCAGGCCTCCATGGGCGCGCCGGTGAGCCGCTCCACCCCCTCGATGATGGCGATCTTGCCGTCCACCTGAATCTTGGCCCCCAGGCGGCGGAACTCCTCGGTGTAGCGGTAGCGGTTATCCCACACCCCCTCGGTGAGCACGCTGGTGCCCTCCGCCAGGCACAGCACGGCGGCAATCTGCGGCTGCATATCGGTGGGGAAGCCGGGATAGGGCATGGTCTTGACGTTGGTGCGCTGGAGGGGGCCGTTTCGGGTAACGATGAGGCTGTCTCCCTCCTCCTCCACATCAATGCCCATCTCCAGCAGCTTGGCGGTGATACATTCCATGTGTTTGGGGATAATATTGTTCACCCTGACCTGGCCCCCGGTGGCGGCCACGGCAGCCATATAGGTGCCCGCCTCGATCTGGTCGGGGATGATGGAGTACTCTCCCCCGGTCAGCCGCTCCACGCCCCGGATCTTGATCACGTCTGTGCCCGCTCCGGCGATGTCCGCACCCATGGAGTTGAGGAAGTTGGCCAGGTCCACAATGTGGGGCTCCTTGGCGGCGTTCTCAATCACCGTCATGCCCTCGGCCAGGGTGGCGGCCAACATCAGGTTCATGGTGGCCCCAACGGTGACCACGTCCAGATAGACCTGGGTACCCTTCAGCCGCCCGGCCTTGGCCTTGGCGCACATGAAGCCGTTTTTCACCTCCACGTCCGCCCCCAGGGCAGTCAGTCCCTTGATGTGCTGGTCGATGGGCCGGCCGCCGAAGTCGCAGCCCCCGGGCAGGGGTACCTCAGCCTGTCCAAACCGGCCCAGCAACGCTCCCAGCAGATAGTAGCTGGCCCGGATCTTCCGCCCCGCCTGATAGGAGATGGGCCGGTTGCAGATGGCGCAGGCGTCCACCTCCACCGTGGAGCGGTTGACGGTGCGCACATTGGCGCCCAGCTCCTGCAAAATATTCAGCATCAGCGTCACATCGCTGATCTGGGGGATGTTCTCAATGCGGCAGGTTCCCTGCACCAGCAAGGCGGCGGGGATAATGCCCACCGCGGCGTTCTTCGCGCCGCTGATCTCCACTTTCCCGTAAAGCGGCTTTCCGCCGTGAATCACATATTTCTTCAAGATCTGCACCTCGACTCCCGGCCATCTGCCGGTTTGGTATCATCCACCGGATGAGGCATGGTCTGTGTATACGCCCCCGCTCACCGCCCGGCGGCGGGAGAGGCGGAAAAATCGCAGGTTTTACGCCCCGCGCAACGGTTGTGTGAGCGGCCGGCCCGGCGCGGGCCCCCGAAAACGGCGCTGCTTTTTCGGGGATAATCAGCCGCAGATATTATAGCATTATACCCTGCCAAACGCAACCAGAATTTTTCTCAAGCCGTCCTTTGTTCCCGTGTGCATTCATCATCCCCACCTGGTTCCCCTTTTATCCCGGTTCATAATTGTGAATTTTCTGAAAACTCCCTTGCAAAACCCTGCGTTTCGTATTATAGTTAATTTAGCACTCAGTCGTGCAGAGTGCTAAATCTCACTCTGCCGGTCTGACTCACGCATTCCACACAAGATTTAAGAGGTGCAAACATAGTATGGCAAAAAAGCAGTTCAAAGCGGAATCCAAACGTCTGATGGACCTGATGATCAACTCCATCTATACCCACAAGGAGATCTTCCTGCGGGAGATCATCTCCAACGCCAGCGACGCCATTGACAAGCTGGCCTATCTCGCCCTCACCGACGACTCGGTGAAGGTCAAGCGCAGCGACCTGAAAATCACCGTCACCCCGAACAAGGAGGCGCGCACCCTCACAGTGTCGGACAACGGCATCGGCATGTCCCAGGAGGAGCTGGAAAAGAACCTGGGCACCATCGCCAGGAGCGGCTCGCTGCAGTTCAAGCAGGAGATGAAGAAGGAGGACGCCGCCGACCTCATCGGCCAGTTCGGCGTGGGCTTTTACTCCGCCTTCATGGTGGCCGACAAGGTCACCGTCATCACCCGCCGCCAGGGGGAGGATACCGCCTGGCGCTGGGAGTCTGAGGGGGCAGACGGCTACACCATCACCCCCTGTGAGCGCTCCGAGGCAGGCACCGACGTGATCATGCACCTCAAGGAGGACGCCGAGGACGAGCACTACAGCCAGTACCTGGACACCGGCCGCCTCCAGGAGCTGATCCACAAGTATTCCGACTATATCCGCCACCCCATCCGCATGATGGTGGAGGTGCACAAGCAGAAGGAAAAGCCTGCCGACGCCGGCGAGGACTACCAGCCCGAGTGGGAGACCGTGGTGGAGGAAAAGACCGTCAACTCCATGGTGCCTTTGTGGCAGCGGCCCCGTTCCAAGGTGAAGCAGGAGGAGTACGACCGGTTTTACCAGGACAAGTTTATGGACTGGCAGGCCCCTCTGGCCACCATCACCACCTCCTCCGAGGGCACGGTGACCTTCAAGGCCCTGCTGTTCATCCCCGCCGCCACCCCCTACGACTTCTACACCCGGGAGTATGAGAAGGGCCTGCAGCTGTACTCCTCCGGGGTGCTCATCATGGACAAGTGCGCCGACCTGCTGCCCGACTGCTTCCGCTTTGTCAAGGGCGTGGTGGACTCCCCCGACTTCTCCCTGAACATCTCCCGGGAGATGCTTCAGCACACCCGGCAGCTGAAGATCATTGCCGCCGCTTTGGAGAAGAAGATCAAAAACGAGCTGGCCAAACTGCTCAAGGACGACCGGGAGAAGTATGAGAAGTTCTATGCCGCCTTCGGCCGCCAGCTGAAGTACAGCGTGGTAGACCAGTACGGGGCCAAGAAGGACCTTTTGAAGGACCTGCTGCTCTTCCAGAGCTCCAGGGAGGACAAGCTGGTCACCCTGAAGGAATACGTGGACCGCATGGTCCAGGGCCAGGAGTTCATCTACTATGTCAGCGCGGAAAACGCCGGCCAGGCCGCCAGGCTGCCCCAGGTGGAGCGCATTGCCGACCAGGGCTATGAGATCTTCTGCCTGACGGAAGAGGTGGACGAGTTCGTCATCCAGGCCCTGGGCGAAGTGGAGGGCAAAAAGCTCAAAAGCGTGTCCGACCCCGACGCCCTGCCCGAGACCGAGGAGGAAAAGGCCCAGCAGGAGCAGCAGGCCGAGCAGGCCAAGCCGGTGCTGGACTTTGTGAAGGAAACCCTGGGAGACAAAATCCACGAGGCCCGGGTGTCCCGGATCTTGAAGTCCGCCCCGGTGTGCATGACCGCCGATGGTCCCATGACCCTGGAGATGGAGAAGTATTTCAGCAAGCTGGAGGGCGGCATGCCCATGAAGGCCCAGCGGGTGCTGGAGCTCAACGCCAGCTCCGCTCCCTACGCCGCGCTGAAGGCCGCTCTGGACGGTGGAGACAAGGACAAGGCGGCCAAGTACGTCCAGATCCTGTACCACCAGGCCCTGCTCATCGCCGGGCTGCCCATCGACGACGCCGCCGAGTATACCGATCTTGTCTGTTCGCTGATGGATTAAATTTTTCAACGCAAATCCCCGGGCCATGCGCCCGGGGCTTGCTTTTTCTGCTTTTGGATGCGCCGGAGGGCAAGTTTGGGTTCCGCCCGCTGTCTCCGCGCTCCCTTGCACCCAACCCTGCAACCCTTCCCCCCTTTCCCCCCTGCCCCAGGAGGGATTTTTATGGGAAAACAACCGGGCGTCATGTTTTATTTTGACCTGCGCCCCTGCCTGGAGCGGTTCACCCTGGAGGAGCAGGGCACGCTGTTCCGGGCCATCCTGGACTATGGCCAGCTGGGGATCGTCCCGGCCTTCACCGGGAGTCTGGGGGTGGCCTGGGACTTCATCCAGCCCCGGCTGGACCGGGACAGGGAGCGGTATGAGCAACTGGTGCAGCAGCGCATCCAGGCAGCCCAGAACCGCTGGTCAAAAGAACCGGCCCAGCAGAGCGATGCGAGCGCATGCGAGCGCATGCCAACTACAACCACAAGAACAAATTCAAACACAGCCCCAACTCAGGACAGCACAGCTCCAGCAGCAGCCGCAGCGGCTGTGGAAGCCTGTGGAAGTGTGGAAAACTTCACCTGGCCAAAGCACCTGTCTTGGGGCGGCGCTCCCCCTTGACAAATCCCCGTCCATCCCCTATACTAAAACATTGAAAAAGGCTTGGATGGGAAGGAGTACGCGCCCTTTCTGAAGGCAGAGAGACGCCGGTTTGGTGCAAGGCGTTTCAGAGGCGGCGCGGAAGGTGGTCCCGGAGCTCTGTCTCCCAACACGCAGTAAGAGACAGCGGGTCCCCCCGTTACAGGGGCAACGAGCGCATGCCTACGGGCGTGAATTCAGGTGGTACCGCGGTTTTATAATCGCCCTGAGCAAACAAATGCTCGGGGCGATTTTTTTGCCGTGTCGGGCACGGTAAAACTGCCAAGCGCTGCCTCCGGCGGCACGGCTGAAATCCCCGCCCCGAAAAGGAGTGACTCTCATGAAAAAAGAACTGCCCAAAGTCTACGAGCCCCAGGAGGTGGAGGGCCGCACCTATGAGATGTGGGAGAAGGCCGGGTGCTTCACCGGCCACCAGGACCCGGGCAAGAAGCCCTTCACCATCGTCATGCCCCCCCCCAACGTCACCGGCCAGCTCCACATGGGCCACGCCATGGACTGCACCCTTCAGGACATCCTCATCCGGTTCAAGCGGATGCAGGGCTACGCCGCGCTGTGGGTGCCCGGCACCGACCACGCGGGCATCGCCACCCAGATCAAGGTGGAGGAAGATCTCCGGGTGAACGAGGGCCTCACCCGCCACGACCTGGGCCGGGAGAAATTCCTGGAGCGGGTTTGGGACTGGAAGAACCGTTTCGGCAACCGCATTGTGGAGCAGCAGAAGAAGCTGGGGGCCTCCTGCGACTGGAGCCGCTCCCGGTTCACCATGGACGAGGGCTGCTCCAAGGCGGTGCGGGAGGTGTTCGTCTCCCTGTACGACAAGGGCCTCATCTACAAGGGCAGCCGCATCGTCAACTGGTGCCCCCACTGCGTCACCGCCCTGAGTGACGCGGAGGTGGAGTACAAGGACAAGCCCGGCCACCTGTGGCACATCAAGTACCCCATCGTGGGCCAGCCGGGGCGGTATGTTATTGTGGCCACCACCCGGCCCGAGACCATGCTGGGGGACACGGGCGTGGCGGTGAACCCCAACGACGGGCGGTATCAGGATCTTGTGGGCAAGACCTGCCTGCTGCCCCTGATGGACCGGGAAATCCCCATCGTGGCCGACGAGTATGTGGACATGGAATTCGGCACCGGCTGCGTGAAGATGACCCCCGCCCACGACCCCAACGACTTCGAGGTGGGGCTGCGCCACAACTTAGAGTCCATCCGGGTGCTGGACGACCACGGGGTGGTGAACGAAAACGGGGGCAAGTACCAGGGCCTGGACCGGTACGAGGCCCGCAAGGCAGTTATCGCCGACCTGGAGGCCCAGGGTCTGCTGGTGAAGATCGAGGACATCCAGCACAACGTGGGCACCTGCTACCGCTGCGGCACCGACGTGGAGCCCATCATCTCCGCCCAGTGGTTTGTCAAGATGGAGCCCCTGGCCAAAGAGGCCCTGCGGGTGGTCAACGACGGGGAGGTCAAGTTCGTCCCCGAGCGGTTTGCCAAGACCTACACCAACTGGATGGAGAACGTCCACGACTGGTGCATCTCCCGCCAGCTGTGGTGGGGCCACCAGATCCCCGTGTGGTACTGTGCCGACTGCGGCCACATGACCGTCACCCGGGAGGATCCCACCCAGTGTGAGCACTGCCACTCCAAAAACATCACCCGGGACCCCGATGTGCTGGACACCTGGTTCTCCTCCGCCCTGTGGCCCTTCTCCACCCTGGGCTGGCCGGAGGAGACCGAGGACTTCAAGTACTTCTACCCCACCGACGTGCTGGTCACCGGCTATGACATCATCTTCTTCTGGGTGGCCCGGATGATCT
>DVKM01000016.1 GCA_018716015.1 Candidatus Enterenecus stercoripullorum | reverse complement strand
GACGAAGGACAGGGCCTGCTCCACGGAGATGTATTTTTCTTGCATGTTCATTCGGAAGACCTCCCGGTTTCAGTCAAATGCCGCGGAGGGCGGGAGTTCCCCGCTCCCCCGCGGCAGCGCAAAGTTGGTCCAGTTGGTTTTCTCAGCCTACGTGGGCCATCACGTCATCCAGAGACATAATGGGGCTGACCGCCTGAAGGGCGTATGCCCCGTTGGCATCGGGTTCCAGGGAAATGGTGTTCAGGGCCAGGGCGGTGATGCCCGTGCGCTCTCCATCGGCGAAGCTCAGCTCGCCGCCCATGGGCACATGGAGGGGGGCGCTCTCCATGGCGGTAATGTAGTTCTCCCAGGTCAGCTCCAGTCCCAGCTCCTCCAGCTGGTTCAGGCCGTGGATGAAGGTCATGCCCGCCACATAGCCAGCCATGGCGTAGGAGTTGAGGGTATAGGTCTGGGTCGGATCAGTGCTGTCGATGCCGTTCTCTGCCTCCCAGGCCGCCATCACGGTGGCAAACTGGGTGTAATCCGCCATTCCTGCCTCAGTGGTCACATCCAGCCAGGCAGTGGTATAAACCGGTCTTTCAGCGGTAATGGCCCCGTTGGCCACCAGGTTGCCCAGAGTGGTAGCAGAGGCGCTGACATAGGAGGTGATGACTTTGGCATCATAGGCGATGTCCCGCATGGAGGCCATTAATTTTTCCAGGGGTGACTGGTTCATAGCCGCAATGACCACATCACAGCCAGCGTTTTTCAAAACGGATGCGGCAGAAGTATAGTCCGTGGCCGCAGGGTCTACCTCCTGAACCACGACCTCCACATCAATCTCTTCCAACTGGCGGTTGATGCCAGTCAGCATGCCGGAACCAGCATCATCAGTGGTGGCGATGACGCCAATCTTGGTACCACCCAGACCAATATTGTTCTCCGTGGAGGCCACCGCCCGGGCCAGCAGCACCCGTCCCTCCGCGTCATAAATGGGCTGGACGGACATCACGCAGGCGTCCTTCCCGGTAGCGCCCTCCTGATATAGCCCAGAAATCCCAGTCACACAGTAGACAGTAGGGATGCCCACGCTCTTCACATAGTCCAGGGTGGCGCCCACAGTGTTGGTACCGAAGTGGCCCACCAGTGCGAACACCTGGTCGTCTTCCACCAGGGTCTGGGTGTAGGTCATGCCCTGGGCGGCGTCAGAACCGTCATCGTAGTGGACCAGTTCAATGGTACGGCCCTCAAACCCGCCAGCGTCGTTGTAAGCCTTCAGCGCGGCCTCCAGGCCCGCGTTGAAGGGAGTCCCCACCGTGGCATAATCGCCGGTGGTGGCGGCGGTGTTGCCCACCAGGATAGTGGTGTCGGTGACACCTTGTACGGTGATGTCGTCCCCGCCAGCAGGTTCACTTGCAGGGGCGCCGCTGTTGTCCGCGGGAGGTGTACTGGTCTGGCTGGTTTCATTGTTGCAGCCAAAGGCGGCAAACGCAAAGAGCATAGCCGCGCAGGTCAACAGAGCGATCCATCTTTTTTTCATTTTCATTCTCCTTTTCATTTCATATCATGTGGGTGGATATGTCAAGGGGTTTTGCCAACAAAAGAATAAAGGTTTCACGCTTTCTTTCCGCCCAGATAGGCCTCGATCAGCCGGCTGTCCTGGATCAGGTCAGAAGCCTTGCCGGACATATTCATCAGCCCCAGCTCCAGCACATAGGCGTAATCCGCAATCCGCAAAGTGGCCAGGGCATTTTGCTCCACGATCAGAATGGTGGTTCCCTCCCGCCGGATCTCCTGGAGCACCCGGAAGATGTCCTGAATCACCAGGGGCGCCAGCCCCAGGGAGGGTTCGTCCAACAGCAGGATCTTCGGGTCCCCCATCAGGGCCCGGCCGATTGCCAACATCTGCTGCTCACCGCCGGACAGGGTGGATGCCTGCTGCCGATGGCGCTGCTCCAGCACAGGGAACAACTGATAGATCCGTCGCAGATTCTGATGCATGCGACCCTTGTCTTTCAGGGTATACCCTCCCGCCCGCAGATTTTCCTCCACCGTAAGGCCATAAAAGATCAGCCGCCCCTCCGGTGACATACGTACGCCTTGCCTGGCCACCTTGCTGGCCCGGCGGCCAATGGCAACTCCGTTCAGGGTGATCGTCCCTCCAGAGGGACGCAGCACACCGCTGATAGCCCGCAGTGTAGTGGTCTTGCCCGCGCCGTTGGCCCCCAGCAGGGCCACGATCTGTCCCTCTTCCACGTCCAGGTCAATGCCCCGCACCGCCTGAATGGGGCCGTAATTCACCGTGAGGCCACGCACTTCCAGCAGCGCCATACTCACACCTCCTCGCTGACGCCCAGATAGGCGCTCTGCACGCTCTTGTCCGCCTGTACCTGAGCCGGCGTCCCGATTGACAGGAGCTTGCCAAAGGAAATGGCACATACCGTATGGCAGATATCCATTACCAGGCCCATATCATGCTCCACCAGCAGAATGGTGCACCGGTATTCCTTTTGGATGCGGCGGATCAGCTTGGCCAGCTCCGCGGTCTCCGTGTCGTTCAGCCCGGCGGCGGGCTCATCCAGGATGATCAGCTGGGGATCGCACATCAAGGTGCGGGCAATCTCAATCTTTTTCAGCACACCGTAGGGCAGGCCCGCGGCGTACCAGTCCCGGTACCCGGTCAGACCCATGAACTCCAGCACCTGGAGAGCCCGCTCCCGGATCACCCGCTCTTCCTGTTTCAGAATGGGCAGGTGCAGCGCCTGCTGCGCCAGATTGGAGGTGTACTGCCGATGCCCTGCGATGAGCAGGTTCTCCAGCACCGTCACCTCCCGCACCACCTCCACGTTCTGGAAGGTGCGCACGATGCCCTGGAGGATCACGTCGTGGACCTTTTCCCGGTTCAGGTCCACCACCTGCCCCGATTTGTTCTCAAAGTGAATAGAGCCGGAGGTGGGCTTATAAAACTGAGTAATACAGTTGAACACCGTGGTCTTGCCCGCGCCGTTGGGGCCAATCAGGCCGAAGATCTCCCCTTTTTTCACCTGGAAGGAGAGGCCGTCCACCGCGTGGATCCCGCCGAAGTACATGCACAGGTCCTTGACCTCCAGCACCACACCCTCCGGCAGGGTCAGCCCCGTCCGGGGCAGGCTGTCCTGCTGCCTGGCCAGCTGCGCCTTTGCCGCGGCCAGCTTTTTCTCATACCTTCCGGCCGGTCCGGACGCGGCCAGCTGTTCATAGAGCTGAACCCTCCGGCGCAGCCGGTCCACCCGGGCATATGTCGCCGCCATCAGGCCGCTCCCCCTTTCTTTTTACCGCCCTTCCCCTTCAGCCACTGCCCGGCCTGCATGGCAATCTGGGCAAAGCCGCCGGGGAAGAACATGACAACCAAAATAATCAGCACGCCGGTCACCATGGTCATAAAGGCCGGGTTTTCAATAAAGAACGGAATCCGGCTGAGGAACATGGACTGGATGCCGTAAATAATGAACACGCCGAAGGTGGTCCCCCACAGACTCTTGGCCCCGCCGATGATCACCGCGCCCAGGATGTTCAGTGAGGTGGTCAGAGTGAGCAGCGTGGAGGTGGCGGTGGTCATGGTACGCACGTACATCATGTACAGAAGCCCGCCGATAGCGGCAAACACCGTGGAAATCACAAAGGCCAGCAGGCGGTACTTCATCAGGGAGATGCCCATGGCCTGGGCCGCCGAGGTGGAGTTCTTCATGGCCAGCATGGCCCGCCCGGCAGGGCTGTTGATCAGGTTTGCCGTCAGCCAGAAGAGCACCGCGAAGGTGAGCAGAATCAGGAAGTAGCCTCCCCGGGTGTCCATGAGCAGGCCGAACAGCCGGACGTTTTCGATCTCAATCTGGATGGTGGACTTGAGGGCCATGAGCAGGTTGCGGATGATCTCCGCCAGCCCCAGGGTGAGGATGGCCAGATAGATCCCCTCAATCCGCAGGGAGATAAAGCCCACCACCACGCCGATCCCGATGGAGACCGCCAGGGTGACAACCAGCGCCGCGATGTATGGCATCCCCATCTCCTGCACCACATAGAAGGCGGAGTACGCCCCCAGCCCGATGAACCCCGCCGTTCCCAGGGAGGCCAGGCCGGAATAGCCCAGCAGCAGGCAGAAGCCGATGGCGATGATAGCGTAGATCAGGGTGTTCCCGATGGCAAACACCAGGGAGTTGGACACGATCCCCGCCATGGACAGCAGCTGGATCACCGCTAAGATGATCACAAAGAGGATAATCTGGCTCAGAGGGTGGCGAAAAAACGCCTGGACCCTGTTTTGCTTTTTCACCATGTCAAGGCCCCCCTCACACTTTCTTCACAATGGGCCTGCCCAGCAGCCCCTGAGGCTTGATGAGAATGACGATCAGCATCAGGGCGTAGACGATGACCATGTTCCAGCGCGTAATACCGGACATCCCCCGGAAGTTGGCCAGAAAGCCCACGCAGTTGGCCGCCACGGGGATGCAGATGGCGCCGATGACAGGGCCGCGGAAGGTGGAAAAGCCCCCCAGGATACCGGCCAGGAATGCGTTGACCTGTATGGTTGTCATAAAGCTTGGGCCGATCCGTGCCCCGCCGCCTGCATACATCACGGCGGCCAGCACGCCCAGCGCCCCGGCGATGGCCCAGGAGGCGGCCGTGATGGCGTAGGAGTTGATACCCATCAGCTCGGCGGTGAACTCGTTGGAGGCGGTGGAGCGGACCGCCAGCCCCCATTTGCTGAACTTCAGAAGCAGGAACAGCCCTGCCAGCACCACCACCGTGATGGCCAGGCAGATCACCGCATGTTTTGACAACACCAGCTCCCCGCCCAGGAAAGGAATGAGCAGGTTGGGCGTGGTTCCCGCCGTCACCGTGTTGTAAAAGGGCTCAAAGGGGATGGTTTCCGGGTTGCCGAAGATCAGCGGGATCCCGCCGAAAATGATGGAGACCAGTCCCATGGTGATGATCTGCTTGCCCAGGGCATTGACGTTCTTCCCGTTTCGAAAAAACACAATGTCCACAAATAGTCCCACCAAGATTCCCACCACCATTCCGGGGAATACGCCGATCCACACCGGGATGCCATACTTTCCAAACAGGTCAGCAGTCACATAACATCCCAGCGCGGCGATAGACCCCTGGGCAAAGTTGGTGGTGGTGGACGTCTTGAAAATCAGGGTGACCGCAAAGGTCGCCAGGCAGGTGATACAAACTGTGAGCAAAGAACTGCAAAGCGTATTCACAAAGGCCACGAACATGCCCGCTCACCCCCACTGAATCACGTTTGCCGCCCAGGTATAGCCGATTCCGGCGGCAATCATGGCCACCACCGTTCCAGGCTGTACCTTCCCGGCCTCCAGCCCCAGCTGCAGGGACAGGATCTGGTCCACCTGTCCCACATGGCCATAGTACTCCAGATAGGTGCTCTGCTCCTCGGACAGGCCCAGAGTCTCCAGCATTCCCTTGTGTCCGGACCGCTTCATATGCAGGATATCCAGGTATCCGATATCCTCCCGGGTCTTGCCCGACTTGCGCAGAGCCTCGTCAATGCAGCGCAGCCAGTTGGGCATGGAGGTCTGGTTGAGCAGCCCCTTCATTTTCGAAGCGTCCATAAGGCGGAGCTTGAAGTTTTCCCGATAGTTCTCCTCCGTCACCGGCTGGACCGTCCCACCCACGGGGCAGCCCGCGGTGTGGACCACCGAGCCGTCGCTCATCAGGTGGGTGCCCAACAGCAGGTTCTTCCCGTGGCCTTTGCGCAGGAGTATCGCCCCGCCCCCTGCTGAAAGGTCATACATAAAGGAGAGATCTTTGTCGGTATAGTCGATCAGGTCGCAGTTGCGGTATCCGCCGCACACCAGAACGTTGCGGCACTCCTCGTCAGCCAGCAGGATATCCTTGGCCATCTTCATTGCTGAGACGCTGGTGCAGCAGCGATTCTGCACGTCAATGCCCCAGGCATTCTTCGCCCCGATCCGGTCCTGCACATAGCAGGCGGAGGTGGTCAGCGGATATTCCTTCCACTCCTCGGTAAAACATAGAATGGCGTCGATGTCCATGGGATCCATCCCCGTGCGCTCCAGACAGTCCAGGGCGGCCAACGCCCCCATCTCCTGAGAGCCGTCGCAGGGTTCCTCTGAGGGGACATACTTCTCTACAATGCCCAGCTTGCTGATGACCGCCTCCTCCGTCCAGTTTCCTCCTGTGGCAGCGGCGATCTCCGCCGCTGTCATTTTTTTCGCGGGCAGGTACATACCCAGGCCCACAATGCCCACATTGGTGGTATTGTCCACGTTCCAGTCGCCTCCCTATTCAATATCACGCGATGCGAAGTGCTTCATTTATGAATGACGGTTCATTTCTCACTTTTAAAATATCGGAATTTCTTTCCTTTGTCAAGACTATTTTTGTGCTTATTATAAAATCAAGCCCGAAAAATCCACCAAAATTTTAGTTGACATTTTATGAACTGTGGCGTATGATCAAAATATGAATAACGGTTCATATTTCTTGTTCTTTGCTGTGACTCATTTCTTTCAAAAATCCGATGAATTTAGAGGAGTGGTTTTGCGTCATGAAAACAATCGATTCCATCCAGATCGGCGACAGCGCGTCCTTCACCAAAACCGTCACAGAGACCGACATCATCCTGTACGCCGGCCTCACCGGCGACTTCAACCCCGCCCACATTGACTCCGAGCACGCCAAGGGCTCTATGTTCGGCCAGCGTATCGCCCACGGAATGCTGTCCGCTGGCTTTATTTCTAATGTGCTGGGCACCCAGCTGCCTGGCCCCGGAACCATCTATTTGGGCCAAGAGCTGCGCTTTGTTAAGCCTGTTTATGTGGGGGACACGGTTACCGCCACCGTGACCGCAACACAGAAGATCCCGGAAAAAAATCGATTGATCCTGGACACCGTTGTGACCAACCAGCGTGGTGAGAAAGTCATCACTGGTACTGCTACCGTTATGCCGCCTAAACACTAAAGCAGTCAACATTCGTTACGTTGATTGAAATCGTTGTTGCATTTTCCCTCTTAATGTGTCTACTAAGTGTAAGGAGGTCGATCACTTGCAGATTTCAGAAAACTCAGAAGAAATCGGTAAAATGAAAGTGCGTTTTCACCCCAGACAAGGAATAATATAGGAGTAACAACAAGGAGGGCGCGCCGGGTTTCCCCGGCGCCCTCCTTAAGATTTGTTCTGGGTCGTTTCAATCGGCTGGATTATCATCCAGGCGTGGAACATGTTCCGTGACAAAAAGAAGTGAGCCGTCTGGTCGCAACAGAACGGCTCACGGGTTTGTGAAGCGTAGTTTCACTCGTCCTATGTAGTTTATATGTTGTGGCGACCGTCTGGGTCTCCACAACAGGGAGGGCTTGTTACCAGCAGGCATCTTCCTGTGTCTTTCAATTAACCCCTTATGGGGACAACGTCAAATGAATTTGGAGCGGGTATAAGGTTGATTCTTGTTTCCGCTTTTTCTTTTCTGAATGTTCCCCTGGTTCATATCCCGCCCCGTCGCGCCTTTTATACCCTTGCGGTCCAACAGAAGGTCACATCCCGGCCAGAGTCCCGAAAAACGGTCTTTCCGCTGCGTTTCCAGAAAGTCTTTCCTTTTGCTTTATCCCTTATCCGATCCCGCAACTCCTTGTCTATCAAGGGTTTGCGGGTTCTCTTTCCTTCCGCTTCAACCGTTCTTGATGATGTGGGCCACCAGTCTCAGATTGTGCTCGATGAGCCGATCCCGGGCGTCGGCATCCCCCTGGGCCATCCGTTTGAGGCACGCCTCTTCCTCCTCTCTGCTCAGGGCCTTGGGAAACGACCCTGTACTCCCGGCCAGCCGCAGAGTGAAAAACAGCCCGTTGAGCATCAGCAGCAGCCATGCCGTCCACATGACGATCACCTCCGAGAAAAGTGTATGCGCCCGATGCGTGTCCCTATTATCGGCACAATGCGCCTGCCGACGCCAGAATCTCTCCCGGAAAAATCGGCTTACAATCCACTCTTCCCTTTTACGAAATTTTCTGCTATACTGTGAAAAGTCCTTAACTTTATCCCTTTAGAGCATTGGAGGAATGTTCATGGATTTCCTGCTCTCCTTTTTCAACTCCCTGCCCAACGCGGTGGGCCAGGGCCTGATCTGGGGTATCATGGCCATCGGGGTGTACATCACCTACCGCATTCTGGACGTCGCCGACCTGACGGTGGACGGCTCGCTCACCACAGGCGGCGCGGTGTGCGCGGTGTGCATCACCATGGGCTGGAACCCCTGGCTGGCCCTGCTGGCGGCGGTCCTGGCCGGCATGCTGGCCGGGCTGGTCACCGGCCTGCTCCACACCGCCTGCGGTATCCCTGCCATCCTGGCCGGCATCCTCACCCAGCTGGCCCTATACTCCATCAACCTGCGTATCATGGCTATCGGGGATCCCAATGCCGCCACCAAGGCCACCCTGGCTCTGAGCGTGGACAACGACCAGCTGCTCCTTTCCTCCCGGTACATCCGGTATACCAGTCTGGAAAACCCCCTGGTCCTTTTGGTCCCCGTCACCCTGGTGGTCATCGCCCTGCTGTACTGGTTCTTCGGCACCGAGCTGGGCAGCGCCCTGCGGGCCACCGGCGCCAACCAGGCCATGGCCCAGGCCCAGGGCATCAACACCAGCTTCGGCAAGGTGCTGGGCCTGGTGGTGTCCAACGGCCTGGTGGCTCTGTCCGGGGCCCTGCTGGCCCAGTATCAGGGCAGCTCCACCAACGATATGGGCCGGGGCGCCATCGTCATCGGCCTGGCTGCGGTCATCATCGGCGAGGTGCTGCTCAGCAAGGTATTCCGCAACTTCGCCCTGAAGCTGCTGTCCGCCGTCATCGGCGCCATCATCTACTACGCGGTCATCACTCTGGTGCTCCGGCTGGGCCTGGAGTCCACCGATCTAAAACTGCTCACCGCCCTGGTGGTGGCCATCTTCCTGGCTATCCCCCACTGGAAGGGCAGATACTTTTCCAAGCATTTGCGGAAGGGAGGGACCAGCCATGCTTGATATCAAAGGGGTCAGCAAGACCTTCAACCCGGGCACCATCAATGAAAAAACTGCCTTGCGCAACGTCTCCCTCCACCTGGACGACGGGGACTTCGTCACCGTCATCGGCGGCAACGGCGCGGGTAAGTCCACCTTGCTCAACACGGTGGCCGGCACCTATTTCCCCGACGCGGGCGCCATCACCATCGATGGGGTGGACGTAACCCGGCTGCCGGAGCACAAGCGGGCCAAATACATCGGCCGGGTGTTCCAGGACCCCATGACCGGCACCGCCGCCACCATGCAGATTGAGGAAAACCTTGCCCTGGCCCGCCGCCGGGGCGCCAGGCGCACCCTGCGCCCCGGCATCACCCGGGCCGAGCGGGCGGAATACCAGGAGCTGCTCCAGGTACTGGACCTAGGGCTGGAGGACCGGCTGACCGCCAAGGTGGGGCTGCTCTCCGGCGGCCAGCGCCAGGCCCTCACCCTGCTCATGGCCAGCCTGGTCAAGCCCAAGCTGCTGCTGCTGGACGAGCACACCGCCGCCCTGGACCCGAAGACCGCCGCCAAGGTGCTGGACGCCACCGAAAAGATCGTCCAGCGGGACCATCTGACCACCTTGATGATCACCCATAACATGCGGGACGCCATCGTTCACGGCAACCGGCTGATCATGGTGTATGAGGGCCGGATCGTGCTGGACATTGCCGGCGAGGAGAAAAAGAAGCTCACTGTGGAGGACCTTTTAGCGAAATTTGGTCAGGCCACCGGCTCCGACGAGGCGGACGACAAGCTGCTGCTGGGATAAATTGCTCCAGCCGCCCGAACAAAGGCAAAAAATTCCCCGGCTCTCAACCGAGCCGGGGAATTTTTACGCCTGACGAAGCCTTACTCGATGGGCTGGTAGCCCTCAGGCATGGTGAGGTTCAGAGCCTCGCAGTTGGCGGCGTTGTACAGCTTGGTGACCGGGGCGTACTGGATCTCCATCTCGGAGATGTCCGCCTCGCCGGTGAGGATCTGGGCGGCCATCTCGCCGGTGGTGTAGCCCAGGTCGTAATAGCTGATGGACAGGGTGGCCACACCGCACCCCTTGCAGATGCCAGACTCGCCGGCCACCACAGGCACCCCGGCGGGGATCACCACGTTGGCGATGACCTCGGTATTGTTGGCAGCGGTGTTGTCCGTGGGAATGTAGATCACGTCGGAGCCGTCGCAGGCGGTCTGAGTCACGGCGGGCAGATCGTTGGCGTCGGTGAAGGCGTACTGCTCACAGGTGTAGCCCATATCCTCCAGGTAGCCCTGAATGGTGTCCACCTGGTAGACGGAATTGGGCTCGCCGGAGCAGTAGAGCAGGCCCACGGTCTGGGCGTCAGGGAACAGCTCCTGGATCATGGCCGCCTGCTCATCCAGGGGGGCCAGGTCGGAGGTGCCCGAGACGTTGGCCCCCACGGTGCCCAGGGCGGTCTCGTAGTTGGTGACGGAAGTGCCCAGAATGGGGACGTCCGCGGTGGCCGCGGCGGCTGCCTGGAGCGGTGTGGTGCCGTTGGCCAGGATCAGGTCCACCCCCTCGGCCAAAAAGCCGTTCACGATGGTGCCGCTGTTTGTAAAGTCATTGGCGGCATTGCCCTCTCGGAAGGTCACGCCACCCTCCCCAAAGGCCTCGGTCAGCGCATCCTTGAAGCCCTGGGTGGCGGCGTCCAGGGCGTCGTGGGTGGCCTGCTGGCAGATGCCCACCACATAGGCCTCCCCTTCCCCGCCGGCGGCGGAGCTGTCTGCACCGGGGTCGCTGGTTTCACCGGTTCCATTTGAACAGGCCGCCAGGGCAAACACCATGGCCAGGGCCATCAGCATGGCAAGCAAACGCTTCCTTGTCTTCATTCTGATTTCCTCCAAATTCTTTGATCTGTCACTTTATCACTTTCATGCAACAAAGCAAATGGATGATAAAGAGGAGCCCCTTGGGCTCTTTTTGAGAGTATACCTCTTTCCGCTTCGCCTGTCAAGGGTTTTATCCCCCCTTTCTCTGCCCCCGCCGCCGGAGGGCGGCGGGGGCAGGCGGCTCAGTGCCCCGGCTACCCGGCAAAGGCGGAAAGAAAGGGCCACCGCTCCACATCGTAGAACGCCTGGGTCAGAGCGGCCAGGTTCTCCTCCATATGCTCCACCTCCCGGCTGAAGGCGCACCAGAGGGCAATTTCCTCTCCTTGAGTCAGGCTCCCGCCCTCCAGCCACCGCACCAACATCAGGTGGTAGATCAGCAGGCAGGCGGCCCCCGCCAGGGCCGCCCGGCCGTAGAGCAGGTCGTCGTTCACCGTCTTGTTCCAATGGCGGAACACCAGGTAGCAGGCCAGGTTGGCCAGATGGCGCTCCCATTCCGGGTTTTCCATCTCAAAGCGGGAACGGGCCGCCTGATACCCTTCCTCTTCCAGGGCCGCCAGCCTCTCCTCGCTCCGCCGGAGCAGCGTGGGCCACGTGGGGCGCAGGGGCTCCAGATGGGCGCAGGCCTCCATCAGGGCGGCGCACAGGGGCTGGAGGGAGGCCGGCGCTTGCGTCTCCACTGGTCCCGGGGCACACCGGGCCAGCTCCTCGTACAGGCCAAAATCCACAGCGTCCTGACACCGGCCGGCCAGTTCCAGTAGCCGGGCCAGCCGCTGCCACAGCCCGAGACTGCCGTCTTGCAGCAGTTCCAGGGCCCGCCCCCTAGTGGCCTCCAGCCCCACCAGCAGTTCCGGGTCCACCCCGGCAAAGGGAAGATCCCTT
>DVKM01000015.1 GCA_018716015.1 Candidatus Enterenecus stercoripullorum | reverse complement strand
TGTGGCACACCACGATGCGGCCCTCCCAGCGGCCGTCCTCCCGCTTTCGTACCATGCCGTCGCCGGACGGCCTGCGTTTTGCCATAGGCTATCCCTCCTTATTGGGTTCGATCAGACTGCCGTCGTCGCTGCCCAGCAGACCCTCAACGGTCAGTTGCATCCCAAGCCGAAATCCCAGGATGAAGTTCTCCAGGGCCATGGTACTGCAGACTTCGTTCTCCGCGTTGAGGAGCCGCAGAAGAAGAGTTTTTTCCTTACCTTCCAACAGAGCGGTGAGCTTTTCCTCGCACTCCGCCGACTGCTCCATGGCTTCCTTCAGGGCTGTCCCCGATTTGATCGTCTGATCGTTGGGGGTGATGTTTCCAAAGTACAGATTTTCCAGTGTGTCTCGCATGTGTGCTGCCTCCTTGTCAGCAACACACAATACCCGAACTTCCTCCCAATAGCCACCCCCAACCGCAACTGTTTTCAGAAAGTTATCATCTGCCGGGGCGGGAGCCGGCGGGTCCGCTCGATCACCACTTGTAACCAGGCGGACACTATGGTAAGATGCCATTACATTCTCTCAGGCAGGAGGTGCAGATGGTGATCTACTGTATGTCGGATATACACGGCGAGCTGGATAAATTTGAGCGGATGCTGGATCTGATCCATTTTTCTGACGAGGACCATCTGTACATCCTGGGGGACGTTATCGATCGGGGCGCCCTGGGGGTGGACATCCTCCGGAGGATTATGGAGGAATCCAATATGACCATGCTCCTGGGCAACCACGAGCAGATGTGCCTGAGTACTCTAGGAACCCATAACGAGTTTGGTGCCCGGGACCTCTGGCGGATGAATGGCGGCTCGTCCACCTACCGGGAACTGCTCTACCACCGGACGCATCAAGAGCGCAACGAGATCCTGCACTTCCTCTCCGACCTGCCGGACCATTTGGAGTTGACAGTGGGCGAGCAGAAATTCCACTTGGTGCATGGGTGCCCGGGAGCGGACCACGACACCCGTATCTGGGGCCGGGTGGAGCCAGACAGCAGAAGCCCCTATCCGGACACCATTTGCATCGTTGGCCACACGCCTACGGTGTTCCTCACAGACAGGCCTGACGAGGACTTCTCCATCTGGCACGGAGACGGAATCCTCGACATCGACTGCGGCTGCGGCAGCATGAAGGCGGTCCACCGCCGTCTGGCCTGCCTGCGGCTGGACAATTTGGCGGAGTTTTATGTGGGCGGAACCAGTGGAGACGAGGTTGTCCTGCCGCAGGCGGATTCCTCACTTCGTTGAACTTGATTCCGATATGCGAGCCGCCTCCCGCCGGTGCGGGAGGCGGCTTGCTCGTGTGCGGTTTTACTCTGTGAAGGGGCGGCCCTGTATTTGGCGCTGCCAGCACTTCTGGAAGGTTGGCACGCTGCCCAGGTTCTTGACCTCTTGGGCGCTGTCCTCCCGAATCCAGCGCAGCTCCTCACTGTTGGTGTTCAGAATTGTGGACAGCAGACGGGCCACCGTGGCCAGCTCTACCGCCATCTTGTACTGGCCTGTTCCCAGGGATTTGCACAGGGTCTCGAATCGGTTTGTGTCAAAGCCGTCCCTGTGGAGCTGGGGCAGCTCCTGGGTGAGCAGATAGTTCACATAGAACTCAATGGCCCGTTCCACAAAACTGTTGCGGGAGCGGACGCCGGCCCGTGTCAGGTTCTCGTCGCACAGTTTCAGGTGCTTGGGGGTCAGGGCGATTCCCGCCTTAACGCGTTTTTCGGACATAGGATAGATTCACCTCCCCGGTACCAAGGGTGTACCTTCGGAACCCCTTGATTTTTCTGGAGTTTTGGCTGGCTGCCGCACCGGTATTGGGTACCAGAGTGCCAAAAGCGACGCTGTGACCGGTACCGCCGGCCCGCCCTGCGGGTCCGGCGTTTTCGGGGCGGGAGGCACCGGACAGGTGTCCGCCCCTTTTTCCTTGTACTCAAATCCAACGGCCCAAATCTCCGCAAATCCGGCGGAAAACTGGGGGACAGGAGCCGGGGGTATCCCGGCCCCTGCTGTGGGAGAAAAGGGCACACGGAGGGGTACAGGCGGCCGCACGAGGCGATCACGGCTCAGAGGCGGCCGGGACGGCAGGGGAGAGGAGAGCGGCGGCCTCTCCGATGTCAGAGGCCAAGTGTAGCCGCACTATCTCTCCCGATACCAGAAGTCGAAAAAGAGCCGACCGGTAACATGCGTCTATCTCCTCCTGGCACTGTTTCACGAACAAACGCTGTTCCTGGGTGAGGTCTCCGTGCCGGACGTCGCAGAGATAGAGCTGGACCTGCTGTGCGTCCAGGGGCGTGCCGTGGATTTTCTGCCAGCGCCGGACGGTGTATCTCTTGATGTCTGCTGTACGTTTGGCGGCCAGAAGCGTGTCCGATTCCAGAAGTGCGTCCATGAGCTTGTGCCACACGGTCATATACCTCCCCGCTTTGTGTGCTGATTCAGACGTTCAGCTGCCTTCCACTGCTCCATTGCACGCTCAGCTTCCTGGAGCTGCCCCTCATAAAACTGGTTGATGGACATCTGGATGGGCAGGATGTGGTAGCGGAGACAGCCGTTGCGGGTACGGCCGTCCCAGGTGGTGACAGTGGTGCGTTCTGTTCGGATCAGACCCCGGTCCTCCAGCTCGGTTACGTATTTGCGCACTGTGTTGACGCTCATTCCCACCGCCTCCCCAATCGTTCGGTAGCTGGCCAGACACTGGTAGGTCTTCCGGTCCTCCTGGCGCATCAGGTAGCCGTAGACTACCACCGCACCGGGGGATAGTCCCAGAGAGTAGATCTCGTTGGGGAGGGGAAAGTAGTTTTTGATGGGGTCACGCTTTGTCCAGGTCTGCCGGCTCATGTGGCGTCACCTCCCGACTGCAGCTCTACCCACTGGATGAACTTCTCCTTGGGGACCACCATTCGGCTGCCCACGCGCAGCGTGGGGAAGCCGGGTTCGTGGAACAATTCGTAGGCGGTGGAGATGGACATGCCCAATACCTTAGCCACGGTTTTTGCGTTGAGGAACAGGGGTAGTTCCTCATAGTGCTTATAGTTGGATACGATCAAAATTAGTTCCCTCCGAGAAAAAATTCAGAGAAAATTTCCTGCGTTTCGGAGGCCTCTCTGTCGGACGAAACACAGATTCACGTTGTGTGTTCCGAAACACAGCTGACCGCCGGACTGCTGCGGCGGTTTTCCGGATGTTCGAAACTGTCATGTGTGTCCTCCTTTGTAGATCGATTGCTTGCCATACACCATACCCGTTCCTGCCCTGCGGCCTTGTCTGACCTTCACAGCGTTTTCTTCCCCTGGGTTTGCTCAACTGCTTTTCCGATGGCAGCGTCCTGGCATTACTTCTCCGGAGAGTATCGTCTCTGGTGATGGGTATTCCCTTGTCAAGGTGCAGTGACTTTGCGGCTGTTTTTCCATTGACAAATTGCCCTTGCGGTGATAGACTTACCGTAACTTTTGATTAGACAGTTCCGCAACATTATCGTAACCCAGGAGCGGGCGTCTGTCAAGACTTATTATAAAATAAATTTTCGATATGTCGATTTCGGAGGCGGCTATGTGGTACG
>DVKM01000014.1 GCA_018716015.1 Candidatus Enterenecus stercoripullorum | reverse complement strand
ATCCCCGGCCCTGGCGCAAGGGCCTCTATGTGGACCCGTCCATCTATGCGCAGACCGGCGGCTGGACCTTTGACAAAGAGGGCCGCCGGATGCAGCTCAACTTCAACACCTGTTATCCCATGGTCAAGGGCGCACCCGGCGAGGCATCCCCTGTCCGCATCGGCCGGCCACGAGAGGACACCTGCCCCCACTGCGGCGGGCGGATGGTGGACATGCTGGTGCTGGACGGCCGGGACGAGCGGCTGAGGTTCCTGGGGCTGGATGGCATCCTGACGGCCACCTGCTGCCCTAACTGTGTGGGATTTTTGAAAGGTCCAGCCTTTAACAGTTTTACCCTGGACGGCGGCGTGGAGATCTTCCCGTCGGAGCTCTTTGACGGGGCGGAGAAGACGGATTGCTATGTCAGTCCCGAGGACTACAAGGCCCTCACCGAAAATCCCTTTGTGCTGGGCAGGGCGCCTGTGCCCCTGTTTTACGGCTGCGCCAGCGAGGATGTGAACACCGTCGGCGGCTTTGCCAACTGGGTGCAGGACGCGGAGTACACCACCTGCCCCCACTGCGGAAAGCCCATGAAATACCTGGCCCAGATCCAGTGGGATACAGTATTCGACTGCGCGGAGGGCACGCTCTACATCGAGTTCTGCCCGGACTGCCAGATCGTATCCATGCAGCACCAGCAGACCTGAGAGGAGAACCGATATGAGTTTACCGAAACGAGATGGCGTACATGGCCGCTATTATCTGATCCACAAACCAGATACAGACCCCGAAGTGCTGGCACACGCCGATCGGTGCATTCAGGATGTGCTGGATGGAACCGCCAAAGAAAACCATTCCGGCTTCCCGACCGTGGTGCGGAACCACAATGGAACTCCGTTTCTCCCGGATCAGCTGCTGGAGCGGTATCTGTCCAAGTTGCCCTTGAAGGGCTTTCCCCATGAGGAGGCGGTAGCCTTCTGTGACGCCCTGCGGCGGCTGGTGGGCTGGCGGGAGATCGACCATACGCTGCGGCAGTACATCGAAAAGCAGGTGCGGGACCGGTATTTTGTGGTTGGGGAGCGGGAGGATTTCTTTACGGCCTTTCCGCCCTGCACCGTGTGGCCGGAGCTGCGCCCGGAGGATGTGGATGAAGGCCTGCTGCGCTTTGCCTGCTATGTGGCGGTCTGTTATACCGTGTATGGGCTGAGCTTTGAGTACCTCACCACTGAGCATATCCTCGGCCTGGTTTCCCAGCTCCGCCCCGACATGGTAAAGGAGCTGAAAACGGGCGGCAGCGGCAAACTGCCGCCCAACATCCAAAAGCGGAAAACGAAACACCTGACCGCCTCGGCCAACGACGCCTTTGCCACCATCCGCATCACCGCCAGGGACTGCACCGAGGGGTGCTGCGACGAGGCATTGAGCTATCTAGTTGAGGTGCTGGAGCAGCCGGAGTTCCCCCGTAGCTACTCCATCGAGTTTCGCGGGCCGGAGAAGATTTACCTGCCCATTCCCGGCCTGCCCAAGAAGGGCGTCAACCAGCTGTTTGCCTGCGCGGTGCGGTACCCGCGCCTCCATGTCCGAATGGAGAATTATGCCCGGCTTGCCATGCAGGAGGATGAGGTGTACCAAAACCTCTCCGATGAGATCTGCGCCCTGCCTGGCACCTTCGCCGTGTTCGCTCTGGGGCTGGAGGGGCCAAAGTGGTGGGGGCTGGTGTGCGACTACCTGGACCGCTGTGACGACGAGCACTCTTCGCTCCAAGAAAAGTTCATCCACGCATTTTTCAAAAAATATGGCTTTACCGCCCAGTCCCTGCCGGTGCTGGTCCACGGTGTCCAGTCCATGCAAAATCTGAAGCCCGCAAAGGAGTTCCGCACTCTGATCGCCAACAAGAAGTGGCTGCCGGAGCGGGAGGTGGATCTGATGTACCTCTACTCCGACCACTATCTTGACGCCAGAAATCCCACTCCCGCCGAAACCGACTTCTTCACCATCACAAGGCTGGATGCCTGGGGTGAGAGCACTTGGTTCATGTGTACCCCAGAGGCCGCTGAGAAGCTGATTGCCATGGATTACGACAATCTGGCCGTCAAGGAAACCACCATTGTGGGATAGGAGGAATGCCGTATGATCGGGGCAGATGAAAACCAAGCGGTGCTCCATGTGGAGGTCACCTTCTGGAGCGGAAAACGAAAGGCGCCCCCCAGTCTGATCGGCGGGAAATACTGCCCCCACTTCGTGGTAAAGGGGACTGCCGACTATCTGGGTGTGTGTTTTCTGGATGGAAGCGAGTGCGCCTTTGATGAACCGGCGCTGGGCAACGCCCAGCCCCTCTACCCGGATACCGTGGACTATGGCCCTCTGGCCGACGGCGCGGAGTTTCTGATCTACGAGGGGGCCAACGCCGTAGGAGGAGGCCGGGTGCTGGGCCGGACTATTCCCCATCCAGTAAAGAAACAGAGGAAGTAAGCGTCCCTGTAATCGAGGGCGAGTTTGAGGAGTAAAGCCATGACATCCATAGACTTTCTGAACAAGGTACATACAAGCTCATCGGCCTGGAGTTGAACCGGGGCCTGCGGGATGAGCATGGAGAGATTTACGACATCATGGCCGGCACCTTCCTGGTGGTGGGGCTGAGTGAGGACAGCTTCACCTCCCTGACCCCGGAGCAGGTGCAGAAGTACACGGAACACTTCAAGCAGCCGGAGCAGTTCATCAGTTTAAACGGGCAGATCATCGCCCTGCCGGTGGAGCCGGAGAACCCTCTGCGCACCGCAGAGATGACCCTGGAGGACGACTACGGGATGATCGACGGGGTGCTGAACAACGGCCACAGGGGCGAGGAGCTGGAGAAGGCCCAGGGTGAGGCGCGCAGGACCACGCCGGAGAAAAAGCCCTCCATCCGGGAGCGGCTGGCGGAGGCCAAACGGGAGTCCGTCGAGCGCAAGCCCCCGGACAAGGTTCAGCAGAAGAAGCCCCCGGAGCACGACCTATGAGCCGGAGCAAGAAGTG
>DVKM01000013.1 GCA_018716015.1 Candidatus Enterenecus stercoripullorum | reverse complement strand
GCAGTAGGACTGGTGCTTGCCACGGCCCACCCGGCCCCGCAGCTGGTGGAGCTGGGAAAGGCCGAAGCGGTCGGCGTTCTCCACGATCATCAGGGCGGCGTTAGGCACGTCCACCCCCACCTCGATGACGGTGGTGGATACCAGCACATCCAGTTCCCCGGCGGCAAAAGCAGTCATAACCGCGTCCTTCTCCTTGCTCTTCATCTTGCCGTGGACCAGCCCCACCCGCAGGTCGGGGAATACCTTTGCCTGGAGGTCTTTGGCGTAGGTGGTCACCGCTTTCAGGTCCATGGCGGAGCCCTCCTCCTGCCCCCACTGAGGGCCGGCCTCCCCCTCGTCCACCGCCGGGCAGATGATGTACACCTGCCGGCCCTGGGCCGCCTGAGCCCGGACAAAGCCGTACAGGCGCTGCCGCTTGTCCTCCCCCACCACATAGGTGGCCACGGGGGTGCGGCCGGGGGGCAGCTCGTCCATCACGGATACGTCCAGATCCCCGTAGATGATGAGGGCCAGCGTCCTGGGGATCGGGGTGGCGGACATGACGAGCATATGTGTTTGGAGGGCATGGCCTATATCAGCCCCTTTCGCGGCCAGGGCCGCTCGCTGGGCCTCCCCACTGCGGTAGGCCGAAGCGGGGACCCCCAAGCCGGTTTCATCTGCGGCGGGGGAAAATGAATTCCCCCCGCCTTCGCCGCTTCCGCGGCGCCCCATCTGCGATGGGGCCCCCGGCGTGGCCCCTTTCGCGGCCAGGGCCGCTCGCTGGGCCACGCCGAAGCGGTGCTGCTCGTCGGCGATGACCAGCCCCAGGTTCGCGTACTCCACCCCCTGGGAGAACAGGGCATGGGTGCCCACGATCAAGTCCAGTTCTCCCGCCGTCAAGGCGGCCAGCAAACTGTTTCTCGCCGCCCCCTTCACCGACCCGGTGAGCAGCCCCACCCGCACCCCGGCGGGGGAGAGCATCTCGTCCATGGTTTTGGCGTGCTGCTCAGCCAGCAGCTCAGTGGGGGCCATCAGGGCGCACTGGCAGCCGTTTTGGGCGCACATCCAGGCCCCAAAGGCGGCCACCGCCGTCTTGCCCGAACCCACGTCCCCCTGGACCAGCCGGTTCATGGCCCGTCCGGAAGCCAGATCCCCAGCCATGTCCTCCATGGCCCGGCGCTGGGCCCCGGTGGGGGCGAAGGGGAGCAGCCGGACGAACTCGTCCACGCTGCCCCGGCACAGGACACGGCCCGCCCCCTGGCCCCGGCGGTCCTTCAAAAGGGCCATGCCGCAGGTGAGGGTGAGCAGCTCCTCAAAGATCATCCGGCGGCGGGCGATCTCCAGCGCCTCAAAATTCTCGGGGAAATGGATGTTCTGATAGGCAAACTCCACCTGGCATAGGCTGTGGGCCAGCCGCACCTGCTCGGGGATGGTCTCCTCCCGCCGGGGGGCGTACAGCTCCAGGGCCCGCCGGGCCAGGTCCGCCACCAAGCGGTTGGTGATCCCCGCCGTCAGGGGATAGATGGGCAGGATGCGGCCCGTCACCTGGCCCGCCCCCTCCCGCTCGAAGACCGGGTTGGTCATAGACCGTCTCCGCCCCAGAGCCTCCACCCGGCCGTAAAACACATAGCTCTCCCCCGGGCGCAGGGTATCCTTCAGATAGGCCTGGTTGAAAAAGGTCAGGTTCAGCGCCCCGGTGTGGTCCACCGCCTGCACCTTCACCAGCTCCAGCCCCTTGCGAATGCGGGAGAGGGTGGGCGTGTGGGCCACCATGGCGCAGATGCAGCAGCTCTCCCCCACCGGGGCCTCCCGGACGGTGTACACCCCCCGGCGGTCCTCATAGCGGGAGGGGAAGTAGTCCAGCAGATCCTCCAGCCGCTCCAGCCCCAGCTTGGCCAGCTTGCCCGCCCGGGCCTGGCCAATCCCTGGGATCCGGGTCAGAGCAATCCCCTGTTTCTCCGCCATATCTGTGCCTCCCTTGCCTGCTGTTTCCCGGACATTATACCATCCCCGGGGAAAAAAGCCAAGGGCAGCCCGCAGGGTGAGGAGGAAATCCTCCAGCTTCCTGCCACGTCCCAAAATACAAAATTGTCCCAGACACTCTGGTCAACATTTTGCGCTTTACCGCTTGCAAAGAATCTATATCTAGTGTATAATGCCTGTTACGTCAACATTTTCTCCCCGCGGTGCGGGGACCCGCGGCCAGCGCGTTCCCAGTCGCCAGGCGCGTTCCGGCAAATCAAACACAGAGAGCAGGTGGGCAGATGGAAGTGATCAAGCGAAGCGGCGCCGTACAGACCTATGACGCCCAAAAAATCATTGCGGCCATGGAGAAGGCCTTTGTCAGCGTGGGGCAGGCCTGGGATGGGGACACCTTGCAGGGGCTGCTCCACGCCGTGGAACAGGCCATGGGGGATGGCCCCCACACGGTGGAGGCCATCCAGGACCAGGTGGAGCAGGTGCTGATGGCAGGCGGCTTTTACGCCGTAGCCAAGAGCTATATTCTGTACCGGCAGAACCGCTCCCAGCTGCGTGCGGCCCGCAAAGCGCTGGCCGACGGGGTGGGGGATCCCGGACTGGAGGCGTGCCTGATGGACATCCAGCGGGATTTTCCCCAGGAGGCGTACTCCCTCACCGCCCTGAGCGGTAAATTCTCCAGCTTCCGAAAGGACGGCATGTCCCGGCAGGAGGCGCTGGGCGCGCTGGTGAAGGCGGCGGTGGAGCTCACCACCCAGCAGGCCCCTCGGTGGGAGTTCATCGCCGCCCGCCTGCTCAGCTACCGCTTCGGGCAGGAGCTGGACGGGGAACTGGCGCGGCGGGGCATCCATAGCTTCTATGACAAGCTGCGCTACCTCACCGATGAGGGGCTGTACGGCCCCTACATCCTGGAGCACTACTCCCAGCAGGAGCTGGAGCAGGCCGCGCGCTTTCTCCGCCCGGAGCGGGACAAACTGCTCACCTATGCGGGGCTGGACCTGCTGCTCAAGCGCTATGTCATCCGCACCCACCAGCGGGTGCCCTTGGAGACTCCCCAGGAAATGTACCTGGGCATCGCCCTGCACCTGGCTATGGAGGAGAAAACCGACCGGCTGGGCTGGGTGAAAAAATTCTACGATATGCTCAGCAAAATGGAGGTGACCATGGCCACCCCCACCCTGTCCAACGCCCGCAAGCCCTACCACCAGCTGTCCAGCTGCTTCATCGACACCGTGCCCGACAGTTTGGAGGGCATCTACCGCTCCATCGACAACTTTGCCCAGGTGAGCAAATTTGGTGGCGGCATGGGGCTGTACTTCGGCAAGGTGCGGGCCACAGGTGGCAGCATCCGGGGCTTTGAGGGGGCGGCCGGCGGCGTGATCCGGTGGATCAAGCTGGTCAACGACACCGCCGTGGCGGTGGACCAGCTGGGCATGCGCCAGGGGGCGGCGGCGGTGTACCTGGACGCCTGGCACAAGGACCTGCCGGAGTTTCTCCAGCTGCGCACCAACAACGGCGACGATCGGATGAAGGCCCACGACATCTTCCCCGCGGTGTGCTATCCCGACCTGTTCTGGCGTCTGGCCCAGGAGGATCTCAACCAGCCCTGGCACCTTCTGTGCCCCCACGAGGTGCTCGCTGTCAAGGGCTACGCCCTGGAGGACTACTATGGGGAAGAGTGGGAGCGGCGCTACCTGGAGTGTGTGAACGATCCCCGCATCTCCAAGCGCACCGTCACCGTCAAGGAGATCATCCGTCTGGTGCTCAAGTCCGCCGTGGAGACGGGCACCCCTTTCACCTTCAACCGGGACGCGGTGAACCGGGCCAACCCCAACGGCCACAAAGGTATCATCTACTGCTCCAACCTGTGCACCGAGATCGCCCAGAACATGTCCCCCATCGAGAGCGTCTCCACCGAAGTGCGCACCCAGGACGGGGACACGGTGGTGGTCACCATTACCCGGCCCGGGGATTTCGTGGTGTGTAACCTGGCCTCCCTGGTGCTGGGCAACATCCCGGTGGAGGACGACGCCTACCTCCATGAGCTGGTGGGCACCGTGGTGCGGGCCCTGGACAACGTCATCGACCTGAACTTCTACCCCCTGCCCTACGCCAAGCTCACCAACCGGCGCTACCGCAGCATCGGCCTGGGGGTGAGCGGTTACCACCACATGCTGGCCAAGCGGGGCATCTCCTGGGAGAGCGAGGAACACTTGGCCTTCGCCGACCGGGTGTTTGAGCGCATCAACCACGCTGCCATCGCCGCCTCCACCGCCATTGCCGGGGAGAAGGGCAGCTACGCCTACTTTGAGGGCAGCGACTGGCAGACGGGGGCCTATTTTGAAAAGCGGGGCTACTCCTCTCCCGAGTGGCGGGAGCTGGCCGCCACCGTGGCGCGCCAGGGCATGCGCAACGCCTACCTGCTGGCCGTGGCCCCCACTTCCAGCACCAGCATTCTCGCGGGCACCACCGCCGGGCTGGACCCGGTGATGAACCGCTTCTTCCTGGAGGAGAAGAAGGGCAGCATGCTCCCCCGGGTGGCCCCCGAGCTGTCCCCCGCCACCTACTGGTACTACAAGAACGCCCACCTCATCGACCAGAGCTGGAGCGTGCGGGCCTGCGGGGCGCGCCAGCGCCATGTGGACCAGGCCCAGAGCATGAACCTTTACATCACCAACGACTTTACCATGCGCCAGGTGCTGGATCTGTACCTGCTGGCCTGGCGCAGCGGGGTGAAGACCATCTACTACGTGCGCTCCAAGTCCCTGGAGGTGGAGGAGTGCGAGAGCTGCGCGTCCTGACGCGCGGGCGGAGAGGAGAAACATCATGGCAGAACTGAAGAAAAAGCCCCTGTTCAACCCCACCGGCGACACCGAGGTGCGCCTGCGCCGAATGATCGGCGGCAACACCACCAACCTCAACGACTTCAATAACCTGCGCTATCCCTGGGTGAGCGACTGGTACCGCCAGGCCATGAACAACTTCTGGATCCCCGAGGAGATCAACCTGGCCCAGGACGTGAAGGACTACCCCAATCTGTCCGCCCCCGAGCGCACCGCCTACGACAAGATCCTCAGCTTCCTGGTGTTCCTGGACTCCATCCAGACGGCCAACCTGCCCTGCATCGGCGAGTACGTCACCGCCAACGAGGTCAACCTGTGCCTGTCCATCCAGACCTTCCAGGAGTGCGTCCACAGTCAGAGTTACAGCTATATGCTGGACACCATCTGCTCTCCCACCCAGCGGGACGACATCCTCTACCAGTGGAAGACCGACGAGCACCTGCTGCGCCGCAACACCTTCATCGGGGATCTGTACAACGAGTTTCAGCAGCATAAGGACGCTTTCACTCTGCTGAAGGTGATGATGGCCAACTACATCTTGGAGGGTATCTACTTCTACTCCGGCTTCATGTTTTTCTACAACCTGGCCCGCATGGGCAAGATGCCCGGCTCCGCCCAGGAAATCCGGTACATCAACCGGGACGAGAACACCCACTTGTGGCTGTTTCGCAATATTATCCACGAGCTGCAGCAGGAGAACCCCGAGCTGTTCACCCCCGAGAACGTCCAGGTCCTCCGGGAAATGCTGGAGGAGGGGGTGCGCCAGGAGATCGCCTGGGGCCACTACGTCATTGGCGACGACATCCCCGGCCTGACCCGGGACATGGTCACCGACTACATCAAATACCTGGGCAACCTGCGCTGGTCGGGGCTGGGCTACGGCAGCCTGTTTGAGGGCTGCGACAGCGAGCCGGAGAATATGGCCTGGGTGAGCCAGTACTCTAACGCCAACCTGGTGAAAACCGACTTTTTTGAGGCCAAGAGCACCGCCTACGCCAAGAGTACCGCCCTGGTGGACGACCTTTGAGCCGTCGTACTAGGCACAGCCTTTCCCAGCGGAAGCATTGAGGGATTCGCACCCGCGGGTGCAAACTCTGCAAGGCTTTTTCGATCAGAGGCTCCCTGCCCCGGCTGAGTGCCGGGGCGGGGATTTTGTTTCCAATTTGTTTTCAATGTATCCGTTTTGTATCAAAACCTTCAACGATTTTTAATTGGTTTTCCCACCTCCCACGTGCTATAATCAGACTCCCGGGGCCGCCAGTTCCCAGCCCCGGCACCCGCCCCCTTCCGGGGCATCGCGAAAGGAGCCAAAATTACCATGAAAACAAAATTTAGTCGCAAGTTTTTGACCGTGGGCCTGCTGGCCCTGTCCCTCAGCTTCACCCTGGCCCTGGCCGGCTGTGGCAACACCCCGGCGGATTCCTCCCAGCCGGGTTCGGAATCTCCCGCGTCCGGCGTCTCAGAAGCGCCCTCTGAATCCCCCTCCACCTCCGGATCCCAGGCCACCGGCGCCACCTTCCAGGCCGGCACTTGGCTGTCCGACCTGGGGCAGTACTGGTTCTTTGACGCGGACGGCGCCACCGGCCGCACCGCCAGCCTGGAGGACGGCACAGGGGTTGGCTTCACCTATATCCTGGACGGGAACCAGGCCTCCTTCTCCATGGGTGGGGCAGACTCCTCCCAGTCCTGTGACGTCACCCAAGGAGAGGGCACGCTTACCTTCCTGTGGGAGGACGGCGCGACGGAGCGGCTCACCTACGTCTCCCAGCAGAGTTCCGGCCAGTTCCAGTTCCACTCCAACCGGGAGCTGTGCGACCTGGCCCTGGCCTACTGCAAAAAGCAGAACGGCGCCCAGGGCAATGAGAACCTCACCGCAGCGGCCCAGACCAACGAGGACGGCACCGTGACCATCCAGGTCTATGAGAACCTGGGGGACCACAACTCCACCTGCGCCTGGTACACCGTGGACCGCACCACCGCCCAGGGTACCGACGGCAACGGTCAGGCGGTGGATCTGAACAGCTGAGCGCCAAATCCCAATGCTCCAAAGAGAACCCGCGGCTCCCGCGGCCAGATAGGCCGCGGGAGCCGTGCTGTTTTTCCGGGGCGCTCTCCTCCTTTTTCCAAAAACCAGGCGCAGAGATCGGCCGTCCTCCCAAAGACGGCTCCCCACCCTTCCGCGCGGCAGGCCCCGCCATACAAATTTGGCAAATTCTTTCTTCTTTCTCTTGCAAAATGTGTGGTTTATGGTATTATATAACTTGAACGCTTTGTATGTTTTCTACAACATAAAAAGCATGTATCAAGCATATTTTTTATATTTTGCAATATATAACGTGAAGGAGTGAGCGCATGAAGATCCATATCACAGAAACCATGCTGAGAGACGCCAACCAGTCGCTGATCGCCACCCGCATGCCTCTGAAGGACTTCCAGCCCATTCTGGAGGTGATGGACCAGGCGGGCTACGCCTCCCTGGAGTGCTGGGGCGGGGCCACCTTCGACTCCTGCCTGCGGTACCTGGACGAGGACCCCTGGGAGCGGCTACGCACCATCCGCAAGCATGTGAAACACACCAGGCTGCAAATGCTGCTGCGGGGCCAGAACCTGCTGGGCTACAAGCACTACCCCGACGACATTGTCCGGAAATTTGTAAGAAAATCGGTGGAAAACGGCATTGACGTCATTCGCATCTTCGACGCGCTCAACGACCTGCGCAACATAGAGGTGGCGGTGGACGAGGCCAGGAAGGCCGGCGCCCAGGTCCAGGGCGCCCTGTGTTACACCACCAGCCCCATCCACAGCCTGGACAGCTTTGTGGAGCTGGGTAAGGATCTGGAGGCCATGGGCTGCCACAGCGTGTGCATCAAGGACATGGCGGGCATCATGACTCCAAAGGTGGCCTATGAACTGGTCACTGCCCTGAAAAAGCATGTCAAACTGCCCATCGTGGTACACACCCACAGTACCACGGGCCTGGCCTCCATGACGCTGCTCAAGGCCGCCGAGGCGGGGGCGGACACCATCGACTGCGCCATCTCCTGCTTCTCCGGCGGCACTTCCCAGCCCCCCACCGAGTCCATGCACTACGCCCTGAAGGAGATGGGGCTGGACACCGGGCTGCGGGAAGACCTGCTCAAGCAGATCAACGATTACTTCAAGCCCATCCAGGCCCGGGCCCTGAAGAGCGGCCTGCTCACCCCCATCGTCATGACCACCGAAACCGACGCCCTGACCTACCAGATCCCCGGGGGTATGCTGTCCAACCTGGTGGCCCAGCTGACGGCGCAAAACGCCCTGGACCGCCTGCCGGAAGTGCTGGAGGAGACCCCCCGGGTGCGGGCTGACCTGGGCTATCCTCCCCTGGTGACCCCCTCCAGCCAGATGGTGGGGGCGCAGGCCGTAGCCAACGTGCTGGCCGGCCAGCGGTACAAAAACGTCTCCAAGGAGATCAAGGCCTATCTGCGGGGGGAATACGGCCGGGCCCCCGGCACGGTCAGCGAGGAACTGCGCCGGAAGGTGCTGGGCGGCGAGCCGGTGATTGAGGGCCGCTTCGCCGACACCCTGAAGCCGGGCTACGAGGTATGCAAGGCTGAAATCGGAGCGCTGGCCCGCTCAGAGGAGGATGTGCTGTCCTATGCGCTGTTCCCGGTGGTGGCCAAAAACTTCTTCCAGAAGCGGCTAGACAAGGAGAGCCGGACCGTGACCTATTCCATCCGAAAGGCGTGAGGTGAAGGCATATGGAAAAAAGTATTGCCCAAACCCTGGGACTGTCCGAGCTGGGCATGCTGGCGGTGCTGGCCGTGCTGGCCATTGCGCTGGCTGTAATCACCTATATCGTGTCCTCGGCTCGAAACAAGCGCGCCGCCGCCCAGGCCGCGCCGGGGCAGGCCGCTCAACCGGAGACCCAAGTCCCCCCGATCACCCCCGCCCCCGGCGGTCCCATCCTTGCCCAATGCAAGCTGGTGAACTGTGACGAGCAGACTGCCGCGCTCATCATCGCCATCGTGGCCGACACCCTGGGGGATGACTTCAACGGAAAACAGGTCACGTCTATCAGACCACTCTAAGGCCGGAGGAAAACATCATGAAATATATTGTGACATTGAACGGAAAAAACTACGAGGTGGAGGTGGAAAACGCCCAGGCCACCCTGCTCAGCGTGACCGACATCCCCACCCCTGCCCACGCCCCGGTCCAGGCTGCCGCGCCTGTCCCGGCGGCTCCCACCGCCGCTCCGGCCCCGGCTGCCGGAGAGCCGGTCAGGGCCCCCATGCCCGGCACCATCGTGTCGGTGCAGGCGGCGGCGGGCACGCCGGTGAAGAAGGGACAGGTGCTGATGATCCTGGAGGCCATGAAGATGGAGAACGAGATCACCGCCCCCCGGGACAGCGCCGTGATCCAGGTCCTGGTCAGCCAGGGCGACAGCGTGGACGCCAACGCGGTGCTGGCCGTTCTGAACTGAGGAAACGGGCTTACAACTGAAGGGAGTGTTATTTGTTGGATTTCCTGCTTTCCGGCATTATGGCCATCACCTGGCAGCAGCTGATCATGTATGTCATCGGCGGCGTGCTGATCTACCTGGCCATCCAAAAGGGCTTTGAGCCCGCCCTGCTCCTGCCCATGGGCTTTGGCGCCATCCTGGTCAACCTCCCCTTTTCCGGGGTGCTGGACCAGACCCTCCAGGGGGGCATCGAGGCCCCCGGCATCATCCAGTGGCTGTTTGAGACCACCATCGAGGCCTCCGAGGCCCTGCCCATCCTGCTCTTCATCGGCATCGGGGCCATGATCGACTTCGGCCCCCTGCTGTCCAACCCCAAGATGATGATCTTCGGCGCGGCCGCCCAGTTCGGTGTCTTCTTCTCCCTGGTGGTGGCCACCCTGCTGGGCTTCGGCCTGCTGGACGCCGCCTCCATCGCCAGCGTGGCCGCTGCCGACGGGCCCACCGCCCTGCTGGTGTCCCAGATCTTCAACTCCAACTACATCGGCGCCATCGCCGTGGCCGCCTACTCCTACATGGCCCTGGTGCCCATTGTACAGCCCTTTGCCATCAAGTTGGTCACCACCAGGAAGGAGCGGCTCATCCGCATGCCCTACAACCCCCGGAACATCTCCAGAACCACCCGCATCCTGTTTCCCATCATCGTGACCATCATCGCCGGGCTGGTGGCCCCCATGTCCGTATCTCTGGTGGGCTTTCTCATGTTTGGCAACCTGCTGCGGGAGTGCGGGGTGCTGTCCTCCCTATCCCAGACCGCGCAAAATGAGTTTGCCAATATCATCACCCTGCTGCTGGGCATTACCATCTCCTTCTCCATGAAGGCCGACCAGTTTGTGAACCTGCAGACCATTCTCATCATGTGCCTGGGCCTGCTGGGCTTCATCATGGACACCATCGGCGGCGTGCTGTGCGCCAAGGTCATGAACCTGTTCCTGCCCCAGGGCGGGAAGATCAACCCCATGATCGGGGCCGCGGGCATCTCCGCCTTCCCCATGTCCGCCCGGGTGATTCAGAAAATGGCCCTCCAGGAGGACGACCAGAACCACCTGCTGATGCACGCCATCGGCGCCAACGTCTCCGGCCAGATCGGCTCGGTGCTGGCCGGCGGCATCCTGCTCAACCTGATCCCCGCCCTGATCTGATTGGAGGCATTGACGATGAAAAACACCCTCATTGCCCTGGAAGTCATGGGCCTTGGCATGCTGGCCATCTTCGTGGTCATCCTGGTGATCATCGGCATCGTCAGCGTGCTCACCCGGCTCAGCCGGACGCCCTCCGGCAAAGACGGCCGGGATGCTCCTCCCGGGGTGTGACCCCGGCTGCGCCGCAATCCCATCCTCTTTTGCCACAAATGGTTGACCCCGGGTGCTTTCACACCCGGGGTCAACCGCAATGGAGAGAAACAGGGGATTGTCACGCCTTGGGCGGCATGACCGTGGCCATGCCCTTGATGACCACCTCGCCGTTCTGGTTGGTGCAGACGGTCTCCAGCTTGACGATGTTCTTCTCCGCCACAATCTCGCTCACGGTGCAGGTGGCGGTGACGGTGTCGCCAAACCGGACTGGCTTAGTGAACTTCAGCTCCTGGCCCAGGTAGATGGTGCCGGGACCGGGCAGCTTCATGGCCAGCACTGCGGAGATCAGGCCGGCGCTGAGCATCCCGTGGGCGATGCGTCCGCCGAAGGGAGTCTGGCTGGAGACCTGCTCATTGACGTGAGCGGGGTTCAGATCCCCGGTGATGCCCGCAAACAGGTACACATCGGTCTCGGTGACGGTCTTGGCCATACTGGCGCTGTCGCCGACTTTCAGCTCATGGATTGTCATAAAATCAAATCCTTTCTGTCAGAGGATAGGATTACAGGAACGCACCCCAGGCCAGGGCCAGGACCAGAGAGGCCACCAGCGGGATGATACAGGTGGTCACACAGATGTCGATGTAAGACTCCTTGTGGGTACAGTTGGACACGGCCAGCAGGGTGAGTACCGCGCCGTTGTGGGGCAGGGTGTCCAGGCCGCCGGAAGAGATGGAGGCGATGCGGTGCAGGGCCTCCAGCATCTGGGTGTTGCCTGCGGCCATATCCGCGAACTGGGGGCCCAGCGCTTCCAGGGCAATGGACATACCGCCGGAGGCCGAGCCCGTGGCGCCGGCCAGCAGGTTGACGGCCACCGCCTCAGAGAACAGGATGGAACCAGGCATGTTCAGGGCCAGGTTGGTCAGCACGGCGAAACCGGGCACCACCTTGACCACCGAGCCGAAGCCCACGGCGCAGGCGGTGTTCATGATGGCCCCCATGGAGCCGTTGGCCCCCTCGTTGATGGCGGGCAGCAGGGTCTTGACCTGGTTGAGGTTGAGCAGGCAGGCCACCAGGATGCCGCACACCAGGGCGATGACCATGGACTGGGATGCTGTGAATTCAATCGCGGCGTACTTCTCCATCAGGAAGGGGAACAGGTTGAGCATGAGCACCACCACGATCAGGGGGATCAGGCCGGTAACCCAGTGCCAGGAGGGCAGGTTCTTCTCTCCGTGATCCACTTCCTTGTGCTTGGGATCGGGCACGAAGTGCAGCCCCTTCTTCCGAGCTGAGTGGGCCCGCCACTCCAGGTAAGCGTAGGCGGGGACGAACATCACGATCACGGCCACGATGGACAGCAGGGGCGCCGCCGTGGCGGTGGTGTCGAAATACCGGGTTGGGATGATGTTCTGGATCTGCGGGGTGCCGGGGATGGCGGTCATGGTGATGCCGAAGGCGCCGGTGGCGATGGCCCCGGGCAGCAGGGTGCGGGGCAGATCAGCAGCCCGGTAAATGGAGTAGCCCATGGGGTAGATGACGAACACCACCACGAACAGGGAAATGCCGCCGTAGGTCATGGCCAGGCAGGGGATGACCACCGCCGCCACGGCGAACCGGGAACCGATGAGCTTGACTAGGGCGTTGCCCAGGCTTCGGGCAGAGCCGGTCATGTCCATGACCTTGCCATACACCGCCCCCAGGAAGAAGGCAGGGAACCACTCAAACACATAGTCGGCCATGCCCCTCATGTAGTCGCCGATGTAGGCGTCCAGAATGGCGTAGCCGCTGAGCACCGCCACCACGATGGCGCACACGGGCGCGACCCAGATGATGGAGTAACCGCGGTAGGCCAGCAGCATCAGCAGAACAAGGCCCAGAACAATACCGAATAGACTCATGCGTATTTTCCTCCTCTACAATCTTTCTTTATCTGCACCTTTTACAGGGTGAGACCCATAGGTTCGGGGCGGAAGATGCGGGGGTCCATCTCCTTCACGTCCCGGACGATGGGGGCGAAGCCCATCTGGTCCAGCACGTCCTTTTGGATGTCCACGCCCGGGGCGATCTCCTTCAGTTCCACGCCCTCTGGGGTGAGCTGGAATACCGCCCGCTCGGTGACGTACAGCACCGGCTGTCCGTGCTGGGCGGCGTAAGCGCCGGAGAAGGTAACCTGCTCCACCTGAGGGATGAGCTTTTGCACCTTGCCCTCCTGGTTGATGCGCAGCTTGCCGTCCTCCACGTCCACCTTCAGGCCGCTGGCCTTGAAGGTGCCGCAGTACACCACCTTCTTGGCGTTCTGTGTGATGTTGACAAAGCCGCCGCAGCCGGTGATCTTGGGGCCGAACTTGGACACGTTGATGTTGCCCGCCGCATCCATCTGGGCCAGGCCCAGGAAGGCCACATCCAGGCCGCCGCCGTCATAGAAATCGAACTGGCTGGGCTGGTCCAGCACGCAGTCGGCATTGGTGGCCGCGCCGAAGTCCTTGCCGCCGGCGGGCACACCGCCGATGGCGCCCACCTCGGTGGTCAGCACCATGCCCTCCAGTCCCTCCTCGGCGGCCACCGCCGCCACACCCTCGGGCATGCCGATGCCCAGGTTGGTCACGGCGTTGGGCACCAGCTCCATGGCGGCCCGGCGGGCGATGATCTTCCGCTCGCCCATGGGCAGGGGGGCCAGAGAGCCCAGGGGGACCCGGATCTCGCCGGAGAAGGCGGGGTTGTACTGGGTGCCAAAGGACTGCATATGGTTCTCCGGCTCGGCCTCCACCAGTACGTCCACATAGATGCCGGGCAGGCGGACCAGCCGGGTGTCCAGCGAGCCGGCCTCCACGATGCGCTCCACCTGGACGATGACGATACCGCCGGAGTTCCGGGCGGCCTGAGCCTGGGCCAGGGTCTCGGCGTAGACGCCCTCCCGCTCGAAGGAGCAGTTGCCCTTGGTGTCGGCGTAGCTGGCCCGGAGCACGGCCACATGGATGGGCATGGAGGGGTAGAACAGCTTCTCCTGGCCCTCAAACTCGATCACCTTCACCACGTCCCCCGCGTCATAGGCGGCCTGGTTGAGCTTTCCGCCCTCCAGCCGGGGGTCGGCGAAGGTGCCCAAACCCACGTGGGTGATGACGCCCGGGCGTCCGGCGGCGATCTCCCGAAAGAGCTGGGCGATGGTGCCCTGGGGCAGGTTGTAGCCGGCCAGCTTATTTTCCGCCGCCAGCTTGCCCAGCTTGGGCGCCAGCCCCCAGTGCCCTCCGATCACCTTTTTGCACAGGCCCTCCACACCCAGGTGATTGAGACCCCGGCTGTCGCTGTCGCCCTGGCCGGATGCGTAAATGACGGTGAGGTCCTTGGGCCCCTCCCCGGCCAGCGCCGCCTCCTCCAGCGCCACCATGATTTCCTCCGGATGCATCAGGCCGCTGGCAAATCCGCCGAAGGTGACGGTGTCCCCGTCGCGGATACACTGGCGTACCACTTCCCGTGCTGAGAGAATCTTTGGCATAGTCCACCACTCCCTTTCCGTTTGATGAAATAAAAATTCCCGTTTGCCGGGATGAACGCAAGCGCGGCTGCCCTGCGCTGTTGGGCTGAGTATACCCCTGCACCTGCGGTTTTGTAAAATGAAGAATTTGTCCCGTTCATTTCAAAAAGGTTATGGATTGCACAAAATGGTATAATCGTATCTCGATTTTTTGTGCCCTTTTCACATTATCATAGTTTTTCCATATACTCATATGCTTTCCTAGAATGCTTTTGCCGCTTTTCGACAATTCACTAAATGAAATTTTGTTCAACTTTTTTCTGGTAATCCATCCCCTCCTCCATATATAATGAAATCACTACAACATACCGGAACAGGAGGCAATTATGGAGATTCAGCAATTAAAGTACTTCCTTGAGGTGGTACGGCAGAAGAGCTTTACCCGAGCGGCTGCTCAGCTCTATGTGACCCAGCCCATGCTGACCCGTGCCATCAAGCAGCTGGAGGAATCTCTGAATGTCCTGCTCATCGAGCGGACCAGCAAGAGCTTCCGCCTGACCGACGCCGGGCGCATCCTGTACGATCAGGCCCAGGAATTCCTCTTGCGGTATGACGAGATTTTCCAGACCATGGCGGACGTGCGCTCTGTCAAGACCGGCTCGGTGCAGCTGAGCATTCCGGGCGTGCTGCTGGATCTGTATTTCACTCCCCTGTTCTCCAGCTTCCACAAGCGGTTCCCCGGTATCGACATCAGCGCGGTAGAAGAGGGCTCCAAGCTGGTGACCGCCGCCGTGGGTGCGGGCAGGGCGGATCTGGGGCTGGTCATGCTCCCCATTGAAGGCCCCGCCCGGTTTGAAACCCAGCTGCTGGTCTCCGACGTGTGCCATCTGGTGGTGCGAAAGGATCACCCCTTCGCCTGGATGCCCAGCGTACATATCTCGGATCTGAAGGGGGAGACCATCCTGACCTTCAGCGAGACGGCTACCCTGCATGACACCTTCATTCAGATGTGCGAAGCGGAGGGCTTCTCCCCCCACGTGGCCTACAAGAGCCTGATGCCCGGTTTCAGCTTCAAGATGGTGGCCATGGGCGAGTGCATTGCCGTGCTGCCCCTACCCCTCATTCTCCATAACCTGTGCGACGAGCTGACCACCGTGCCCTTGTCCCCCCGTATCCAGTGGGACATCGCCGTCATCCGGCGCAGACAGGGCTACCATTCCTTCGCCTCCGCCCAGCTGTTTGAGCATATCTGTGAACACTTCGCCAAGTTGCAGGCATAAAAAAAGAGGGCCCCGCTCGCCACACGGCGAGCGGGGCCTCCCCCTTTTTTACACCAGCAGGACCAACGTCCCCAATACGATGAGAGCCAACCCCCATCCGGACCGGGGGGTGAGCCTCTCCCGGAATACCAGGCGGGAGAACGCCACGGTGACCAGGATACTCAGCTTGTCTATGGGAACCACCACGCTGGCTGGCCCATCCTGCAGGGCCCGATAATAGCACAGCCAGGAGGCCCCGGTGGCCAGCCCGGACAGGCAGATGAAGGCAAGCTCTCCCCTGGGTACCTGCCGCACCAGCTTTGCCTTCCCTGTCACTGCCACCATCACCCAGGCCATGACCAGCACCACGCCGGTGCGCACTGCGGTGCCCAGGTTGGACTCCACCCCCTGGATTCCCACCTTGCCCAAAATGGCGGTGAGGCTGGCGAACACGGCGGAGCCGGAGGCGTAGAACAGCCAGCCCTTCCCCCGGGCGCGCCCGCCCGCCGGGGCAGGCTCTCGCTCGATCATCAGAAAGGTGCCCGCACCGATCAGCACCACCCCCAGCCCCTGGAACAGCCCAATGGGCTCCCCCAGCAGAAGGAACGCCAGCAGGATGGTGAGTACCGTGCTGGACTTGTCAATGGGGACAACTTTGTTGATATCGCCGATCTGGAGCGCCTTGAAATAGCACAGCCAGGAGGCCCCGGTGGCCAGCCCGGACAGGACGAGAAACAGCAGTGCGGCCGGTTCCAGCTCCCCCAGCTGGTCCTGGGAGCCCACCACAAACACCATGCCCCACGCGAAGGCCAGCACCACGATGGTACGCATCGCGGTGGCCACGGTGGAGTCTGCTTTTCGGATGCCGCACTTGGCCAGGATCGCCGTGATCCCGGCAAAAAAAGCGGATCCCGCCGCAAACGCAAGCCACATAGTTGTCTCACCTTACCTCATTTCGCGGGGTTCCCCTGCCCAGCGCTTGGACGCCATACCCTCCGCGCCCACACCCGCGCCGCCCGGCCGGCTCCAGCCTCCAGGCGGTGGCTGGGAACATAGTACAAGCTGATTATAGGGACGGGTGCACAGCCTGTCAAGGCGGTGCGGCAAGGTCGGTCTGCGGGCCTCTCCCCTGTCCCCGCCGGAAAATCCGATATTTTGTGAACAAATTTCAGTTCTTTTGTTAAAATTAGCACTCTCCTATTGACAGTGCTAATTTTTGTGCTATACTGAAGATGTTCCAAGGGAGAGGGGCAAAAGGCTCCCCTCCAAAGGGCAAAGGATAAGTGTGTTGAATGGAGGTATGACTTATGTTGCCCAGCATTTTCAGCGAGAACTTGCTTGATGATTTCTTTGACGATGACTTTATGCGTTTCCCCGTCTGGGGCGGCCGCAATCCCCTATATGGCAAGCACGCCAAGAACCTGATGAAGACCGACGTGAGGGAGACCGAGAACACCTATGAGGTGGATATCGACCTGCCCGGCTTCAAGAAGGACGAGATCAAGCTGGATCTGAAGGACGGCTACCTGACCGTCAGCGCCGCCAAGGGGCTGGACCGGGACCAGCAGGATAAGCAGGGTAAATATATCCGTCAGGAGCGGTATGCCGGCGCCTGCAGCCGGAGCTTCTATGTGGGTGATGTGGAATCTACCGATGTGTCCGCCAAGTACGAGGACGGCATCCTGAAGATTTCCCTGCCCAAGCAGGCAAAAAAGGAACTGCCCAAGAGTACGACCATTGCCATCGGCTAAGGAATCGCGGGGGCGCCATTTCAGGCGCCCCCGCTTTTGTCTTTCCTGATGCGGCCCTCGCCGCCAATGGGCCTTTCCCCAACACGCAGCATCCCCAGTCCGGGCGGAAAGCCCCGGACTGGGGATGCTTTTATGAGCTGCCGCTCTCTCAATGCCGCTGCGGCAGGGGCAGCCCGGGTTGGGGCCGCCACAGCACCAGCACCGTCCCCTCCGCCACGGTGACGGAGGCGGGCACGTCCAGAAATTCATTACTCACCCCTAAAGGCACATCCCCGGTGAGCCGGGCATGTTTTAGGGGATAGAGCAGGCCCGTCAGGGTAACGCCCTCCGCCGGGCCATTGGCGGCAAACACGGACAGGGTGCCCCGGCAGCCCGCCGGGAAGACGATCGTGCCCCCCGTCAGGGCGGTGGCCACCGATCCCTCCCCCACTAGGAAACCGGTGCCGCCCTGCTCGGCCAGTCCCACCAGCAGTTGGAGGTTGGCCAGGGTATGGTCAAGCCGCCCTCCCATGCCGCCGTAGATGTGAAACTCCCGAAACCCCCGCTTCCACCCCTCCCGGAGGGCCAGGGCGGTGTCCGTATCGTCCTTCCTCACTGGGTGCCGGATGATGTGGGGGTGGGGCGGCACATAGCCCAGGGAGTCGAAATCCCCCACCAGCAGATGAGGCACAATCCCCCGACGCTCCAGCTGGGCGTAGCCGCCGTCCGCGGCGATAACCAGATCGCCCTCCCCCATTTGGGGCCACTGTGCCCCGTACTCCCCGGAACCGAAAATATAGCAGATGGCCATGGCGGCCACCACCTTTCCAACATACTTTGCGGGAGCCAAACCACCGTCCGGCTCCCGCAAATTCTATCACATAAAAGGCAGATTTTCCACTGGTTTTCCCGGCTTACGCCCCGCCCAGTGCTTTACGCAGCAGAGCATTCACCAGCTTGGGGTCGGCCTTGCCCTTGAGCTGGCGCATCACCTGGCCCACCAGGAAGCCGAAGGCCTTTTCCTTGCCCCCCTGGAAGTCGGCCACCGACTGGGGGTTGGCGGCGAGAACTTGGGTCACTGCATCCTCCAACACGCCGGCGTCGCTCACCTGCTCCAGACCGTGGTCTTTCACGTAGGCATCCACGTCGCCGTCCTCGTCAAAGACGGCCTCAAACACCTTCACGGCGGTGTTCCGGTTGAGCTTGCCCGCCCCCACCAGAGCGATGAGATGGGCCAGGGTTTTTGCCGTCAGCTTCATGTCCCGGGGCTCCAACCCCTTGGTGGACAGGGCTCCCAGCACTTCCCCCATGATCCAGTTGGCTGCCTGCTTGGCCGGTGTACCCAGCTCTACCAGCTCCTCGAAAAAGTCGGCCAGCGCCTTGTCCAAGGTGATCATCTGGCAGTCGTAGGCGGGCAGGCCGTACTGGGCCTGATACCGCGCCCGCTTTTCCTCCGCCAGCTCAGGCTGGCTGGCCCGAAGTTCATCCAGGTACTCCTCGCTCAGCTCGATGGGCGGGATGTCCGGCTCGGGGAAGTACCGGTAGTCCTGGGCGTTCTCCTTGGAGCGCATGGCGTAGGTGGCGTCCTTGTTCTCATCCCACCGCCGGGTCTCCTGGACCACCCGCCTGCCCTCCTCCAGCAGCTCGATCTGCCGGCGGGCCTCGTAGTCGATGGCCCGGGCGATGGCCTTAAAGGAGTTGAGGTTCTTCATCTCCGTGCGGGTGCCAAACTCCGTGCTGCCCATGGGGCGCACCGACAGGTTCACGTCGCACCGGAGAGATCCCTCCTGCATCTTGCAGTCGGACACGCCCAAATATTGCAGAGTCTCCTTGAGCTTTTCCAGGTAGGCGATGACCTGGTCGGCGCTTCGGAAGTCCGGCTCTGTGACGATCTCGATAAGGGGCACGCCACAGCGGTTGTAGTCCGCCCTGGTCTGGTCGATCCAGGGGTCGTGGACCAGCTTGCCCGCGTCCTCCTCCATGTGGATCTCGTGGATGCCCACAGCGCTGTCCCCCGCCGGGGTGTGCAGCTCCACCCGGCCGCCCCGGGCGATGGGCAGGTAGAGCTGGCTGATCTGATAGGCCTTGGGCAGGTCGGGGTAGAAGTAGTTCTTCCGGTCAAACTTGCTGTACCGGGTGATCTGGCAGTTCAGGGCCAGCCCCGCCTTGACGGCGAACTCCAGCACCGCGCGGTTCAGCACCGGCAGGGCACCGGGCATCCCGGTGCACACCGGGCAGCAGTGGGTGTTGGGCGCGCCCCCGAACTGGGTGGTGCAGGAGCAGAAGATCTTGGTCCTGGTGGCCAGCTCCACATGGGTCTCCAGGCCGATGACAGTCTCCCAGGTCATGCCCGCTCCCCTCCTTTCGGCATCTGCTTGTGGTAGTCGGTGTCCTGCTGGAAGGCATAGGCAGCGTTTAAGAGCCTGCCCTCCCCGAAGTGGGGGCCGATGAGCTGTGCCCCGATGGGCAGGCCCTTGGCGTCAAAACCGCAGGGCATGCTGAGGCCGGGCAGTCCCGCCAGGTTCACCGAAACGGTGTAAATGTCGCTCAGGTACATTTTCAGCGGGTCGCTGAGGCTCGCCCCCAGCTTGGGGGCTGTGGTGGGGGACACCGGGGTGAGGAGCATATCGCAGCGGGTAAACGTCTCATCAAAGGCCCGCTTGATGACCGCCTTCACCTGGAGAGCCTTTTTGTAATAGGCGTCGTAGTAGCCGGTGGAGAGTACGAAGGTGCCCAGCAAGATGCGCCGCTTCACCTCCAGGCCGAAGCCCTGGGTGCGGGTTTTGTTGTAGAGGTCGGTGAGATCCTCGTACCCTTCCGCCCGCCAGCCGTACTTCACCCCGTCAAACCGGGACAGGTTGGAGGAGGCCTCAGCGGCGGCGATGATATAGTAGGTGGGCACCACATACTCCATCACCGGGAAGGACAGCTCCACCAACTGCGCCCCCCGGCGCTTCAGCACGTCGGCCACCGCCAGCACGGACCTGCGCACCTCATCGTCCAGGCCGTCTGCGAAGCACTCAGAGGGAATGCCGATCCTCATGCCCCGCATATCCCCGGTGAGGGAGGCGAGCAGATGGCCGTAGTCCCCCTCCAGACTGGTGGAGTCCCGCCGGTCCCTGCCCTGGAGCACGTCCAGGACGGCGGCGCAGTCCGCTGCGTCCCGGCACAGGGGGCCCATCTGGTCCAGGGAGGAGGCGTAGGCGATGAGGCCGTACCGGGACACCGTGCCATAGGTGGGCTTCATGCCGGTGATCCCGCAGTAGGCCGCCGGCTGGCGGATGGACCCGCCGGTGTCCGAGCCGATGGCGTACCAGCCCAGCCCCGCCGCCACCGCGGCCGCCGCCCCGCCGGAGGAGCCGCCGGGGGCCCGGTCCAGGTCCCAGGGGTTGCGGGTGGGGCCGTAGTAGGAGGTCTCGCTGGTGGAGCCCATGGCGAACTCGTCCATATTCAGCTTGCCCAGGCTCACTGCCCCGGCGGCGGCCAGCTTCTCCACCACCGTGGCGTCATAGGGGGGCTTAAAATCCCCCAGGATTTTGGAGGCACAGGAGGTTTTCACCCCCTTGGTGCAGATGTTGTCCTTCAGGGCCATGGGCACGCCGTACAGGGGGCTGGCGGCGTCCTTCACGCCCTTTTGCAGTCTCTCTGCCCGCTCCAGGGCCCGCTCCCCCGTCACGGTGATAAAGCTGTTCAGTGTCCCGTCCTGCTCCCCAATGGCGTCCAGGGCGGCTTGGGTGGCCTCAGCCACGGACACCTCCCCTTTTTGGATGGCCGCCCCCAGCTCCAGGGCGGTGCGTTCTCTCAGTTCCATATCTTCTCCCCCTCTCACTCCACGCTCTTGGGCGTGAGGAACGCCTCTTCGTCGGGCACCGGCGCGTTGGCCAGCAGCAACGCCCGGTCAAAGGAGGGCTCCACCACGTCCTCCCGGAGCACGTTTTTCACCGGGAACACATGGCTCATGGGCTCAATGCCGGTGGTGTCCAGCTGATTTAAGACGTCCATATAGTCCACAATCTGCTCCAGCTGGGCGGTCATGGCCTGTTTTTCCTCCTCCGGCAGGGACAGCCGGGACAGCTGGGAAATATACTCTACCATTTCAGTGGTGATCTTCATGGCTCACGCTTCCTCTCTTATGGCGTTTTCATCAGGGGTCCAGGCGGCTGCGGTCCCGGGGGAACAGGCTGGCGGCGCGGATGTTGTCCAGTGAGCACAGCTGCATGGTCAGCCGCTCCAGGCCAATTCCCAGCCCCCCGTGGGGGGGCATGCCGCACTTGTGGATCATCAGGTAGCTCTCAAAGTCCGCCGGGTCCATCCCCCGGCCCTCCATCTTGGCCACCTGCTGGTGGTAGTCGTGGATGCGCTGGCCGCCGGTGGTCACCTCCAGCCCCCGGAACAAAAGATCAAAGGACAGGGTGTACTTGGGGTCCTCTAGGTCGTCCATGGCGTAGAAAGGCCGCTTCTTGGCGGGGTAGTGGGTGATAAACACCAAGTCGCTGCCCATCTCCTCCCTGGCGTACCGGCCGATGTGGGCCTCCTCCTCCGGCTCCAGGTCAAAGGGATCCCGAATCTGATACCCATATTTTTCGGCGGCCAGCCGTTTAGCCTCATCAAAGCGCAGGCAAGGAATCTTGGTTACATCGGGCAGAACCACTCCCAGCAGCGCCACCTCCCGGCTATATTCTCGTTTCAGCAGCGCCATGGCATAGGCCAGGAATCCCGTCTCCACCTCCATCACGTCGTAGATGGACCGGATATATCCCATCTCAAAGTCCAGGCCGGTGTACTCGTTGAGATGCCGGGCCGTGGCATGCTTTTCCGCCCGGAAGACGGGGCCCACCTCAAATACCCGCTCATACACCCCCACCATGGTCTGCTTGTAAATCTGGGGGGACTGGGCCAGGTAGGCCTTCTTGCCGAAGTAGTCCAGCTTGAAGATGTTGGAGCCCCCCTCCGCCCCGGCGCTGACGATCTTGGGGGTATGAATCTCGGTAAACCCCACCCCAGTGAGGTATTCCCGGAAGGCCCGGGTCAGCCCCTCCTGGATCTTGAACACCGCCCGGCGGCGCAGGTCCCGGAGGATCACCGGCCGCAGGGGCAGCTCGGTGTCTAGGTGCAGCCCCAGCTTCCGCTTGCCCAGGGACACGGGCATGGGGGCGGCGGGCCGGGTCAGTACAGCGATGGACTCCACCCCAATCTCCCAGCCGCCGGGAGCTCGGGGCTCCGTGCGCACCGTGCCGGACAGCTCCACGGCGCACTCCTCGGCCAGTCCCCGGGGGACAACCTCCGGGGCACACACGCACTGGATGGCCCCGTCTGCCATGCGCAGGGTCAGAAAGGTGATGCCTCCCATATCCCGCAGGGCATGGACCGCGCCGTGGACAGTGACGGACTGATGATTGAGCCCGCCCTCCGCGATGGTCTGATAGCTGATGGTCTGTTTCGTTTCGCCAGTGACGAACTTCATGTTTCTCAGTCCTTTCTCATCGTCGCAAAGTCCGCTGTGCGCCCGTTCCGCCTGCGGCGAAAGCGGCGCCCGCTCTCTTGCGCTTTCTCCCCCTACCCAGCCCGTGCTGCTGGGCTTCGGTGGGACCCCACAAAAATAAAAGTCCCGGATTGTACGTTTGTACAATCCGGGACGGAAGTCACAGTATGATTTCCGCGGTACCACCCGCGTTGCCCCTCCAGCAAGGGACCTCTCTCGAGCCCCGGTAACGTGGGGAGGACGGGCAGCCCTACACCGCACCGTCTTTGGGGGTTCGAACCGCCGGCTCAGAAGCGTTGCGCCATCCCGTCTTTCCGCGGCGGGCTCTCAGTCGGTGGCCCGCGTTCTCTGTCGGACGCCATGGGAGGCGGTCTTCGTCGATGCCTTTGCTTTATTGGATTGAAGTTATTCTACCCCAGAAATGGGGCAAAGTCAATGGCAATTTTTCGGCATTCTGCCCAGGGTTTACTCAGCTGTGGCCCCATTTTTTGCGGGAAAATCCCAAATGGCCGGCGGCGTCATGCCGGAGATGCCGTTCCTCCTCCCGGGCAATCAGCGGGCTCGGGCATCCCTGTCGCTATTGTTACCCTTGGGACTGAATCGCCAGAAGCAGAGAAGCACCACCATGGTCAGGGCCGCGTAAACCGGCGCGGAAATCCAGTGCAGCGTGTACAGCACTAGCAGGCCCATCACAGCACCGCTGGCGGCGATCTTTCCGGCCAAACTTCGGTTCCATTTCATCACTGTCACCTCATATTCTGAACCGCGGGGAACCAAACACGCATGGTCGGCACAATCATCCCGATAGCTCCCATTATATAATTATAGTCAAACGCGATCCCACCCGGGACAAAACCAGCGAAACCCTCAAAGGAGCGCATCATCCTCCTTGCCAAGGGCATCCCCGGCCCACAATTGCCGCTCCCCTCCTTGGCGATTTCAATTTACCATATCAAAGGGAATTTGTCCAGATATTTCTTGTTTTCCCTCGATTTTTTGTGTGCTTTCCCGCATCCCGGCGGGGTGGACGCACAAACGGGCCGCCCCCTCTCAGGAGCGGCCCGCTGGCTTTTCCCCATAGCCATCCCGGTGTTTTTGTGGTATCATAGCCTAAAAGAAATGATGATGCAGGGGGAATGACCCATGGCAAACTGGGAAGAATTAGAGCGGCGGTGCCTGGCCTGCCAGCGCTGCGCCCTGGCGGACAGCCGCACCCATGTGGTGTTCGGCGCAGGGCAGAAGGATGCGGAAGTCATGTTCGTGGGCGAGGGCCCCGGGGAAAACGAGGATCTCCAGGGAGAGCCCTTCGTGGGCCGGGGCGGCCAGCTGCTGGACGACATGCTCTCCCTCATCGGCCTCTACCGGGACAAGAATTTCTACATCGCCAACATTGTCAAGTGTCGCCCGCCCCGGAACCGGGATCCGCTGAACACCGAGCAGGACGCCTGCATCGGCTACCTGCGGGAACAGATCGCCCTGGTGGGGCCCAAAATCATTGTGTGCCTGGGGCGCATCGCCGCCAACCGCCTGATCCACGACGACTACAAGATCACCAAGGAACACGGCCAGTGGGTGGAGAAGGACGGCATCTGGTATACTTCTATCTACCACCCCGCCGCTCTGCTCCGGGACCCGGGCAAGAAGCCGGACACCTTTGTGGACCTGCGCGCCATCCGGGAGAAGATCCGCCAGGTGTGCCCACGCACTTACTAAACCCCCGGCACTTCCTCCTCCCCCAATGGGGGCAGCAGGTTCATCACCGACACCTCGTAGGCGGTGCGGGTTGTCTCCTGCCCGTCCACCACCTTGCGGTACTGCCGGCTTTGCAGCCGCCCCTCCAGGCGCAGATGATCTCCCACCTTCATTCCGCCGCACAACACCGCCAGGGATCCCCAGGCAATGCAGGGCAGATAGTCCGCCCGACCATAGGGCCGGTTCACCGCCAGCAGCAAATCGCAGATCTCCCGGCCCAGAGGGGTGCGCCGGCGTACAGGGGGCTTGCACAGCGCCCCGGACAGCATCAGGTGGTTCTCCCCCTCCCCCGGCCGGGTGGGCCGGGCGGCGCGCACCAGCACGGTGATCACCAGCCGGCTGCCCACCCCCGTGCGGTTGTTGTAGGAACGCACCTCGCCTTCGATCTCCACCCACCCTTCCGGCTTCCACAGCGCAGGGTCCGGGTCGGCGCTAATCAGGTTGACCAGATCCTCCGCCCCGGACAGTCTGGGCACCCGCAGGGGAATGGTATAGTAGTCCACCCCGTGATTCCGGTGGGAAAAGGCCGGAGGGGCGGCCACCCCGCCCTGCAGAATGATTCTGTTCTCCCCCGTGTGCTCCGCCAATGGTATCACGCTCCGTTCCGTCAAGCTACCTGAATATATGTTCCTGAAACAGCAAGTATGCCCATTGACAAACCACCGGGATGCCGTATAAAATAGGGTACAATCCTGGCAGCCAATCTGCCCCATCCTCAGATCCCAGTCAAAAAGGAGGGCTTCGACCATGGAACTGGAACTGACCCGCAAGCAGTTTCGCCGTCTGCTGGACATGGTTTACATCGGCAACTGGATCCTCAACTCCACCCGGGGGGAGGACCGGTTCAAGGATTACGACGAAGTGGAAAGCCTGCTGTTCTCCAAGGCGGCCAAGGAGGGCATGCCCACCCTGGCCGAGCTGTATCAGGGGGAGGTCATCCCCTCCCGGGCCTTTGCCGAGGGCGGCATTCACGAGGCCATTATGGAGTATGAGAATAATGTGTTCTTTGAGATTCTGGCGGAGGACCTGGCCCGCCGGGATATGGACGACGTGCCCATCGACGAGAGCAATCTGGATGAGCTCAACCGTCGCATCGACGCCTACATCGACGAGTTCGAGGCCCACGGTACGGACAACATTACCGTGGACTGCTGAGAAGTTTTTTCCGGCCCGCAGCTTTCCCCCAGGCATAAAAAATTGCCAGCCCGAATGGGCTGGCAATTTTTTATCACTTTTTCTTGCGTTTCTTTTCAAAGAAGTCTCGTACTGGCGTGGCTGGCGCCGGTGAGCCTTCCCCCATGGTCTGTGCATAGTTCTCCAGCGCGCGGCGCTGCTGCTCGGTGAGATTGGTAGGTACCTGGACCCGCACAGTGACGTACTGGTCGCCCCGGCCCCGGCCGTTGACCATGGGCGCGCCCTTACCCCGCAGGCGGAAGGTGGTGCCCGTCTGGGTGCCGGAGGGCAGGTTGTACTTCACCTTGCCGTCGATGGTGTCGATCTGGAGCTGTGCGCCCAGGGCAGCCTGGGTGAAAGACACTGGCTGCTCCAGATACAGGTCGGAGCCCTCCCGCTGAAACCGGGGATCGGGGATGACGGAGATGTTGATCAGCAGGTCGCCGGATGGCCCGCCGTTCAGCCCCCCGTTGCCCTCCCCCCGCATGGAGATGGTCTGTCCGTCATCGATGCCGGTGGGGATACGCACCTTGATCTTCCTGTGCTTGCGCACCTGGCCGTCCCCGTGGCAGTCGGGGCAGGGCTGATGGATGATCTTCCCGGTGCCCCGGCAGCGGGAACAGGGCGCGGTCGTGGTGAAGGCGAAGCCTCCGCCCCCCCGCTGAATACGCACCTGTCCGGTGCCGTGGCAGTCGGGACAGATCTCCGCCGTGGTTCCCGCGGCGCAGCCGGTTCCGTGGCAGGTGTCGCAGTTTTCCGTCCGGGTCAGGCTGATCTCCTTCTCCACCCCGGACATGGCCTCCCGGAAGTTAATGGTCAGGTTGGCCCGCAGGGAGGCCCCCCGCTTGGGGGCGTTGGGGTTGGCCTGGCGTTGGCTTCCGCCGAAGCCGCCGAACCCGCCCCCGCCGAAGAAGGAGCCAAACAGGTCGCCCAGGTCCAGATCTCCCATGTCAAAGCCGCCGAACCCGCCCCCGCCCGCACCGAAGTTGGGATCTACCCCAGCATGGCCGAACTGGTCGTACTTTGCCCGCTTTTCCTTATCAGACAGCACCTCGTAGGCCTCGTTGACCTCCTTAAACTTGGCCTCGGCCTCCTTGTTGCCCGGATTCATGTCCGGGTGATACTGTTTGGCCAGCTTCCGATAGGCTTTCTTCAGTTCCTCGTCCGTGGCGGTGCGGGAGACCCCCAGGACTTCATAATAATCTCGTTTTTGATCGGGCACGTTGTTCACCTACTTTCAGAGTGGAGAAGAAAGAGTTGAGCGTGAAGATATGGTTTCCGGGGCAGCCGAGCCTTTTGATTCATCGCGCTTCGCGGGATACAATATCTCCACTCTTCACTCTTCACTCTTCACGCTTCCCCTTCCACGCTCCGCATGACGCCGCGCAGGCGGGGCGCTGCCCCGCCCGCGCGGACCATAAAGCTGATTTACTTATTGTTGTCGTCGTCCACGACCTCATAGTCGGCGTCCACCACGTTGTCGTCGCCGCCGTTGCTGCCGCCGGCAGCTCCGCCGGCAGCTCCGCCCATGTCGGGGCCAGCCTGGCCGCCCTGCTGGCTGTACAGCTTTTCACTGACGGCGTAGAAGGCCTTCGTCAGCTCCTCCGTGGCGTTCTTGATGGCCTGAGTGTCGGTGCCCTTGAGGGTATCCTTCAGGGCATTGAGCTTGCTCTCGATGTCGGACTTGTCGGAAGCGGGGATCTTATCGCCCATGTCCTCCAGGGTCTTTTCGGTCTGGTAGACCATCTGGTCGGCCTGGTTGCGGGTGTCCACCTCTTCCTTGCGCTTGGCGTCCTCGGCGGCGAACTGCTCCGCCTCCCGGACGGCCTTCTCCACGTCCTCCTTGGACATGTTGGTGGAGGAGGTGATGGTGATATGCTGCTCCTTACCGGTACCCAGGTCCTTGGCGGACACGTTCACGATGCCGTTGGCATCGATATCGAAGGTGACCTCGATCTGAGGCACGCCCCGGCGGGCGGGGGCGATGCCGTCCAGATGGAAGCGGCCCAGGGTCTTGTTGTATTGCGCCATTTCACGCTCGCCCTGGAGTACATGGACCTCCACAGAGGTCTGGTTGTCCGCGGCGGTGGTGAAGATCTGGCTCTTCTTGGCGGGAATGGTGGTGTTGCGCTCGATGAGCTTAGTCATTACGCCGCCCATGGTCTCAATGCCCAGGGACAGGGGGGTGACGTCCAGCAGCAGCAGGCCCTTCACATCGCCCACCAGCACGCCGCCCTGAAGGGCCGCGCCGATGGCCACGCACTCGTCAGGGTTGATGCCCTTGAAGCCCTCCTTGCCGGTGAGCTTCTTCACCATCTCCTGCACGGCGGGGATCCGGCTGGAGCCGCCCACCATCAGCACCTTCTGGATGTCGTTGCCCGTCAGGCCGGCGTCGCTCATTGCCTGGCGCACAGGGCCGGCGGTGGCCTCCACCAGGTGGGCGGTGAGCTGGTCGAACTTGGCCCGGGTCAGGGTCAGCTCCAGGTGCTTGGGCCCGGTGGCGTCGGCGGTAATATAGGGCAGGTTGATGGAAGTGGAGGTGACGCCACTGAGCTCGATCTTGGCCTTCTCCGCGGCCTCCTTCAGCCGCTGCATGGCGACTTTGTCACCCGTCAGGTCGATGCCCTCCGACTTCTTGAACTCCGCAGCCATCCAGTCCATGATGCACTTGTCGAAGTCGTCGCCGCCCAGGCGGTTATTGCCGGCGGTGGCCAGCACCTCGATGACGCCGTCGCCCACTTCCAGCACGGACACGTCGAAGGTGCCGCCGCCCAGATCGTAGACCATAATCTTCTGGTCGGACTCCTTGTCCACGCCGTAGGCCAGAGCGGCGGCGGTGGGCTCGTTGATGATCCGCTTCACATCCAGCCCGGCGATCTTGCCCGCATCCTTGGTGGCCTGGCGCTGGGCGTCGGTGAAGTAGGCGGGGACCGTGATGACCGCCTCGGTGACGCTCTGGCCCAGATAGGCCTCGGCGTCCGCCTTCAGCTTTTGCAGGATCATGGCGCTGATATCCTGGTGGGTGTACTTCTTGCCGTCGATATTTACCTTATAATCGGTGCCCATCTCCCGCTTGATGGAGATGACCGTCCGGTCAGGATTGGTGATGGCCTGACGTTTGGCCACCTGGCCCACCATACGCTCTCCATCCTTGGAGAACGCCACCACAGAAGGGGTGGTGCGGTTGCCTTCCGCGTTGGGGATGACGACGGCCTCGCCGCCCTCCATCACAGCCACACAGGAGTTGGTCGTGCCCAGGTCGATGCCGATAATCTTAGACATAATGAATTCCTCCTAAATATATGAAAAGTGTATTTAACAAAATGAGTGGTAATTTGCTTTTATTTTTATCTGACAGAGCCGGGGACAGTTTCCCCGGACTGTGAGAGCTCTGGTTTGCGGGGGCGCTGTGCGGCCCTGCGCTCGTCCTCGCGACCGTCCATCCGGGCGGCTCACGACGGCTCCGCACTTCTGATCAGTTGGCCACTTTCACCATGGCGAACCGGATGACCTTGTCTCCGCAGGTAAAGCCCTGCTGGAAAACTTCCACCACGGTGTTTTCACCCACGGCTTCATCCTCCACATGCATCACCGCGTTATGGCAGTTGGGATCGAAGGTCTCCCCCAGGGCGGGGATCACTTCCACCCCCAGCTTGGCCAGCACATCCTGCAGGCCCTTCATGGTCATCTCCACGCCCTTGGCGTAGGCCTCGTCGCTGGTGTCCTGCTTCAGGGCCCGCTCCAGGTTGTCGTAGACGGGGAGGAAGGCGGCCACAGTGTCCGCCTTGGCCTGGGTCCAGGCCGATTCCTTTTCCTTGGCAGTGCGCTTGCGGTAGTTGTCATATTCCGCGGCCAGCCGGAGATACTGGTCCTCCTTTTCCGCCAGGGCCGCCTTGGCGGCCTGGAGGGCGGCGTCCTCAGGTTCCTTACCCGGCTGCCCCTCCTGCGGGGCCGCAGCGTCCTGCACCTGCGCGGGATCTTCCTGCACCGTTTCTTGCCGGGATGCTTTCTCTTTGTCTTTCTTCTTTTCAGACATGGGATGCTATTCCTCCTTTTCCGGCTTGCCCGGAGGCAGCTCGGTCTGTCCAAACAGTTTGCTCAGCCCGTCGGCCACATAGGACAGCTTGGCGGCCACCTTGGCGTAGTCCATCCGGGTAGGCCCCACCACACCGATGACGCCTTTCATGCCGTCTCCGATGTCGTAGCTGGCCAGCACCACGCTGGTATCTTTCAGCTCCTCGGCCACGTTTTCCGGGCCGATAAGGATCTTGGTATTGTCGTCTCCTATGGCGGGCATGGGCAGGGATTCGGCCAGCGCCTGCTCCTCGGACAGGTAGCTCATCAGCTTCTGGGCCTTGCCCACGTCCCGGTACTCCGGATGGTCCAGGATATGGCTGGTCCCGGCGGTATATACCGCGCTGTGCTCCAGGCCCTCCAGCACCTCCATGGCAAAGGACACCACCAGGGAAATCAGCCCATAGGAACTGCCGGCGGCGTGCTCCGCCACCCGCATTAGTTCGGGGGTGAGCTCGTCTAGAGTCTTGCCCACAAAGGAGGTGTTGAGCAGGGTGGTCAGCAGCTGCAGCTGAGGCTCGGACAGGTCCACCGGCAGACGGATAAGCTTGTTGCGTACCACGCTGCTGTCCGTCATGACCACCACGATGAAGGAATTGCCGTCCACCATGATGAGGTCGAAGCGGCGGATGGTTACCTTGCGGGCGTTGCCCGCCAGGGCAAAGGCCGGGTAATTGGTCAGTTGGGACACCATCCGTCCGGCCTGGTCGATGACCTTGTCCAGCTCCTGCATCTTCAAATGCAGCGCCTCGTTGATCTGGCGGGTCTCCTCCAGACTCAGCCGCTGCTCCTGCATCAGCTCGTTGACGTACAGCCGGTAGCCTTTGGGAGAGGGGATGCGCCCGGCGGAGGTGTGGGGCTGTTCCAGATAGCCCTGCTCCGTCAGGTCGGCCAGCTCATTGCGGATGGTGGCGGAGGACACATTCAGATCGGCCAGTTCCTGAATGGCTTTAGAACCCACCGGTTCCGCCGTGCGGATATAGCTTTCCACCACGGCGCGCAAAATTTTCTTTTTGCGTTCGCTCAGTTCCACAGCGCCGTCCTCCTGTTTCAGATTTAGCACTCTTCTTACCTGAGTGCTAATGATACTGTACCACTTGCCGGACAGAATGTCAATAGGCCAGTTGTAAACGAAATGTGAATGTTTCTGTCTGCAAAATTCAGCGGCAGTTTTCGCAGCAGAATGAATGGATTGCTAAAAATCCTGTCCCCACCCCCCGGCGTTTGAAAGAAATACTTTCCTTTCGCCCGGTTTCGTAGTATGATAAACAGGTATCAAAACCATGTGCTGTTCCACCAGCGATAGGAGGCTGTCATGAACAGTTTGATCTTGCCATTGCCCGGCCTTGCCCTGTCCGCCTCGCCCTCCCCATCTCAGGGCGGGGGGATTGCCGCTGCGTGGGATGCCGTTTCCTACGGGCTGTCCTGGTTCTTCGGCAACCTGGCCCCCGCCGCCGTCTGGGTGCTGGTGGCCCTGGCCGTCTGCCTGGCCTTCTTCCTCTACTACTGGCACTGTCTCAAGCCCCGGCCCCACTCCCTGGAGTGGATCGCCATGGCGGAGACCCGGGCCAGGCCCCGGCAGATGACCCTCACCCTGAAGCGGCATCCTTTCCAGAGGCGGGACGTGCTGCCCATGCTGCTGATCACGGTGGTGTATGCCGCCACCGCCTTCTTCCGCCTGGGCGACTTTGACGTGCCCCAGACCTACACCGTTTTCCAGCAAGGCACCTCCTTCACCTTCTCCTTCAGCCAGCCGGTAACGGTGGACAAGCTCTCCTACTACACCACCCTGGGCTCTGGCAGCTACCGGCTGGAATACTCCCCGGACAACGGGGAAAGCTGGCAGAGCATTACCCTGGACCAGGCCTACAACACCCTGCTGAAGTGGGAGGTGATGGACCTGACCCAGCCGGGCGAGGATGAGGAGCAGGCCCACGGCCCCATCACCGCCGGCATGTGGCGCATCTCCGCCGGCTCGGTGCAGCGGTACGAAGGGCTGTGGCTGGCGGAGCTGGCCCTGTGGCATAACGGGGAGCCCCTGGTGCCCCAGTATGTGTCCTCCGGCGGCGAGGCGCTGTTCGACGAGTCCGACGTGTGGGCGGACAAGGCCACCTATATGAACTCCTCCTATTTTGACGAGATCTACCACCCCCGCACCGCCCTGGAGCACCTGAATAACATCTATCCCTACGAGGTGTCCCACCCGCCCCTGGGCAAACTCATCATCTCCCTGGGCATCCTGCTGTTCGGCATGACCCCCTTCGGCTGGCGGTTCATGGGCGCCCTGTTCGGCGTGCTCATGCTGCCCGTTCTCTATGTTTTTCTAAAAAATCTGTTCGGCAAGACCCCCGTGGCTGTGTGCGGCACCTGCCTGTTCGCCTTTGACTTCATGCACCTGGTGCAGACCCGCATCGCCACCATCGACACCTACGGGGTGTTCTTCATCCTGGTGTCCTACTATTTCATGTACCGCTGGCTCACCGTCCCGGCAGGGGCCAAGCTGCGCAAGTCCGTGCCCTCCCTGTTTTTGTGCGGGCTGTTCTGGGGTATCGGCTGCGCCAGCAAGTGGACGGTGGTATACGCCGGGGCAGGTCTGGCCCTGCTGTGGCTGCTGGGCCTCATTTTCAAGCGCCGGGAGTGGCAAAAGCTGGCCGACGAACAGGAAAGCAGTCTGGAATATGCCTCCCTGCCCCGGTTTGGCGCCTATGTGGCGGGCACTATCGCACTGTCTGTTATATTTTTCGTTTTCATTCCCATCTGTATTTACGTGGCTGCCTATCTCCCCTACGTCACTGCCGCCGCAGCCCGGGACGGCACCCAGCTCACCCTGCAAAGCCTGCTGGGCATCGTGTGGGACAACCAGGTGTTCATGCTCACTTACCACCAGGGGGTCCACACCCCCCACCCCTACGAGTCCTACTGGTATCAGTGGATCTTCGACGGCCGGCCCATCCTGTACTACCGGGACCTGGACTACGCCAATACCCTGGGCGTCAAGAGCCTGTTTGCCTCCTTCAACAATCCCCTGGTGTCCTGGGAGGGACTGCTGGCCTTCTTTGCCGTGCTCATCCAGACCATCCGGCGCAAGAGCGGGCGGGGGCTGCTGATCCTCATCGCCATCCTGTCCCAGCTCGTCCCCTGGCTGTTCATCGGGCGCATCCTGTTCGCCTACCACTACTTCCCCACCATCCTGTTTCTGGTGTTCGCCATCACCTATCTGATGAACGACATGTTCACCCGGCGGCGCCGGGGCTACCGGCTGGCGGTGTACGGCTTCACCGGCTGCGCCGTGGCGCTGTACGCCCTGTTCTACCCCGCCCTCACCGGTCTTTATATGCCATTGTGGTACAGCCAGGCCTTCCTGCGCTGGCTGCCCAGCTGGCCGCTATAAAAATCGCAGGGAAAGGCATGCCTTTCCCTGCGGGATTGCGGTCCCCTGCATCGCACTCGCCGCAAGGGGCACGGCTCGCACGCTTGGGGACCGAGAAGTGTTTTCGGCCAGGTACACGCCCCGTCCGAAAACGGTTTGCAATTCATTCCCGCCAGGGGGCACGAATGAACTAGCAGGGCTCTGCCCCGCGATCTCCTATCTTCACGCTCCACTCTGATTTTGAGGTGACCTTTCTTGTTCTTCTGCGACAACCATACCCACTCTTTGATCTCCCCGGACAGCGACGCGCCTTTGGCGGACATGGCCCGGCAGGCCGTCAGCCTGGGCCTGGACGAGCTGTGCGTCACCGACCACTGCGACCTGGTGGACGGCTCCGGCCAGCCGATAGACGCCTTTGACTGGCCCGCCGCCAAGGAGCAGGTTCGCCGGGTCCAGGCCCAGGTGGGGAATAAGCTCACCCTGCGCCTGGGGCTGGAGCTGGGCTCGGCGGTATATGACCCCGACCTGGCCCGGCGCATTCTGGCCCATGGCTCGCCCGAGCTGGACTTCGTGCTGGGCTCCCTCCACAACTGGCTGGGGGAGCGGGACAACATCGACCTGTACTACACCGATTACACCAGCGACTCCGCCCTGGCCCGCCACTGCGTGGAGCGCTGCCTGGCTCACACCTGGACCCTGGTAACAGACTGCCCCGACTGCTACGACAGCCTGGCCCATATCATTTACCCCCTGCGCTATATCCAGCGGGACGGCCTCTCCCTCACCCTGGACGGGTATGAGGAACAGGTGCGGGCCATCTTCACCCAGGTTGCCCGCACGGGCCATGCCCTGGAGGTGAATACCTGCCGGGGCCGCAGCCTCGCTGAGTGGAAGCCCCTGCTGGGCTGGTTCCGGGAGTGCGGCGGGGAATACGTCACTCTGGGGTCCGACGCCCACCGCCCCCAGGATTTAGCCAAGGGGCTGCGGGAGGCCGCCCAGCTGCTCTCCCAGGCGGGGTTCCGCTATGTGACCACCTACGAAAAGCGCAAGCCTATGCCCCATACAATATCAGAATAAAGGAGCCTGAATCCATGAACATCTCACTGGGCTGTGACCACGGGGCCTATGCCCTGAAGGAACATCTGAAAACCTACCTCACCGGCCAGGGCCACAGGGTGGTGGACTGCGGCACCAACTCCACCGACAGCTGCGACTACCCCCTCTTTGCCCGGGCCGCCGCCCAGAAGGTGGCCGGCGGCGAGTGCGACCGGGGCATCGTGCTGTGCACCACCGGCATCGGCGTGTCCATCACCGCCAACAAGGTCAAGGGCGTCCGGTGCGCCCTGTGCCGGGACCTGCTCTCCGCCCAGCTCACCCGGAAGCATAACGACGCCAACATGCTGGCCCTGGCCGGGGGCTTCACCGGCAATTTTGAGGCCGAGCGCCTGGTGGACGCCTTCCTCACCACCGAGTTTGAGGGCGGCCGGCATGAGCGCCGGGTCAATCTGGTCATGGAGACGGAGTCCTTATTATGAGGTCTCCGCTTTCCGTATACAGGCGGAAAAAGGGTCATGGAAGATTTTGATTCTCCCATGACCCTTTATTTATCTTCTTCATCTGGAACATATACCGCAATCTCATCCAACCCGCAGTCAAGCATACGACACAGATCATTCAATGTCGCAGTGGTCACATTGCGGTTGTGTTTCAGCGAGTCCAGTGTTCCACGGCTAAACTTATATGTCTCCACCAGCTTATATGTTGTGATACCTTTTACCCGCATCGTTTCCCACAGCGGATCGAAAGAAATCATTGGACTCACCTCGCCTTTGTTCTTATTATATTTTGGCAAAAAGCTCTTGAATATTCCCGATATGTCGGGTATATTCAAGATGAGGTGATTTCTATGAAAGATTCTATTTTGGATGGGCTGCTGGCCAAAGCACTTGGACAAGAAATTCTGCGCTGTATAGATTTGACCGACAGTGCGGCGCTGATTGAGCGGGTAAACCACAACTCAATCACCCTTTTGGCGCAAATCAAAGATATTTTAGACAACCCTGCCTTGAGTGACTCTGAATGTTTCTACCGCATTGACGCCATTGTGGACGCTTTCCATGCGGAGGGCCTTTCCACCCGGCGGCATGAGGGAGCAACCTAATACCATGTGCCCAAATTGTGAAGCCGATGCCCTTGACAATTCCACCGCCCGGTGATACACTACCCTCGTCAAAACGGCACAGACGGAGAAGAGCCCACAAAGTACCGTACAGAGAGAGGCCCGCTTGGTGGAAGGGTCTTACGGTGAGCGGCGGGCGGTACCACTCCCGAGCCGCCCGGGACGACCGGGACGGGAAAGCGCCCGTTACAGCGCGCACAAAGTGACAGCGAATCCGCTGTAATTAGGGTGGAACCGTGGAGCGTAGAAGCGCGAGGATAGACACGCAGGGGAGCTTGGACTGGAGCGAGCCTTGCAAACCAAGAATTGCGCCGCAATTCTGTTTGTGAGGCGAGTCGCAGGGAAAGCGACCCGGCCGCGTGTCCAATCCGCAGCGTGATCACATACAGCGCTTCACCCCTGAACCATCAGGGGTGAAGCGCTTTTCTGTTTTGCCCCGACAACACACGACAGGAGGCAATCAAAATGGCCGAAGAAAACAATCAGTATACCTTTGAAAACCCGGAGTACCGCCACACCTACTGGCACACCTGCTCCCACATCCTGGCCCAGGCCATGAAGCGGCTGCACCCCGAGGTGAAGCTGGCCATCGGTCCGGCCATTGAAAACGGCTTTTACTACGACTTCGACACCCCCGAGCCCTTCACCGAGGACCAGCTGGCCGAGCTGGAGGGGGAGATGCGCAAAATCTGCAAGGAAAAGCTGCGCCTGGAGCGGTTCGAGCTGCCCCGGGAAGAGGCTGTGAAGTTCATGGAGGAGAAGGGCGAGCCCTACAAGGTGGAGCTCATCCACGATCTGCCCGAGGACGCGGTCATCAGCTTTTACAAGCAGGGGG
>DVKM01000114.1 GCA_018716015.1 Candidatus Enterenecus stercoripullorum | reverse complement strand
ATCTTCTTCACCGGAGTCGGTCTGACCGCCTCCTGGAAGCTCATTAAGTCGGGCGGCAAGGTGTGTATCGGCATTGCCGTCGCCACCATTGGCTTGATCCTGTGGCAGGATGTCCTTGGCGTGGTCTTGTCCATGGCCCTGGGTATGCATCCCCTCCAGGGCCTGGGCCTGGGCTCCCTGTCCCTGATGGGCGGCGTGGGCACCTCCGGCGCCATCGCCCCCACCTATGAGGCTCTGGGCGCCGAGAACGCCACAGTTCTGGCCGTTATGTGCGCCACCTTCGGCATGGTGTTCGCCAGTCTGACCGGCGGCCCTGTGGCCCGCGCTCTGATCAAGCGCCATCACCTGCACGGTGAGGACCGCAGCGAGAAGAACAAGGAAGAGATCTTCCCCCTGAACAACAAGAACCTGCTGAGCAGCGTATGTCTGATCATCGTGGCGGCTGGTCTGGGCTCCTATATTGCGATTCTGGCCGGAATGATCCCCATGATCGAGTTCCCCTACTTCATCGGCTGTATGATCGGCGGCATCATCCTCCGCAACATTCTGGACGCGGTCCATGTGGAGGTCCGTGCCGAGGAGCTGGACGCCTTCGGCGACATCTGCCTGGAGATCTTCCTGGGCATGACCATGATGACCATTGACATCACCAAGATTCTGGACGCCATCGGTCCCTTCGTAATCATCTTTGCCGCTCAGGTCATCACCACCTGCATCTACTGCTACCTCGTCACCTTCCGCTGCTGCGGCCGCAACTATGACGCCGCCGTCATCGTGGCCGGCCACATCGGCATGGGCCTGGGCAACGGCCCCAACACCATGGCCAATGAGAAGGCCGTTATGGACGAGCACGGCTTCTCCCACATCGGCTGGGTAGTGTATCCTCCCTTTGGCCTGCTGGTGCTGGACATTTTCAACCCCATCTTCTGCTCGGTGATTGCAGAGCCTCTCACCAAATTCCTGGGGTATATGCCCTCATAATCCGAGACCATTTCCTATCTTCTCTCCCGCATTCCCCCGCTCCCCCAGGAGCGGGGGTTTTTTATCCTGGCCCGGCAGCCCGTTTCTCCGGCATTTCTTCAAGATTTGTCGCCGCGCCAAAGAAAGAAAGAAACTATTTAAAAAACTTCTTGAAAATCATTTTAATTGGGATTACGATTTGTATGGACATCGATGTACTTTACCAATTGGAGTCATGATCTTGAAATTTTATATCTGCGCCACAGCCGAAACAATTTTCCCCGCTCCGGTTCTCTCCATGGGAAGGACCGGCAAATACGGGGCCGAGAACTACCGTTTGATGGAAGCGTTTCAGCTGTGGCTGAACGAAAACGGTCTTTTTGACCAGGACACGGTAATCTATGGAATTCCCATGGGCGCCCCGGATAAAACCGAGCCCGCCCGTTGCCGTTACGAGGTCTGTACTCCTCTTCCCGGATATCAGGTCTCCGCACGAGGCTCCATCCAATGCTGGACACTGCCAGGCGGCAGTTTCCTGATTTTTCAAATTCCCCACACCGCAGGCGCTGTACAAACCGCATGGAGCCTGTGTTTTTCTGAGCTGGAGCGCCTGGGATACCCCCTGGATAAGAGCCGCCCTGTGATGGAGCGCTATAAAAAGCGTATGGTGGACCGCCATCGCTGTGAGCTGTGCGTGCCAGTCCAATCCCCTCCGCGGCACAGGGCGGGCAGAATTTAAGCGGGAACGCCCATCGCGTTCCCGCTTTCCCTTGCGCTGATTGAATCAGATGCCGGGCAAGCGCCGTCTTCAGACCGCACATTCCCGCCTTTCAAGAGCACTTCTATGCACTCCGCCGTCAAAAAATACTCAGATACATCCGCCGGGACAGGCGCTCCAGCATCTGAATGCCGGCCAGGCTGTTCCCTTTTCCGTCCAAGCCGGGTGAGAAGATCCCAATGCCCATACGGGTGGGCACCACGGCCATAATACCGCCTCCAACCCCGCTCTTGGCGGGCAGGCCCACCCGGATGGCGAAGTCCCCCGACCCATCGTACATGCCGCAGGTGAGCATGATGGCGTTCACATAGCGGGCGTACCGGGCGGGGAACAGAGGCTCGTCCGACTGGAGCGCCTTCCCGTGGTTGGCCAGGGCAAAGCTGATATGGGCCAGATCCCGGCTGTTCACCCGAATGGAGCAGGCCCGGAAGTAGCAGTCCAGCACCTCCTCCACCCCGTCATCCAGCATGCCGTAGGATTTTAAGAGAAATGCCAGCGCCCGGTTTTTGCTGCCGGTGCGTTTCTCCGAGCGGTACACCGCCTCATCCATCTCAATCTCCGGGTTGCCCGCCAGCAGGCGGGTGAACTCCAGCAGCCGCTGAAACCGCTCGGTGTAGTCCTTTCCCTTGAGAAGCGTGCAGATGGCAATGGCCCCCATGTTGACCATGGGGTTCAGGTGTTCGCTGAGAAGGGGAGAATCGGTGACGTTGATGGCATCGAAGGGCTTTCCTGTGGCCTCCACCCCCACCTTGGAGCGCACCACCTCCTCCCCGTTGTCCAGCAGGGCCAGCAGCAGGAGGATGGGCTTTACAACACTCTGAATGGTGAAGTGCTTCTGCCAGTCCCCGGCCTGATAGTGGCGACCGTCGCTGTTGAGCACATAGATGCCCAAATTGGAGGGATCTCCCTTGGCCAGCTCCGGAATATAGGTGGCCACCTTGCCCTGCCGGGTGTAGGGGCGGCACTCCGCCAGCAGGCTGTCCAGCAATTCTTCCATAATCCTCTTCCTTTCCTTTCCACAGCGGAAAAGCGGCCCGCCAGCACATGCCGGCGGGCCGCTGTGGTATATCGCCCAGTCGGCTTAGAACAGAGAAATGACGCTGTTAATCCCAATGACCAAGGAGATCAGGAACACGCCCATCCCCAGCACATTGCGGACCATACTGTTTTTATACTTCCCCATAACCCGCTCCCGGCTGGTCACATAGACCAGGGTGAATACGATAATGGGAAGGAAAATACCATTGACGGCCTGAGCGGTCATAATGATGGCAATGGGGTTGAAACCGGTAGCCGCTACGATAATGCCCGCCACGACCACAGCGATATTGGTCCAGAAGAAACGCTTGTCCTTCTTGCTCATCTCCCAGCCGAACAGACCGGCCAGCACATAAGATACGCCCAGCGGGGTAATGACCGCAGAGGAGACGCCGGCGGCGATCAGGCCCAGTCCCAGGAATGGAACGGAGAAGTCACCCAGAGTGGGCTCCAGCTGGACCGCCATGTCGATGGCAGAGTTGACCTCCATTCCCCGCATAACCGTACCTGCCGTAATCATAACAGCCCCGGTAATGATGCCGCCGATGATCATGGAGATGGTCGTGTCAAACCGGGCCAAAGGGAGCTCCTTGGGGTCGTGCCAGGTCTTTCGGGCCGAAGTGGCGTGGATGAACATATTGTAGGGAACCACCGTGGTACCGATCAGCGAGACACAGGTGAGCATGGAGCCCTCCGGGACCGTGGGAATCGCGCCGGAGAGCAGCTCCCCCAGGTCAGGCTTGACCACAATCATGGTCACCACAAATACGATAGCCATTATTGTGACACAGATGGACAGGAGTTTTTCCAGAGATTTCACCGCATCGCCGATATTGATCAGCACCAGCACACAGCAGCCCCAAATGGGGGCGATGATGTTGGAGGGAATTCCGGTGATGGCGGACAAGCCGATGGCAGTTCCCGTCAGGTCACCCCCCATATACGCGAAACCACCCAGGGTAATGGCCGCGGCCACCAGGACAACCATAAACCACTTCAGAGGAGGCCGGTCGGACAGATCCTTCACCAGTTCCTCCGCCAGGCCGTTCTGGGTAACGATCCCCAAGCGGGCGGCCATCTCCTGCATAACCACCACGGCAATGACCGAGAATACCACGGTCCACAGCAAGGCGTATCCGTAGCCCGCGCCGGCACTGGTGGCGCTGGTCACTGTACCCGGTCCAATGAAGGAACCAACCACGAGGATGCCGGGTCCCATCGCTTTGATCTTGTCTTTTAGTGTGTACTTTTGTTCCATACGTTTCCCCACCTTTTGGTTTTGATTAACCGGGGAGCGGCACTCCCTCAGCCCTGCGCACCTTCCCTCTTCTCTGACTCACGCGTCTGAAAACGATAATATCGTTTTCAGAACTATAATATCATTATAGTGGAAAGTCTCTCCCGTGTCAAGCAAAACCTCACGGGTGGGGTGCGGATTGTGCAACGCCTGCTTTCAGGCAGCTGGGAAATAGCGGTTGAGAAACCCATAAAAATATTGTAAAATAGACTGAAACGATCCGCCGGATTCTCCGGCGGAGCAAGGAGCGTGCAGCTATGCCAAACCGAGACATCCGGGTCATCCAATCGGTTCAGAGAGCCATTGATATCATCAACTGTTTCAGCGAACATGAGCTGAAACTGACTCTGCCCCAGATCAGCGCAAGAACGGGACTGAATATCAACACGGCCCGGGGGCTGGTAAATACTCTGCTGGCCAACGGGTATTTGGAACATATCCCGGAGGGGAACTTTTATATGCTGGGTCCGGTGTTTCTTCCTAAGGCGGATCTGGCCGCCATGAACGACATTGACCGGCTGCGCAGCCGGGTGCGGCCCAAACTGGAACTCATCGCCGACCACTTTCAGGTATCCGCCCACATGCAGCGCATCAGCAACGACAATATCTTTGCCGTAGAAGTCGTCAATCCCATTGACTCTCACTATATCTTTCTCACGCGGCTGAACGCAGTCTTTACCCTGAATGCCACCGCTTCTGGAAAGCTGGTTTTGTACTATATGGATGCGACCCGGCGAGAGGCCTTTTACCGCACCTTCGTTCCCACCAAGTATACCAAGCACACCTTGACCACCCGGGATGAGCTTGAGGCGGAGCTGGAACGGATTGGAGCGCAGGGCTACTCCACCGAGTTTGATGAGTTCGGTGTGGGCATCAGCTGCATTGCGGTCCCTATACTACGCAGCAACGGCACACTGTACGGTACCGTAAGCATCGTGGCCTCCTCCTCCGTGGTCCATGACGTGGGGGAGCAGGCTCTTGCCCCCATGCGCGCTCTGGCCAACTATGTGCGGGAGGAGCTTTTATAAGAAAAACACCCGCGGGGACTGCATTGTGCAGGCCCCCGCGGGCGTTTTATTTGATGATGCGAGCGAGCGGGCTCCTCACTTCTGTCCGCCGAAGCGATGTTGGGCCACGCCGTTCATAAAATAGAGCGCCATCCAACAGGCTGTGTGTGCGGACTGATGGGCGCCGCAGGTCTCCGGGTAGATCTCCACGAAGTCGAAGGCGGCAGCTCCCGCTTTGCCCGCCTCGTGAAGCATCATAGCTACCTCGAAAGAGGTGGGTCCGCAGGGGTCGAAGGGCCCCTGTGGATTGGCAGCGGCATCCAGCACATCAGAACAGACGGTGACATACAGCGCATCAGTGTCCTTACTGGCAATATCAATGGCCTTCTGGATGGACGCCTGCCAGCCATTGAGTTTGATTTCCCGGGCGGTAATCACCGTGGCCCCGGCCTTCCGGGCCTCGATGCGCTCCTGATGGTGATTCCGCGGCCCGCGGATGCCAATGTGGACAATCTTGGTGGAGTCAAAATTCTCATCCCCATATAGACGGTTAAAGGGGGAGCAGCGGGAATATAAGTCGTCTCCGAAGGAGGGCATGGTGTCCAGATGCGCGTCAAAATGAAGCACACCCACCCGCTTCTTGTGGCGCTTGCACAGTTCGCTGATAAGCGGATAGGAGATGGAGTGGTCTCCACCGAAGGTAATGGGCACACAGCCTGCGTCCAGTATCTCCCCAATTCCCTTGCGCATGGAGGCAAAGCTGAACTCATAACTACCGTTCTGGATGGGCACATCGCCATAATCGCAGCAGGTCATGTAGTCAAAGGTGTCAAAGTCGTAGTCCGGCAGGTAGCCTACATACCGAGTGGACACGGACCGGATGGTCTTGGGGGAGACCACACAGGAGGAGAAACCACCGTAGGTGCATCCTCCCTCAAAAGGCACTCCCATCACAGCGAAGTCATACTGCTTTAAATCCTCGGGCGTTTTCGCCACGGGCATTCCCATAAAGGAGGGCACGCCGCTGTAAATTTCGGTGGGCACAACGCCGGGTTGATAAATCACTGGTACTGTTTTCATGCTCTTGCACACCCTTTCTCATCGGATGACGATATTATCGTTTAAATAACGATAATTACATACCTATTATGGCACGGAGGGGCGGCGCTGTCAAGGGGAACCTTTTCGCTCATCGGACTTTTCCCGACCATAAGAACGTTTTCTGTCCCACAGATATTCTCCACAAGCGGAAAGGCGCACAGCGGTGCAAAAGTTCCCGCTCCGATTACCGGAAGCCTTACACAGCAAGGCTCCCGGGGCATTTGATTCCATTCGAGGCGGGCACCTGTCCCCTCGAGCTCCCCCGCCCGGACGCACGCAGGCGATTTTATCCTGCACAGGCTTTTCCAAAAGCTGAGGCGCACCGCAACTGCGGCGCGCCTCTCTCTGCTTCTGTCATTTTCGGTGTGGAGACATCCTATTCCCACACAGCAAACCGTCTTTTATACCCGGACAATGTACCCCTCTTTTCTGGCCTTGGGCGCTGGAATCGCACCGTCCGCATAACCCAGAATACAGTTTCCAATCCCCTGGAGGTCCTCCGGCAGCCCCCACTTGCGCAGCAGCGCCTTGCCCTCAGGCCGTTCAAAGAGCTCCCGGGCCCGGTTGATCCAGCAGGAGGCCACCCCCAGGGACCAGGCGGCGTTCATCAGGTTGCCCATCACCAGAGAGCCGTCCGGAACGGCGTTG
>DVKM01000113.1 GCA_018716015.1 Candidatus Enterenecus stercoripullorum | reverse complement strand
AATCCTTCTGGTGCTTCGTGTTTCTCTGCATTGTTTAATTTACAAGGTACAAACCGCTCACTTTCGCGGGAGCTTTATTCTACCACAAAACCCTCAGACTGTCAAGCACTTTTTCCGGCCCGTACGCCTCCTGGCCCATTTCCCAGAATCATGCCCTCATCCAGCCTTCCGCTTTTCGCGAACTTTTATAAGTTACCACACCTTCATCCGGTTGTCAAGTGCTTTTTTCGGCTCCGCCGCGATTCCCTCGCCCTTCGCCATCTCCTCACTCGCCGCCCCGTCAGGCGCTCGATTAGTATAGCAAACCAGAACTCAGTTGTCAACACCTTTTTCACAACTTTTTGCAACTTTTTCACCCTATTCCTGGTAACCACAAGATATGCTGCTTTCAAGAAAAGGGAACCACTATTTTTTCGCCGGTGCTGGGGATTAGAAGCGTCAAGATCACCAAAGCGAGGGTCCCGCCCCCGATCAGCTCAGCAGAAAAATTCTGGACAATCCCGGTCAGCGCCAGCCCCAACGCCAGGACAGCTGCGATGGCCGGGCGAGGCCTGCGGCCCCAGGTCTGGGCCAACAATCCCACCAGTGTCAGGTCCGGGAGCAGCCACAGCGCGGAGATCAGCCCCTCCAGCCGAGCCGTGCCGCCCAGAACGCCCACTGCCGCGAAAAAAGGATCCCGCAGCTGCCCCGCCAGCGCCGGGCTGAGTACGCCCGCCGTCAACCCTGTGAAAACCGCGCCCGTCACCCCCAGGGCCGCAAACCAAGTCAGACCCCGACGACGATTTCCCTCCCCCGCTTCCACCTTATATAGATAAGGGAGAACGAACAGCCCAACAGACAGTACTTCCACCATGCCGGAAACCGACTGTCTCCAGCTTCCGGGGCCCAGCAGCAGGTAGGGCCAATGGACGTTAGGGATCATCAGGACCAGCAGCGCCGCCAGAATGGCCACCACGGCAAGCCAGAGGATTTCCACCAACCGGAAGAAGGCCGCCGCCTTCCCCCAGCCCATCCAGACCAGAGGCAGCGCCAGCAGCACCAGGATCCACAGGAGGTTGGCCTGACTGCCTCCCGTGTACACAATGCGCTGGGCTGTCCGGCGCAGTATCCAGGCCATGAGCACCACGGCCCAGGCTCCGTACAGCACCGCCAGCACCCCTCCCCCTATTCCCCGAAACAGCGGTCTGCGGTTTACCCGGCGCAGGAGCAGCCAGCCTAGCAGCACCCCCAGGGGCAGCATCGCCAGCGCCCAGCGCCAGTCCATCCGGCCCGCCTGGGCACCCACCCAGGACAGCCCCCCCACCAGCACCGCCACGGACAGCTGCCGGGCGGACAGAGGATCCCGGTTCACCTGTTTGTCTTCCATACTTCCTCCCCCCGGATCTCCAACCGGCCCTCCCGGGCCGTCACCACCGGCAGGACCGCCTGGCCCTCGGTACACAGCGCGGCCAGCGCCTGGGCCGCAGTGGGAACCCGTACCCCCTGCCGCAGCAGCAGCTCCAGGTCGGTGGCCGGGTCCTGGCAGGACTCCAGTTCAGCCAACGCCCCGTCCTGGGCCAGCCATACCGTGGCGGAGGCCCCCAGGTCCTGGTCCTCCAGCACGGCAAAGAGCACCGCTGTCAAATCCGCATCCCTGCCGATGAGCAGATAGCCCACGCTGGTCAGCGCCAGCTCTTCCGTGCTCGACCAGGGCAAGCGGTCCCGGGCCAAACCGAAGGTCTCCCCCTGGCTGGTTCCCCGGCTCACATCCTGCTGGTTGGCGCCGCCGCACACCCCTGTCAGAGTTACCGGCCCGGCGCCGTCCACCCCCATCACCCGCACCAGGGCCAGGTTGTCCGGCTCCCGGCCGGAGGGCGCGCAGCCGGACAACGCCACCGCCGCCGCAAGGGCCATCATCACCACCCCTTTCACCCCTGATTCCTCCTATTTTTCGTCTTGAGATAGTCCGGTCTGGTCTTCACCTTGGGCAGGGGCTGGCGCAGTACCGCGTGGCCCTCCCGCTGCCGCCCGGCGTTGGAGGCGAAGGGGGTGAGGTAGGCCACGCCAAAGCTCTCCAGCCCCGCCAGCCGGTAGGCCAGGGCCACCCCGCCCAGGACAAGGCCCACCAGGCCGAACACCGCTGCGGCCATGGTGAGGAGAAACCGCCAGATCCGCAGGCCCCCGGCAAAGTCCTGGCTGGGGGCGGTGTATCCGGCGATGCCGGCAATGGCCACCACCACCAGCACCGCCGGGGACACCAGCTTGGCCTCCACCGCTGCGGAGCCCACCACCAGGCCACCCAGGATGGACACCGTCTGCCCCACGGAGGCGGGCAGGCGCAGCCCCGCCTCCTGAAGTACCTCAAAGGCGGCCAGCATGACCAGCACCTCCACCAGGGTGGAAAAGGGCACGTCCGCCTTGGCCGAGATGATAGACAGCATCAGCTTTACCGGGATTAGCTCCGGGTGGTAGAGCACCGCGGCCACATAGAGTCCCGGCAAAAACAGGGTGATGAGCATGCAGGCATATCGTAGTACGGACAGCACGCTGGCCAACACCCAGCCGGTGCTGCGGTCCTGCCCGGTGCGGAAAAAGCTGTCCAGGGTGGCGGGGAACAGCCAGCCCATGGGCAGCCCGTCCACCAGCACTCCCACCCGGCCTTCCGCCAGCCCCGCGCAGAAGCGATCCGGCCGCTCGGTATACACCGTCAGGGGGAAGGCGGTAGCGGTTTCGTGGGCGATATACTGCTCAAAATTGCCCGTCATCAGCATGGCGTCAATGTCGATCTCCCGGATGCGCGCCTCAATCTGGCCGGCCAGTCCCTCGTCGGCGATGCCCTCCAGATAAACCACGTCCACCGGCGTCACCGACTGTCGCCCCACCAGCTGCTCCTTCACCCGCAGGGAGGGAGCCCGCAGCCGCCGGCGCACCAGGGAGGTGTTGGTGCGCACGCTCTCCACAAAGGAATCCCTGGCCCCCTTCACGTCGGGCTCGTTTTCCGGCGGGGCCACCCCCCGCTTCTCCTCGGTGGCGGTCATGAAGGTGAGCGCCTGGCTCTTTCCCGGGAAAAACAGGGCCATCCAGCCGTTGATGAGGTCAAAGACCACCTGGTCCGCCGTGTCCCGCACCGACACCGCCAGGGAGTACAGCTCCCCCCGGGCCATCAGATCAAAGGCCGCGTCCAGGTCCGGGGCGTCCCGTAGCGCCTGGCTCTGGGCCAGGGGGCGCAGTACATAGTCGCTGGCCCGCTCGTTGCGCACCTGCCCGGTGATGAACAGCGCCTCCACCCGCCGCTTGGGGTCGCCCCCCAGGTACAAGGTGCGGCGGCTAAAATCGGCGCAGTCCCGGAAGATCCCGCCGATGGCCTCCGGCGTCAGCGGGCAGTCAAACCGGGGCTCTCGCCGGGGGTGGGGCGGCGGCGCCTGCTCTTTCTTCCCAAAAATACCCATGGCTTCCCTCCTCTCCCTTCAGTATGGTCCCACAGGCTGCTTTTATGCTCTCCAATGCCTATTTTCCCCTGTGGAAAGTATGTGCAATCTGAAAAACCCTATTGAAAGCACCGGCATTTTCTTTTATAATGTGGAAGTATGATTCAGTGTGGTAAAGTTTTGGACCGGCTTGCACCGCCTTTCCCAGTGGCTTGGAGCAGCGCAGCCCTTGAAAATCAACAGCAGGAAGGGAAGATTTATGCCGAACATTGTAACCAAACGCCCCCTCAACCCCACGGTCACCTTTATGGAGCTGGACTGCCCCGAGATCGCCCGCAAGGCCAAACCCGGGCAATTCGTCATGGTGCGCCCCGATGAGCGGGGGGAGCGCATCCCCCTGACCATCGCCGACTACGACCCGGTGCGGGGCACGGTAACCATTATGTACCAGCGGGTGGGGGTGACCACTCAGAAGCTGGACCTGCTGAACGCGGGAGACAACGTGCTGGACGTGGTTGGGCCCCTGGGCAATCCCACCGAGGTGGAGGGGGTCCGGCGGGCCCTGGTTATCGGTGGCGGGGTGGGCTCCGCCATTGCCTACCCCCAGACCAAAGGGCTGCACGCTTCCGGCGTCCAGGTAGACGTGATCATCGGGTTCCGCACCAAGGAGCTGGTGTTTCTGGAGGGCAGCTTCCGCCGCAACTGCGATCACCTGTACATCACCACCGACGACGGCACCTATGGCGAGCAGGGCTTTGTGTCCAGCAAGCTGTCCGAGCTGCTCTCCGAGGGCCAGCGGTACGACCTGGTCATCGCCATCGGCCCGGTGCCCATGATGCGCTCCGTGGCCCAGGTGACCGAGCCCTACGGCATCAAGACCCTGGTTTCCCTCAACCCCTTGATGGTGGATGGCACCGGCATGTGCGGCTGCTGCCGGGTCCGGGTGGGCGGCCAGACCAAGTTCGCCTGCGTGGACGGTCCCGACTTCGACGGCCACCAGGTGGACTACGATGAGCTTATCATCCGCAACGGCGTCTACCGCGCCCAGGAAAATGCAGCCAAGGAGGCCCACGCCTGTAACCTGCAAAAAATGGCCGACGCGGCCCGGAAAGGAGGAGATCAGTAATGGCGGATATGACTTCTCCCCGCTGCCCCATGCCCCAGCAGGACCCGGCGGAGCGGGCCCGAAACTTCCAGGAGGTGGCTTTGGGCTATACCCCTGAGATGGCCATCCAGGAGGCGGGCCGCTGCCTGGACTGCAAACGCCCCTTCTGCGTGGAGGGCTGCCCGGTAAACGTACGCATCCCCGACTTCATCGCCCGGGTGGCCGACGGCGATTTTGAGGCCGCCTACCAGATCATCACCTCCACCAACGGCCTGCCCGCCATCTCCGGCCGGGTATGCCCCCAGGAAAGCCAGTGCGAGGCCAAATGTGTCCGGGGGATCAAGGGAGAGCCGGTGGCCATCGGCCGGCTGGAGCGGTTCGTGGCCGACTGGCACCTGGCCCACAACAGCAAACCTGCCCAGCCTGCCCAGCCCAACAACTACGCCCATGTGGCGGTGGTGGGCGCCGGGCCCGCGGGGCTGACCTGCGCTTATGATCTGGCCCAGCAGGGCTACGCCGTCACCCTGTTCGAGGCCTTCCACACCATCGGCGGCGTACTGGTGTACGGCATCCCCGAGTTCCGCCTGCCCAAGGCCATCGTCCACCGCACTGAGGAGGATCTGCGTTCCCTGGGCGTGCAGATCCGCACCAACATGGTGGTGGGCAGGGTGCTCACCCTGGATGAACTCTTCCAGCAGGGCTATCAGGCCATCTTCCTGGCCACTGGGGCGGGCCTGCCCAACTTCATGGGCATCCCCGGCGAGGGGCTGGCCGGGGTCTACTCCGCCAATGAGTTTCTCACCCGCATTAACCTGATGCACGCCTGGCAGGAGGAATATGATACCCCCGTGCCCGCGGGGAAACAGGTGGCCGTGGTGGGCGGCGGCAACGTGGCCATGGACGCCGCCCGGTCCGCCCGCCGCCTGGGGGCGGAGGTTCACCTGGTCTACCGCCGGGGCCGGGAGGAGATGCCCGCTCGGGCGGAGGAAGTGGAGCACGCCATGGAGGAGGGCATCCAGTTCCACTTCCTTACCAACCCCACCGCCGTCATTGACGACGGCACCGGCCGGGCCTGCAACCTCAACTGTATCCGCATGGAGCTGGGTGAGCCCGACGAGAAGGGCCGCCGTCGTCCCATGGAGGTGCCCGGTTCCGATTTCCTCATGGAGGTGGACACCGTGGTCATGGCCCTGGGCACCAGCCCCAATCCCCTCATCCGCATGGCAGACGAGAGCCTGGAAGTCAACCCCCGGGGCTGCTTCGTGGTGGATGAGGAGACCATGCGCACTAGCCGGGAAGGCGTGTACGCCGGCGGCGACGCGGTCACCGGCGCGGCCACCGTCATTCTGGCCATGGGAGCGGGCAAGAAAGCGGCCAAAGCCATCATGAAATATCTGGACGCGAACCAGCAAGTATGATACAATAGCGGGCAAGCCGTTTTGGCTTGCCCGCTGCTGCTTTGCCCCTTGGTGCAATTCCCAGGTTTTCCCGGAAAGGCTGATTCCATGTTGTATATTATCCTGTTTGCAGTCCTTGTTGTGATCGACCAGGTGATGAAATTCCTGGTGCGGGCCAACATTCCCCTGGGGGAGTCCATCCCCTTTATCCCCCATGTGATGGACCTGACCTATGTCCAGAACACCGGGGCCGCCTTTTCCATCCTGCGGGAGCACACCTGGCTGCTCACCCTGGTGAGCGCGGTCATGGTGGTGGTTATCGCCCTGCTGGTGGCCCGCCGGTTCCTCACCGGCAGGCTGGGCTTGCTCTCCGCCACCTTGGTGCTGGCCGGCGGGGTGGGCAACCTCATCGACCGGGCGGTGCTGGGCTATGTCACGGACATGTTCCAAACGACGTTCATGGACTTTGCCGTCTTCAATGTGGCCGACTCCTGCCTCACCATCGGCGTGATCCTTTTGGTGATCTACGCGCTGTTTTTCTACGATAAGCTCCACAAGAAGGAGGCCGCCGAGGACCATGGAACCGATCTTCCCGCTGACCGTTCCTGAGGAGGGCCGGGCGGACGCGGTGCTGGCCGCCGCCCTGGACGGCGTCACCCGCTCCGCAGCCCAGCGGTGGCTGGAGGAGGGCCGGGTTACCTTAAACGGAAAGCCGGTGAAAAAAAACACCCGCCTCCAGGCCGGGCAGGAGCTGCGGATCGCTCCCCCCCAGCCCGAGGAATTGGATGTGATTCCCCAGAATATTCCCCTGGACGTGGTCTATGAGGACAGCGACGTCATTGTGGTCAACAAGCCCGTGGGCATGGTGGTCCATCCCGCCGCCGGCCATCCCGACGGCACGCTGGTCAACGCACTGTTGTATCATTGCAAAAAATCACTATCCGGAATCAATGGCCAGCTGCGTCCCGGCATTGTCCACCGCATTGACCGGGATACCTCGGGGCTGATCATCGCGGCAAAAAACGACCGGGCCCACCTGGCCCTGGCCGCCCAGCTCCAGGACCACTCCCTGTTCCGCCTGTACCACGCGGTGGTGCTTGGGGGCTTTCGGGAGGATTCCGGCACCGTGGACGCCCCCATTGCCCGCCACCCCACCGACCGCAAAAAAATGGCGGTGTGCCGCCCCGGACAGGGCCGGGAGGCCATCACCCACTATCAGGTGGTGGACAGCCACGATGGCTACTCCCACCTCACCTGCCGGCTGGAGACGGGGCGCACCCACCAGATCCGGGTGCACATGGCCCACATGGGCCACCCCCTGCTGGGGGACTCGGTGTATGGCCCCAAGCGTCCCTTCCCCGGTCTGGCGGGCCAGTGTCTCCACGCCGCCCAGCTCACCTTTGCCCATCCCTCCACCGGAGAAAAAATTACGGTGGAGGCCCCTCTGCCCGGCTGGTTTCAGGCCGTGCTGAAAAAACTGAATTTGACCTGAATATTTCCCGGCAGATTCCGGGAAATGTTTTCAGGCATAGCCGTGCCCCACCGCGGGGCAAACTATCCCATCCATATGGACGGTTCCCATACCTGTCCGCGAAAGGAATGATATCAAGATGAATCCCCGGAAAGCCGCCATCATCGGCTGTGGGTTTGTAGGCTCGTCCATTGCCTTCTCCCTCATTCAGAAGGGATTATTCAGCGAGCTGGTACTCATTGATGCGAACCGCGATAAGGCGGAGGGGGAGGCCATGGACTTAAGCCACGGCCTGCCCTACATTGCCGCCATGGACGTGTATGCCGGTACCTACGATGACGTAGCCGACTGTGCCCTGGTCATCGTCACCGCCGGTGCCAACCAGAAGCCGGGAGAGACCCGGCTGGAGCTCATCGGAAAAAATGTGGCCATACTCAAGTCCATCATCCCCCAAATCACCGCCCGTCCCTTCGGCGGCATTTTGATGATCGTGTCCAACCCGGTGGACGTGCTGACCTATGCGGCCTGGCGCATCTCCGGCTACCCTGCCCACCGGGTGATGGGCTCGGGCACGGTGCTGGACACCGCCCGGCTGAAGTATCTGCTGGGGGAACACCTCCAGGTGGACAGCCGCAGCATCCACGCCGTGATCATCGGAGAGCACGGGGACAGCGAGCTGGCGGTGTGGAGCGGAGCCAATGTGTCCGGCATCCCCCTGCCCCACTTCTGCCAGCTCCAGGGGCAGCACGACTACGACAGCGCCACCCGGAGGCTGTATGAATCTGTCCGGGACAGCGCCTATGAGATCATCCGCCGTAAGGGCGCCACCTACTACGGCATCGCCATGGCGGTGGGCCGCATCGCCGAGTGCATCGTCAAGGACGAGCGGGCGGTGCTGCCCGTCTCCGTGGTACTGGGCGGGCAGTACGGGTTACAAGGGCTGAGTCTCAGTATCCCCTCCATCGTGGGCCGGCGGGGGGTGGAACAGATTCTGGAAATCCCCTTGGCCCCGGAGGAGCAGGACGCTCTGTCCGCCTCCGCTAGCCAGCTGCTGGAGGTCATCCGCACCCTGGATCTACCCTGAAACACGCAGACGCTCCCGGACACAGTCCGGGAGCGTTTTGCTGTTCCATCTTCCGTTTTGCCTCCGGCCTCTCCGGGGGATTTGGGCGGTCGCCTTTTTCCGCCGGTTCCGATACAGCCCCGGCCCTTACGCCGGGCCCCCGGAACCCATGGCCTTTCGCCGGCGGTAACGCTGCCGCAGACGCTCCACCCCTTTGTGCAGGGCAATGCCCAGGATGAGATTGGCCGCATAGGACAGCAGATAGTAAAGCCGGTTGGAGGGGCCAAAGGAGATCACCTGACGGATGGCAGCCACCTGGGAGAAAAAGCTGACGTTGAGCAGATAGATCTCCAGGCTGTTCTCCCCCACAAGCCGCAGGAACCGGCGCATCCACCCCAGGGGCAGGCGCTCGAAGAGCAGGCACAGCACCAGGCACATGGGGACGGTGGAAAACACGAATAGGTGGGCCATAGGGATACTCAGGCTGGTCAGTTCCCCCTTTCCGGGATAGGTGGCCAGCAGGTAATAGCCCACACCCAAAACGGCCCAAACCACCCAGAACAAGAGGTCCTTCCACCCCAGCCGCCGGTTTTCCATGATATAGATGCCCGCCAGCAGCCCCAGGAAAAAGATAGGCACCCGGTAGAAGATGTCCAGATACTCCCCGTACCACTCCTGAACCAGCAGCTGGCACAAGGCCAGACCGCCTACGATGCCCGCAGCTACAGCCAGCAGCAGCCGTTTGTTCCGCTGCTGCTGGCGCAGCCAGTACAGCACCGGCGGCGTCAGGAGATAAAAGAACACCGCCCCGCAGATATACCAGTTAAACGCCCCGGGACAGCGGTGCACCCAGTAGTACAGCAGGGAGCTGTTCCAGAACAGGTCGCTCCAGGGCACGCCCTGAAAGAAAATGAGCAGCAGGGTGTAGGGGAGCATCACCACATAGTAGGCGGGCAGAATCCGCCGGGCCCGGCGCCCCAGAAACTCGGTGTAGTCCTGCTTTTGGTGGATCAGAGACATGGCCAGCCCCATGGAGGACAGGAAAATGAAAATGTCTACGCCTCCAAAGCCGGCCCCCCGCACCCCGTTGAGCAGCCGGCTGCCCAGATCCAGGTCAAAGGAGTGAAACAGCATCACCCACAACATGGCTACGCCCATGAGCTCGGAGCGATACCGGCTCAAAACCCGATATTCCATTCCTCACATCCTCCCTTCTCCGGGATACCGACCCGGGGAAAGCAGACGGCCGGCAGGGCACTCCCCCCACCGGCCGTCTGAACTTAATTTTTTACTTGATGGGCTCACCGGCGGCCTTTTTGGCCTCGATTTCCTTCACCGCATCCTTATAGCTCAGGTTGACCCGGCCTTTCTCGTCGATATCTGTGACCTTCACCCAAATCATATCGCCGATGTTGACCACGTCCTCTACCTTGTTCACCCGGTGGTTGGCCAGCTTGGAGATGTGGACCATGCCGTCCTTGCCAGGGGCCAGCTCCACAAAGGCGCCAAACTGGAGGATGCGCACCACCTTGCCGTAGTACAGCGCGCCCACCTCGGGGACGAACACGATGGTCTCGATCATCTTCTTGGCCGCGTCGCAGGCTTCGGCGTTGGGGGAGGCGATGTGGATGGTGCCGTCGTCCTCGATGTCCACCGTGGCGCCGGACTCGGCGGTGATCTTCTGGATCACAGAGCCGCCCTTACCGATGACCTCCCGAATCTTGTCCGGGTCAATCTTCATGGTGAGCATCTTGGGGGCGTACTTGGACACCTGGGATCGGGGCGCGGAGATGCAGGGCAGCATGATCTCATCCAGAATGGCAAACCGGGCGTCCCGGGTGATATCCAGGGCCTCCTTAATGATGGCATGGGTCAGGCCGTCGTTCTTCAGGTCCATCTGGATGGCGGTGATGCCCTTCTTGGTGCCCGCCACCTTGAAGTCCATCTCACCGTGGAAGTCCTCCACGCCCTGGATGTCGATGAAGGTGGTGAAGGAGCCGTCGTCGTCCTGAATGAGGCCGCAGGAGATGCCCGCCACAGGGGCCTTGATGGGCACGCCGGCGTCCATCAGGGCCAAGGTGGAGCCGCAGATGGAGCCCTGGGAGGTGGAGCCATTGGAGGACAGCACCTCGCTCACCACCCGGATGGCGTAGGGGAACTCGTCCACCGAGGGCAGCACCGGCTCCAGTGCCCGCTCGGCCAGGGCGCCGTGGCCCTTCTCCCGGCGGTTGGTGGAGCGGGAGGCACGGGCCTCGCCCACGGAGTAGCCGGGGAAGTTGTAGTGGTGCATATACCGCTTCTCGGTCTCCTCCCAGATGG
>DVKM01000112.1 GCA_018716015.1 Candidatus Enterenecus stercoripullorum | reverse complement strand
CACCCCGTCGTTCACCGCCTCCTCCAGGCTGCCCCCAGTAAGGTGGCAGTCCTGGCCCCAGTCCAGGAATACCACCGCCATGCCGGTGTCCTGGCAGATGGGCAGGCCCTTCTCCTGGGCAAACTCGTAGTTTTCCCTCAGGTCTTCCAAAACCGCCCGACCTACGGGGGAGGGTTCGCTCTCCCCTGCCTTACAAATGGCCCGGCGCAGATCCCTGGGCAGAATGGTATTGGCCTGAATGCACAGCTCCCGGATGGCATCGGAGAGGGCCTGGGCCCGAATTTCCCGGATCATGCTTCCGTTACCTCCTGTCCGTCAATGAGTACATGCTTCACCCGGCTGCGCCAGTCGAAGGGATGGCCGTCCATGACTACGATGTCTGCGTCCTTCCCCTGGGTCAGGGAGCCCAGCCGGTCCCCCACCCCCGCAATACACGCGGCGTTGATGGTGATAGCGGCCAGGGCCTCCTCCTCGTCCATCCCTGCCCGGGCCGCCAGGGCGGCGCACAGGGGCAGATGCTGGATTGGAATCTCCGGGTGATCGGTGCAGATGGCCACCTGTACCCCCGCCCGGGCCAGGATGGCGGTGTTCTCCATGGTCAGGTTGGCCAGCTCCGGCTTGGAGCGGTGGGTGAGGATAGGCCCTGTGATCACCGGGATTCCCTCCTTGGCCAGGAAATCCGGGATCAAGTGCCCCTCCGTACCGTGGACGAGGACGCACTCCAGACCAAACTCCCGGGCCAGCCGGACGGCGGTGACCATGTCGTCCGCACGGTGGGCGTGGAAGTGGGCGGACAACTTGCCCGCCATCACCGGACGCAGGGCGTCCAGCTTGGAGTCAAACTCCGGCTCGTCCTCCTCCTGGCTGGCCTGAGCCCGCTCCCACTTTAGGTGGTAGTCCATAGCCCTGGTCAGATTGCCCCGGATGAGGGCGGCGGTGGCCATACGGGTCATGGGGCCGGAGCCCTGCTTGCGATAAGTGCTCTTGGGATTTTCCCCCAGGGCGAACTTCATGCCCGCCGGGGCCCGTACCACCATCTGGTCGGCCACCCGCCCCGTGGTCTTGAGCAGCACGGACTGGCCGCTGATGGGGTTGGTGGAACCCGGGCCTGTGAGCACGCAGGTCACCCCCGCCTGCCGGGCCTCCCGGAAGTCAGGGTCCATGGGGTTGACCCCGTCCAATGCCTGCAGCTGAGGGGTGCAGGGATCAGTGGCCTCGTTCAGGTCGTCCCCCTCCACTCCCACACCAGCGCCGTACAGGCCCAGATGGCAGTGGATGTCCAGCATCCCAGGCAGCACATGGCCCCCCCGGGCGTCGATGACCTGGTCCAGTTCCGCCCCGGCGGGCAGCTGGCTCATATGGCCCACCTCTTCGATCCGGGTACCCTTGACCTGGACAAAGCCGCTGTCAATGACCTCGCCGTCCATGGTGTGTATGATCCCGTTGAGAATCAGCATTGCCCTTCCACCTTTCGACAAAACTTCCGCCTGAACTGTGTTATACTGTCCCTGCGGTAAACGCCGCGGCATGGGCTATGCCCATGCGGTCATTCCATTCTCCCGCGCGACAAGACCTTGGGCGCTTTTCCGGCTGTGTCGGGAAAGCGCCGCTTTTTATCCTTAAATCCTTAAAAAAGAGAGCGGGCTCACGCCCGCCCTCTCAGGCTTTTATCTGCGGCCCCGGCGGCTGCCACGCTTCTCGGTCATATGCAGCTCGGACAGCTTGCTGTCAGAGCTGGCCATGAATTGCTTAAGTTGGTCCTCAAAACTGGCCGGGCCCTTCGGCTGGGCCGGTTCCCCCTGAAAAACCGGCGCGCTCCGGCGCCCCGGAGCGCGGCGTTCCCCATCCCCGTGGCCGCCAGCGCGGCGGCCTCCGCCCCGCTCCTGACGGGTCGGCTGCGGCAGCGCCTGCTTGATCGACAGGTTGATGCGATTGCTCTGGTCAATACCAATCACCTTGACAGTCACCGTCTGTCCCTCGCTCAAGTGATCGTGGACGTCGTTGACATACGAATAGGCGATCTCCGAGATATGTACCAGCCCAGAGCGGTTGTCCGGCAGCGAGACGAACGCGCCGAACTTGGTGATTCCGCTCACCTTTCCCTCCAAAACAGAACCAACTTCAAACCCCATAAAATTTTTTGTTCCCTCTCCCTATGCGATTTTGTTTAATGGGACGTGTCGACGAACTCGATCTCGTCCGGCTCCAGCAGGCCCAGCTTGATCCGGGCGATGTCGGCCAGATACTCCGGGTCATCGCTGTGGACGATGGCGTCGGCCAAGGCCGCGTTTTCTTCCTGCTGCTGCTGCACCTGGGCGCTGAGCAGATCCCGGTCCTCCTCCGCCTGGCGCACCTGGCCCTGCAGAGACAGCAGCGTGGTGATTGCCGCCACCAACAAAATCAGAACCAGAACTTTTGTGCCGACGCCAGCGCGCTTTAGCTTCATGGTCAGCCGCTCCTTCCCCCGTGGTGTCCGCGAAATGGTATAGCACGTTTATTTTATACCAAACCAGCCAATTTTGAAAGTGTTTTTTTCGGTTTTCCAAAAATTTTTTTGTCTTCCGACCGGTCAGACGGGCGGGCGCCGTGGCCAGGCGCCACAGGGCGATCAGCCCGTCGGCCAGCCGGAGCAGGACGGGCAGCGCCAGATGGCTCAGAGTGAGGAAATATCCGCCGCCCCCCAGCAGGAAGGCGGCGATGTGAAACACCTGGATCTGCCCGTTTCCCCGGGTCAGGGCAAACAGGAACAGTGAGGCGGCAGTCCCAAGCCAGAACAGCAGATCCAGGGCGAAGGCCAGCCAACCTTTGGAAAACTTCCGGCGCAGCGCCCGGAGCACATCGTACACCAGCCCCAACGCCCCGCCTGCCAACACCGCCTGTCCGAAGGCCGCCGCCTGTCCCAGAATGTCTACTCCCATGGCCTTCAGCGCAGCAGCCGGGCAAAAAATCCGCCCCGTCCTCCGGTCTGGTCATCCTCGTAGGAGATGGAGTCAATCTCCCCCTCCACCTTCAGGTCCCCGCCGTCCAGGGACAGCTTCTCAATGTGCAGATTTTCCCCCGATACCACCATGGCGCCTCTGGACGTGGACAAAACAATGGAGGTCTCGTCAAACCGCTCCACGTCCTCCACACCGGATACGGTGAGGCTGCGCCGTTCCTCCAGCACCACATGGTGGGGCGTGCCGCCCCCGTTTTCATATCCCATCGCGGCCAACTCCTTCCTGTGGATGGTCTGTTCCCATCCTATGGAGTTTGTCCCCGGGATATGACGGGCTGGGGGAAGCTAAAACCGCCTTCAACAAAGTTTCACTTTTTTCGCCGCTCAGGCGGCGCACCCTGCGTGGCAGTTTTCACCAGCCGATCCATTCGGGTCATTCTCCCTCCGGCCCCTGCGCCTGGTTCCCTTCCCCAGACAGGCGGGTGCGCAGGTCCTGCTTGAGCAGGGTGTAGAGCACCGCCGTGATGGGCACGCTGATCACCAGCCCCACAAAGCCCAGCAGGCTGCTGCCCACCGTCACCGCTGCCAGCACCCAGATGCCGGGCAGCCCCAGGGAGGTGCCCACCACCTTGGGGTAGATGAGGTTGCCCTCCAGCTGCTGGAGCACCACCAGGAAGATGAGAAACCACACCGCCTGCATGGGGTCGATCATCACCAGAAGCACCGCTGCCAGGATGGCGCCGATATAGGCCCCCGCCACCGGGATCAGGGCGGACACGCCGATGATCACCGAGATCAGAGGGGCGTAGTCAAACTGAAAGATGCACATGCCCACAAAACACAGGCAGCCCAGGATACAGGCCTCGGTAACCTGTCCGGTGACATAGCGGGTAAAGGTGTCCGCCGTCAGCCGGGCCACCGACAGGAAGGGGTGGACCACTTTTCTGGGCAGGTAGGTCACCGCGATGCGCCGGCACTGCCCCAGCAGCCTGGGCGCACCGGAGAGCATATACACGGAGAACACAATGGCCAGCACCCCGGTGACCACCGCGGACACCACCACGCCGGTGGCAGAGATCAAATGAGGCATGGTATCCGTCAGCAGCTCCAGCGCCCGGGACAGCAAGCTGTTTAGGTTATCAAAAGCCCCGGTAAAGTTCAGGTTCTCCAGCCCCTCCAGTTGGAGCTTCTCCACCACAAAGTCAAACAGCTGCTGGAAGTTGGAGCCATAGGTGTTCAGGTTGCTCACAAACCGCTCCAGGCTCTTGATGAGCTCGGGGACCACCAGGGACACAAGCACCGCGATAAAGGCGATGAGCAGCACATAGGACGTGGCCACCGCCAGAGGCCGGGCCGCCGCTTTCCCCTTTCCGGGCAGGCGCTGGGCATAGAGCCGGGTGAAGAAGTTGCAGGGACGGTGGAGTACGAAGGCAATGGCAAAGCCGATGAATATAGGTTCAAAGGCCGCCAGCACATTATTGGCCCAGCCCCACACCGCGTCCAGCTTGACAATAAACGCCACCAGGACCACCGAAAAGGTGATGAGCAGGATCAGCTGTTTGAACAGTTTTTTGTCCATGTCGGCCCTCCACGTCGCCCGGCGCCATCGGCGCAGATACTTCCAGATTTCTCCCTCAGTCTAACACCTCATGTTCCGCTCGTCAAATAAAGATTCTTTTAAAATGCGACGTGGACGTCGTCGCCCCGGGCCTGTTCGAAGTTTCTCTGCTTTTTCCGCCCCGCCGCGTGCTCCAGCATGGCGCTCAGCTCCGCCCGGTCCCCGGACTGAATAGCCAGCCGATAGGCCCGCAGCCGCTCCTCCAGCTGCTCCACCACATGGCTCAGGGCGGGCGCGTTCAGGGAGAACAGCTGGGTCCACAAGGGCACGTCCAGGGCGGCCACCCGGGTGCAGTCCCGGAAGGAGCCTCCCTCAAATCCCATGCAGGAGAACAGCTCCTCGCTGTCGCACACCGACAGGGCGATGACGTGCATGAGCTGGCTGGTATAGGCGATCATCTCGTCGTGGCGCTGGGGGGTGGTGGGCACCACGTCCCGGAACTGGCAGTGGGTGGCCATGCGCCGCAGCAGGTCCAGGTGCTCCGGGGTGCTGTGTTCCCCCGGGGTGATGATGAAGTGGGTGTTGCGAAACAGGGTGGCCTCGGCGTTGTCGATGCCGGACACCTCCTTGCCCGCCATGGGGTGGCAGCCGATGAAGTCCACCGTCTCGGGCAGACATTTGGCCGCCTCCATAATGGCGGTCTTGATCCCACACACATCCATCACCAGGCTGCCCGGCCGGAATTTATCCCGGTTGTCCCGGAGAAAGTCCATGATCCCCTGGGGGTCCTGACACAGGATGACCACATCTGCCCCAGGCAGCTCCGCTGCGGGGTCGAAGGTCACTCGCCGGGCCACCCCACGCTCCACCGCTTTGTCATAGGTGACCTGGGAGCGCACCCCGCCCACCACCAGATAGTTCTCAAATCCCTGCAGGGCCAGGGCCAGGGAGCCGCCGATCAGCCCCAGGCCCACGATCAGGATCTGCTTTTGGCGATCTTGCATCGCTCATACCTCCCGTCCCACGCAGGCGGCCACTGACCGCACCTTGCCCATAAGTCCTTCAAACTGTTCCGGGGTGATGGACTGGGCCCCGTCACACAAAGCGTTGGCCGGGTCGTTGTGCACCTCGATAAGCAGCCCGTCCGCTCCGGCGGCCACCGCCGCCATGGCCATGCCCTCCACCATCCACGCCCGGCCGCAGGCGTGGGAGGGATCCACCACCACGGGCAGGTGGCTGAGCAGTTTCACCGCCAGCACCGCCGACAGATCCAGGGTGTTGCGGGTGTAGGTCTCAAAGGTGCGAATGCCCCGCTCGCACAAGATCACGTTGGGGTTGCCCTCGCTCATGATGTACTCCGCACTCATCAGCCACTCCTCGACGGTGGCCGACAGCCCCCGCTTGAGCAGGATGGGCTTATTCGTCCGCCCCACCTTCTTGAGCAGATCGAAATTCTGCATGTTCCGGGCGCCGATCTGGATCACGTCCACCGCTTCCAGAAACAGGGGCAGCTGGTCGGGGCTCATCAGCTCAGTGACGATAGGAATGCCGGTGGCCTGGCGGGCCTCCTGGAGCAGGCGGATCCCCTCCTCCCCCTTCCCCTGGAAAGAGTAGGGAGAAGTGCGGGGCTTGTAAGCCCCTCCTCGCATGGCCGCCGCCCCGGCGGCCTGTACCGCCCGGGCTACCCCCACCATCTGCTCCCGGCTCTCCACCGAGCAGGGTCCTGCGATGACGGCGAGTTTTTTCCCCCCCACCTGAACGCCTCGTCCAATCTCAATCACCGAGTCGTCCGGGTGGAACTTCCGGTTGGCCTTCTTGTAGGGTTCGCTGACCCGCATCACCTGCTCCACCCCGGGCAGCTGGCTCAGATGCTCCTGGTCCAGACCGCTGGCATCCCCCTCCGCACCCAGAATGGTGGTCTGCGCCCCTTTGGACACCATGACCTTCACGCCGCCGGCCTCCATGGCCCCCTTGACGGTCTCCATCTGTGCCTGGGTAAACCCCGGCTTCATCACCACAACCATTTGAACTTGCTCCTTTCCAGCGCTCTGCCCCGGCCGCCCTTACGGCTCCAGATCCAGACGCATATCCGTGTCTTGATTTTTCAGGTTTCTGCTGCAAAAAGAAAGCGGCCGCCCCAAGGCAGCCGCACATCACACATCCATGGCACGCCGTTCAGGGCATCACAAGGGACCGCTACGGTCATAGCGGTAATACCCGTACGCATACCCAAAGCGGCGCTCTGCCATGGTCCATCCTCCTGTCGCAGTTTTTAGTAGTTTAACGCTTTTAACTGTAAAAGTCAAGAGGTTTTTTGCGAAAACCCGGGCTTTTTTACAAGTGGCCGCCGCTCTTTCTGGGGATTTTTTCTGCAATTCACCTTGTCCCTTCCTTCGTTTGGTGTTATAATGCATCTATTACAGAAATCTTGATAGATAGAAGGAGTCTTTCCCATGCACACCCATATCACCACGGAACAAATGCGCACCATAGCGGAACATGTTCTGCCCCACTCCGCTGAGCAGGGCAACAATTTGCCAGGCATGGGGCTGGCCCCCCGCTTTGTCGCCTGCGACGGGGAACAGCTTCAGCTGGAGCTTTGCTATGACACCAAGCCCTGGATGTCCAACCCCATGGGCGTGGTCCACGGCGGCGTCATCGCCATCCTGTTGGACAACTCCATGGGCACGCTTTGCAGCTGCCTGTGCCACAAGGGCACCCCCACCATCAGCATGACGCTGAACTATCCCCGCCCGGTGCCCTTGAACGCCACCGTCCATGTGCGCGCCCATATGCTGGTCTTTGGCCGCACTTCCTCCCAACTCACCGCCCAGCTCTTCCTCCCCGAGGAGCCTGAGCGGGTACTGGCCTACGCCACCGGGGTATACAGCACCAAGGACCATCGGGATCTTACCTAGTCTCAGGTCTGAGCCGTTGGGAAACCGGCTCCCAGCCAAGGCGGAACCGCACTGGGCTGGGAGCTTTCTTGACCAGACGGGCCAGGCCCCATTTCAACGGGAAACAGGAGTGCAGAAAACGTGGAGCAGCATCCCATTCCGACGGGGGCGGAGGGCAATCCCCTGTCCCCGCCGCTGAAAACGCAACTCAACAAGGTCATTCGGCTGAGCATCCCCGCCATTTTGGCGCAGATCAGCTCCATGGTCATGCAGTATATCGACGCGGCCATGGTGGGCAGCCTGGGGGCCAACGCCTCCGCCTCCATCGGGCTGGTGTCCACCTCCACCTGGCTGATGGGGGGCTTGTGCATCTCCCTGGCCACCGGTTTTTCCGTCCAGGTGGCCCATCTCATTGGCGGCGGCCGGGAGGAGGAGGCCCGGAACGTGCTGCGCCAGGCCTTGCTGTGCGCCCTGACCATGGGGCTGCTGCTGGCCGCCGTGGGAATGTCCATCAGCGGCTGGCTGCCGGTGTGGCTGGGCGGGGACAGCGAGATTCAAAGCGACGCCTCCAGCTATTTCCTGATCTACACCTCCGCCCTGCCCGCCGTTCAGCTGCGCCAGTTGTCGGGCAGCATGCTCCAGTGCAGCGGAAATATGCGCACCCCCAGTCTCCTCAACGCCCTGATGTGCCTGGAGGACGTTATTTTTAATGGTTTGCTGATCTTTCCCGGCCTCACCGTTCCAGGTCTGGGCCTGCGCATCCCTGGCGCCGGCATGGGGGTGGCGGGGGCGGCCATGGGCACCGCTCTGGCGGAATGGGTGACGGCGGCGCTGATGCTGGCCGCGGTGTGCCTGCGCTCTCCAAAACTGCGCCTGCGCGCTGGAGGAAAATGGCGCGTCACGGGCAAATGTCTGGGTACTGCCGCCCGCATCGCGGTGCCCATGGCCTTCGAGCACACAGTGCTGTGCGGAGCGCAGATCGCCTCCACCCGCATCGTGGCCCCACTGGGCAACATCTCCATTGCCGCCAACTCCCTGGCTGTGACGGCAGAGAGCCTGTGCTACCTGCCCGGCTATGGGATCGCCGCGGCGGCCACCACCCTGGTGGGACAGAGCCTGGGGGCGGACCGGCGGGATCTGGCCCGGCGATATGCCCGGCTTTCCGTGTTGCTGGCGGTGCTTTTGATGAGCGCCATGGCCGTACTGATGTTCATGCTAGCCCCGGCGGTGTTCCGCCTGCTCACCCCCGATCCCGCCGTGCAGGCGCTGGGGGTGCGGGTGCTGCGCATTGAGGCCTTTGCCGAACCACTCTACGCTGTGTCCATCGCGGCGGCCGGGGCCATGCGGGGCGCCGGGGATACCCTGGTCCCTAGCCTTTTGAACCTGACCAGCATGTGGGGCGTGCGCATCACCGCCGCAGCCTTGCTGGCCCCCCGCTTCGGTCTGGTGGGCGTATGGCTGGCCATGTGCGGCGAGCTGTGCGTGCGGGGGCTGCTGTTCCTGGTCCGCCTGCTCCGGGGCCGGTGGATGTCCCGGGGGCTTGAGGTATAGCATTGAGAAAAAATCATGTCTTTTAAAATCTTCTTGTCTCTCTGCTTGTGTTGAAAATTACCAGTCGAAAAACCGCATAGAAAACGGCTGGCAGCTTAAACTATGCTCGGATTTCAGATCCAAAGAAATCGGAAACAAAACACAAACAGATG
>DVKM01000012.1 GCA_018716015.1 Candidatus Enterenecus stercoripullorum | reverse complement strand
GCGGGCGCTGGACCGGGCCATGATCCAGAGAAACCTCTCTCCCGGCGGCTGCGCCGACCTGCTGGCGATCACCTACTTTCTCTATTTTATGCTGGAAGGCTGATTTTTTGTTTATAATGCCGCAAATCCTGAACTGCAGGCGGCAAGTATTCTTTGCCCCTCTGGCGTACAAAACAAAAGTATGGAGTAAAAAAACGCGATTCGGGCCGGTGAACAGTTTCGGACCAAGGATGAGAAATGTTTTGACTGCGTATTCAGCCAAAGGGGGCGCAAAGGCTCTCGCTTCGCTTGCCGGAATCCTTGCCCGGCAGGGCTTCCAGGGCATTTGATTCCATTCGAGGCGGGCGGCTGCTCCCCCCGCCCTGACTCAGGCGGATTTTATTCTGCACAGGTTTTTTGATAAACTGAAGCGGGCAGGAGATCAACGATCTCCTGCCCGTTTTTCGATACAGTTTGCCGGTCAGCCGATGGATATGGCCGGCCTCAAATTTCCAACCGTGGGATGCCGGTGAGAGGGGGATCTGAATTCATGTGCTGCTCAAAGAAACCGCAGGCTGCCCTGAGTGATGCAGCGACCGCTCTGCCGGTCAAACAGCATGATGTTGGAGCTGGAAATATCCAGACGCACCTTGGAGCCAAGGGAGAACAGTGTGCTGCCGAATACCACTCCAGTCAGAAGAAAGTCATCCACCCGCACCTTGATTGTGGACTCCATGCCTGTGGGCATCGCACCGTAGATTTCACCGTCCAGACCTCCGTCTGAGGTGATTTCCAGAAATTCCGGCCGGATTCCCAAAACCAGATCCTGGTTGGATAGAACAGGTTCCTCCTGAAGGGAGTCGTCCTCCTCTACAACTTTGGCAATGTGGTAGCGGAAGACCTCGTCTTTATTGCCCTTCTCTACATAATTCTTGTCCTCGGCCCGTTTCTGGCGCTCTGCTGCCTGAGCCTGGACCTCCTGGTCCCGTGCCTGGAACCAATTTGTCAGCTCCAGAGGGCGGGCCGGATAGAATTCAGCCCTGCGGTTTTGAAATAGTGTGAGAGCGATGGCCCCATCCGCCTGCTGTGAACCTCTGGCCTCTACAAAGTTGATGGAGGGATTCCCCACAAAGTCCGCTACGAATAGGTTGCTCGGCTGGTGATACACGGTGAGGGGGGCGTCATACTGCTGGAGCACTCCGTTGTCAATCAAGCAGATCTGGGTGGCCAGGGTCATGGCCTCCATCTGGTCGTGGGTGACGTAGACGAAGGTGGAACCGGTCTCCAGGTGGAGGCGCTGCAGCTCATAGCGCATCTCCAGGCGCAGCTTGGCGTCCAGGTTGCTCAAGGGTTCGTCCATAAAGAGCACCGAGGGCTCGGGGGCTAGGGTGCGGGCAATGGCCACCCGCTGTTGCTGGCCGCCGGACAGTTCTGCGGGGTAGCGGTCCATAAACATGCCAATCTTTACGATGCGGGATACCCGGCGCACCGTCAGGTCGATCTCCTCCTTGGTCATCTTCCGGACCTCGGTGACCACCTGGCCGTTTTTCACCAGCTCGAAGTTCTCATTCAGCTCCCCGCCGCCGGCCTGGGCGCTCTTTCGGGCTCCCTCCGCCTTGGCCTGGAGGGCGGTGATCTCCCCGGACAGGTCCTTGCCGCTCTCCACATGGTAGGCAAAGAGTTTTTTGGCGGTAAACAGGGAGATGGTGAAGGCGTCAATGAGCTTCAGATGGGCCTTCTTCTCATCCAGCTTGCCGTTTTTGTCCCGGCACTCCTCCAGGACTTTCACCACGTCGTCGGGCTTTTTCAAAATTTCCGCCAGGCGGGCGGCATTCTTTGCCTCAAAGTCCACCTGGGGCATGGGCTCCTTGAGATTGCTCAGACCAAAGGCGATGTTGTCATAGACCGTCATGTTGGGCCAGAGGGCATAGTTCTGAAACAAAAAGCCCACTTTTCGCTTGCTGGCTGGAATGTTAATCCCCAGGGCGCTGTCAAAAACAACCTTGTCGCCGATGGTAATGCGGCCGCTGGTTGGAGTCTCCAGTCCGGCGATCATCCGCAGGGTAGTGGTCTTGCCGCAGCCGGAGGGACCCAGCAGGGTGACAAAGGCGTTGTCCTGGATGACCATGCTCAGGTCGTCCACCGCGTAAAATTTTCCCCACCGCTTGGTCACATGTTCCAATCGAATCTCTGGCATAGTTTAACCTCCTATTCCCTTGTCCAGGCTGGCCCCGGTGATCTTGTTGACCAAGGTGTTGCACACCAGGATGGTGATGATCAAAATCAGATTGATGCCGCTGGAGAAGGCGTACAGACCCATCTCGTCGAAGTAATCCAGGGTGGTGGCCAGGATAAAGCCCTGGGTGCACAGCAGCATGAAAAGGGACAACTCCCGCAGGCAGGTCATAAAGGGGAGCAGATAGCCGCTGATAATGGAGGACTTCTGAATGGGAATGATGATGCGGGTCATGCGCTTGACCCAGGGGATGTTCAGGATCATGGCAGACTCCTCGATCTCCCCGGACAGCTGGAGCATGGAATTCAGAGAGCTTCGGCTGGCAAAGGGGATGTACTTGATGGTGCCCACAATGATCAGCAGGGTGTAGGTGTTGAACAGATTGATGTATTGGTTGGAGAACAGGATAAAAAAGGCCACGCCCACGGCAATGGAGGGCATCAGGTAGGGCAGAAAAGCCACTGAGTTTACATAGTTGGCCAGCTTGCTTCGTCGGTTTTTGGACACGGCGTAGCCGATCATGGTGCCGATGGTGCCCGCCAGCAGGGAACAGCACACGGACACCCAGATGGTCCCTTTGAAGGCGCGCCAGATGGTGTCGTTGTGGAGGATGCCCTTCTGGCCGTACATGCCGTTCTCGGTGATGTTCTCGTCGGTGACCCACCATTTGGTGGTCAGGTTGTCTGTGTCCCCGGTGTACAGGAAGGAGTAGTCGCCGGGGTTGGGGAGAAAGGTCTCAAAGGCGAAGGAGACGATGGGGAAGATGCTGGTGAAAAAGGTCACCACGACCAGCACCAGGGCAATGACATATTTGCCCACCCGGCCCAGGTTGATCTTGGAGATCTGCCCGGATTTTCCGGTGACGGTGGTGTAGTTTTTTCGGCTCTGGAGGCTCAGCTGGTTGAGCAGCATGATGGCCACGCCGAAGATCATCATGATGATGGCCAGGATGCTGGCCTCGCCGGTGTATTTGGAGTTCATGGACACGTATTTTGTGGCCAGGGTGGTCAGATTCAAATAATGGGGCACCGGGTAGCTGCCCATGGAGCTGCCGAACACCAGCAGAATGGTGGACAAAATGGCGGGCTTCACCATGGGGAGGGTCACCCGGAACATAATCTTCCACTTTGGAGTGTCCAGGATGGTGGCTGCCTCCTCCAGATTCGCGTCCATATTCCGGAAAATGCCGCCGATCAGGATATAGGCGAAGGGGGCGTAGTGGAGACCCAGCACCACCACGCTGGGGAACAGCCCCAGGCACCACCAGGCGGGCATCTCAATGCCGAGCGTGGCAGCCAGAAGACCGTTGGAAGTTCCCGTCACAGCATTGGAATTGAACATGTGCTGCCACACCACGGCCAGGGTCCACTGGGGCATGATGTAGGGGAAAATGAAAATGGAGCTCAAATACTTCCGCCAGGCCAGATTGGTCCGGGTGATCAGGAAGGCGAACAGACCGCCGAACAGAATGGACACCACACAGGTGCCCACCGCCAGCAGGACGGTGTTCCACAGGGGCTCCCACAGGTTGGTCCGGGCCAAGCTGCTGGTAAACAAGTCGATGTAGTTCACCAGGGTATAGCCGGAAACCTGTCCGGTGAGGTGGGCGTCGATGGTGCCCGGGTGGATTTTGAAGGTATCCTCCACGATAGCCACAATGGGGGCCACTGTGGTGACCGTAAGGACAAGGCCCATCAGAACCAGGATCACGTTGTAGGGCTTGGAGAAAAAGGTCTTGATCTTATTGCGCCGCACAACAGATGTGCTTACCTGGAGGGGGGTTGAAGCCATAAAATCTCTCCTTTCTGCCAGAGGTCAGGGCAGAGGGGCTGAAATGGAGGGGCGCCCTTGGACACCGGGGGCTCCAAGGGCGCCGAGAATGCAGCGTGTGCGGCAACTCAGCCGGCCGTGTAGCGGTCCAGCATCTCAATCCAGCTGCCCACTGTGAAGGCCACGGAGGCGCAGTACTCCGGATCTTCCAGCACCAGCTGGCCGTCGGTGGTCCACCAGTCATAGCCGTGGTCGTTGAGGGCCGCGAACTCCACGGTGGTGCCATCCTCAGCCATGCCGCCGGTCTGATGGTGATAGATCTCCTCATTTTCCTCGGCCACCAGGGGGTTGGAGGAGTAGCCGCCGATGTCCTTGCCCCAGGCGGAGAAGCCGTCGGCGGTGCAGGTCATGTAGGCGATGAAGGCGCAGGCGGTCCAGGGCAGGGGGCTGTTGTCGGTGACGAACAGATAGTGGCAGTAGCCGAAGCCGCCGAT
>DVKM01000011.1 GCA_018716015.1 Candidatus Enterenecus stercoripullorum | reverse complement strand
TTTTTGCCTAATCGGATTTTTTCAGATTTGATATTGCGGTGCCACTGAATTAGGTTTTGTCATCTGATCTACAGCAAGTCTATCGACGAAACTTCGGCCTCCGGCCCTGTGAAAAAGATAAAAGTTTCTTTTGATGCTTGACGAAACAATTTTCTTGGGATGCAACCTCGGGAGTATCCATAGAAATTCAGGACGGGTCTCGTCTATTGTGGGGGATTCCAAAGGGGGACAGGCGTCCCCCTTTGTGTCGTCAGGGTCCCGCCCCTATGCGGTTTTTTGGTTACTTTTTGTCCGCACAAAAAGTAACCCGGGGTCCGGGGGCGGAGCCCCCGCAAAGGTAAAGGCACGGGGCTGAAAGCCCCGAGAATAACGAGCTGCAGAGCGGTTCGCTCCGTGAAAGAAATCTCAGAACCCCCATTTGTACCCATATCCCCATACAGTGTTGATATAGGTGGGATTTTGGGCGTTGTCCTCAATTTTCAGCCGCAGCCGGCGGATGTTCACGTCCACGATCTTCAGCTCCCCGAAGTAGTCCCGGCCCCAGACCATGTCCAGAATCTCCTCCCGGCTGAGGGCCTTCCCCGGGTTCTCCATGAACATCTTCATGATGGAGTACTCCACCTGAGTGAGCTTGATCCGCTGGCCGTTTTTTTCCAGAGTGCGGTTGCGGGTGTTGAGCAGGAAGGGCTCCTGATAGATCTCCCCGGGCTGCTCCATGGGACCGCCGCCCCCGGCCCGGCGGTACAGGGCGTCCACCCGGGCGGTGAGCTCCGCAGGGGAGAAGGGCTTGGTCACATAGTCGTCGGCGCCGGTCATCAGCCCCGTCACCTTGTCCATCTCCTGGCTGCGGGCGGTGAGCATGATGATGCCGATGCGGGTGTTGGTGGCCCGGATCCTGCGGCAGACCTCAAAGCCGTCGATGCCCGGCAGCATAATGTCCAGCAGGGCCACCCGGATGTCGCTGTTGTCTTTCAGTTTTTCCAGAGCTTCCTCACCGGTCTCGGCCTCAATGACCTCATAGCCCGCCCGGGTCAGGTTGATGACGATAAAGCTGCGGATGCTGGACTCGTCTTCCAGCACCAGAACTTTTCTGGCCATGCAGATCCCCCATTCCGCCGCGATGCGCGGCTCATTTGTCAATAAAACGCAAACTTCCTTCCGCTTCGGGGGCGGCTTGCGCCCCCCCGCCGGATCAGTTGTCCGTGGTGTTCCACTGGGCCAGAATAGGCCGGAACTGTCCGGCCAGGTCCTCCTGGTCCACTGCGAAGCGCCACTGGCTGTATGCCTCGGTAAAGTCCACCGCGTAGATGGTGTCTGGCTGGAGACGCAGAATGCTGCGCCCCGCCTTGGCGGCCCTGGCCTCCCGGTCGGAGCCCGTCAAGGTGTAGACAGTAAACAGCGCCTCGCCCACGCCTCCGTTATTGACGCTGTAGAAGGTGGTGGCCCGCTCGGTGGCGCTGGAGCTGTCCTGACGGACGGTGAAATGGGTGTCCCAGGCCTCCGGAATGAGAAGGTACCAGCTGTCCGACTGGTTGTGGTAGGTGATGGCCTGCTGGGTGGGCGTACCGTCGGCGGCATAGCTGAACCAGTAGATCTTCCAATAGGTGTCTTCCCCGGCGGTGGAGAGAAGCTCGGCGGGCCGGGGAACCTCCGTAATGCCGTCGCCGTTGACGTCGGTGGGCTGGAGGTTCAGGAAGCGGGAGATCTGGGTGGATACGCCGGTGGAGCTGCTCAGGACGATGTTGGTCAGGTCCGGCTCCCGGTAGGTCAGGATGTCCGTCACCGCCCGGGAGGTCTCCTCCACGCCGGTGACCCGGCCGGTGACAAAAAGGGCCGTTTCCCCGCTCTCCAGGGTCCCCGTCTGCACCCACTGCAGCTCAGCGGGGGTGGTGGAGAGCCGGGCGCTGGAGCGCAGCTGCAGGCTGCCGCCGTCCCAGTCGTAGTAATCGGCCACGGTGCCTCCGCTCTCTGTCTCGTCGCTGCGCAGTACCACTAGCTCCATCACGTCGTCGCTGTCCAAATCAATGACCTCGTAGCGGGTATAGGCGGCGGACATGATCATCACCGGTTCCAGGTCCTCCAGGGCATAGGCCGCCATGGCCTGGACCTCGGTGCTGACCCGCCAGCTCACCAGGACCTCCTTGACCCCATCGTGGTCCATGTCCTCATAGCGGATGCTGTGGATGGCGGTGCCGCTGCCCTCGATAACGGAGGCCTGGACATAGGTGTCCTCCACAGCGCGGAAAATATAGATCTTCAGCGGCCGCTCGTCGCTGTTCTGGCGGAAAAAGGCCACCGCCTCCTCTATCCCGTCGCCGTCCAGGTCCTCCAGCTGCACGGGCTGGAGATTGGACCCGGCGGTGGGGGCGGCGTACTCCGCCCCGCTGGCCAGGATAGCGTCCATCTGGGCGCTGAGCTCCCGGTATTCGTCGGGGAGCTGCGGCAGGGTGTAGAGGTCCTCCACCGAGGCCGTCATCATGCAGCCGCTGAGCAGTACGGGCAGCGCCCCGGCCAGCAGCAGGAACAGTATGTGTTTCCACGGCCTCATTGGTCAAACCTCCTCTCTCCCGCGGGGCGGATCAAACCCCGCCGCGCTACCTTATAATGTATCACAAACCGCCGCCGTTTGGTAGCCCCTCTTTACCGATTCATAAAAGATTTACAAAGGCCCGGATGAGCCCGCCCTTCCTTGACAAACCCTCCTCCGGCCGATATACTGAGACTGGCAAAATACTTTCATTTTTCATACAGACCGGAAAGGAACCGCTATGTTTACCATTAAATTCATCATCGAGGGCGGGGACCCGGTGGTCATCTCCGCCAACGCCGGGGAGAAGCTGCTGGACGTGGCAAGGAAGGCCAACGTGGCCA
>DVKM01000111.1 GCA_018716015.1 Candidatus Enterenecus stercoripullorum | reverse complement strand
AATCCTTCTGGTGCTTCGTGTTTCTCTGCATTGTTTAATTTACAAGGTACAAACCGCTCACTTTCGCGGGAGCTTTATTCTACCACAAAACCCTCAGACTGTCAAGCACTTTTTCCGGCCCGTACGCCTCCCGGCCCACTTCTCCAAGAATTATGCCCTCATCCAGCCTTCCGCTTTTCGCGAACTTTTATAAGTTACCACACCTTCATCCGGTTGTCAAGCGCTTTTTTCGGCTCCGCCGCGATTCCCTCGCCCTTTGCCATCTCCTCACTCGCCGCCCCGTCAGGCGCTCGATTAGTATAGCAAACAGAGACGGACTTGTCAACACAAATTTCGCGCTTTTCTCAAACTTTTCCCTTCCCCAAACCGCGCCTGCCATGCGTTGCTTTTCTCCCCCGTCTGTGGTATGCTTGCTGTAGCTATACTTCCATATCATATGCCCATTCAGCGGCTCAAGAAAAAACGAACACAGATGCTGGATTTCATCATTATGCTTGCTGAAAAAGGATATGTGAACAGCGAGAACAAACCCAAGTATAAGGTGTTGTACAAAAACTACTACTGTCACATTTCCCCAACTTACGATGAAGCCTATCGGCAAGTGAAAAGAAAATACGTAAGGAACCGAAGAATATGAGAAGAAGATGAGAAGAAGATGAGCTGTGCATGAAAATAAGATTCTCAAACGGACAAACGCAGTGAGCTACAAGGCAGAAGAGCGCGATTTTCGAAAGTTAGATAAAATTATTGTCTACCGGATGGAAAACTATATCAAAGTGAAGGGGCCATGCCGCTTGGCCCCTTGATTCAATGCACAGAGGTTGAGATTGACGGAGGAGGGGATCCTAAATTACGGATTTCACTTCTTCGCTATATATAATTCGCTATATATAATTCGCTATATATAAATATATATCTATCCATGCGACCACGTCTCACCGGAGGTAAAGCCATGCCCATTCGAATCCCAGACTCCCTCCCCGCCACCAGCGTACTGGAGGGGGAAAACATCTTTGTCATGACCGAGCACCGGGCCCTGCACCAGGACATCCGGCCCCTGAACCTGCTCATCCTGAACCTGATGCCCACCAAAATCGTCACTGAGACCCAGCTGCTGCGCAAGCTGTCCAACACCCCCCTGCAGATCAACGTGCGCCTACTCAAGACCATCAGCCACACCGCCCAGAACACGGACAGCCAGCACCTGGACTCCTTCTACACTACCTTCGACCAGGTGCGGGAGGAGCGCTACGACGGCATGATTATCACCGGCGCGCCGGTGGAGAACCTGGACTTTGAGGATGTGGACTACTGGGGGGAGCTGTGTGAGATCATGAAGTGGACCCGCACCCACGTCCACTCCACCCTGCACATCTGCTGGGGAGCCCAGGCGGGGCTGTACTATCACTACGGGATTCCAAAGCGCACCCTGCCCAAAAAGCTCTTCGGCATCTATGAGCATGACATCATCCGCAAGCGCTCCCCCCTGTTCCGGGGCTTTGACGACAAGTTCTACGCCCCCCATTCCCGCTATACCGAGGTCGCTTTGGACGATGTGCTGGCCGTTCCCGAGCTGGAACTGCTGGCCACCTCCTGGGAGGCGGGCGTCTTTGGCGTGAAAAGCGCGGATAACCGCCGTTTCTTTGTCTTTGCCCATCCGGAGTATGACCCGGACACACTGGCGCTGGAGTATTTCCGGGACGTGGGTAAGGGGCTGGACATCGGGGTGCCCGCCCACTACTTTCCCAACGACGACCCCAGCCTGAAGCCCATTGTAAACTGGCGATCCGCCGGGCAGCTGCTGTATACCAACTGGCTAAATTATTATGTCTACCAGACTACACCTTATGATTTAAGGGAGATTTCCAATGAAGCCTGATTTTGAAGCCATCCAAAACAGCGGGGAGATCCGCACCTACATCACCCAGGCCGACGCCTCCCTGCTGGCCTTGGGCTATACCGAGCACTCCTTTGCCCATGTGACCCGGTGCGCCCACATGGCCGCCGACCTGCTCACCCGGCTTGGCTATGAGGAGCGGCAGGTGGAGCTGGCCCGGATCGCAGGCTACATGCACGACATCGGCAACGTGGTCAACCGGGTGGACCACGCCCAGAGCGGCGCGGTGATGGCCTTTCGCATCCTGGACAAGATGGGTATGGCCCCGGAGGATGTGGCCCTGGTGGTCACCGCCATCGGCAACCACGATGAGGGCACCGCCTATCCTGTCAACGCCGTGGCCGCAGCCCTCATTCTGGCGGACAAATCCGATGTGCGCCGCAGCCGGGTGCGCAACCGGGCCACCATCAGCTTTGACATCCACGACCGGGTGAACTACGCCGTGGAGCGCTCCGGTCTGAAGCTAGATACCGATGCGAAAACCCTCACCCTGGAGCTGACCATCGACACGGAGATTTCCTCCGTCATGGACTACTTTGAGATTTTCATGAACCGGATGCTGCTGTGCCGGAAGGCAGCGGAATATTTTGGTCTGGAGTTCCACATGATCATCAACGGATCGGCGGTGCTGTGAGATGCTGCAAGTCACCAATCTTCGCTTGGAAGTGGGGGATGGGGAGGCCCAGCTCCTGCGGAAAACCGCAAAGGCCCTGGGCGTGGCCCCGACAGATATTTTGGCGCTGTCCCTCACCCGCCAGTCCATCGACGCGCGAAAAAAGCAGGACGTTCACCTGGTCTGCTCAGTGAAAGTACAGGCCAGGGGGGAGACGGCCATCCTGCGCCGGAGCCTGAAAAACGTGTCTTTACTGGAGGAGCGCCCCTACGTACTCCCTCCCGTCAAACGACTCTCCCCCCTGCCCCCGGTGGTAGTGGGCATGGGCCCCGCGGGGCTGTTCGCCGCCCTCACCCTGGCCCGGGCGGGGCTGCGGCCCATCGTGCTGGAGCGGGGCCGGGATGTGGACAAGCGCACCGCCGATGTGGAGCACTTCTGGTGCACTGGGCAGCTGTCCCAGACCTCCAACGTGCAGTTTGGCGAGGGAGGCGCTGGCACCTTCTCCGACGGCAAGCTCACCACCGGCACCCATGACAGCCGCATCTCCCACGTGTTCTCCACCTTCGTCACCCACGGCGCCCCGGAGGACATTCAGTGGTCCCACAAACCCCACATCGGCACCGATGTGCTGCGGCAGGTGGTCAAGTCCATGCGGGCGGAGCTGCTGGAGCTGGGCGCGGACATCCGCTTCGAGCACCAGCTCTGGGCCCTGAAGGCCAAAAGCAACCGCCTGTCCAACCTCATGGTCATGACCGAGACCGGCCCCTATGAGCTGCCCTGCGACGAGCTGGTGCTAGCCCCCGGCCACTCCGCTCGGGACACCTTCCAGATGCTGTTTGACGCGGGCGTGCCCCTTCAACCCAAGAGTTTTGCCATCGGTGTGCGCATTGAGCACAGCCAGGAGCTGGTCAGCCGCGCCCAGTTCGGCCAGTTCTGGGACAAGCTGCCCGCCGCCGACTACAAGCTGGCCTGCCACCTGCCCTCGGGCCGGTCCGCCTTCACCTTCTGCGTGTCCCCCGGCGGCCAGGTGGTGGCCGCCGCCAGCGGCTACGGCCAGGTGGTCACCAACGGCATGTCCCTGCGAGCCCGTGACGGAGCCAACATCAACGGCGGCTTTCTGGTGGGGGTGACCCCTGCCGACTTCGGCGGGGACGATCCCCTGGCCGGGGTACGCTTCCAGGAGTGCTGGGAGCGGGCCGCCTGGGACAATGGCACCGGCGGACTGCCGCCGGTGTACCGGCCTGGTTCTCCCTGTTTCTTAGCCCCCGCCCAGCGGGTGGAGGACTTCCTGGCCGGGCGGCCTTCTCAGGGGCCGGGCAGCGTGCTGCCCACCTACCGCCCCGGGGTCACCTGGGGCAGCCTGGACGGCACCCTCCCCGGCTATGTGCTGGACACTCTGAAGCAGGCCCTGCCCATTTTTGACCGCAAGCTCCACGGCTTTGCCCACCCCGACGCCGTTCTCACCGGGGTGGAGACCCGTTCCTCCTCCCCCGTGCGCATCCTCCGGGGCGAGGACTATCAGTCCCCCGCCCTCCGGGGGCTGTATCCCTGTGGGGAGGGGGCAGGCTACGCCGGGGGCATCACCTCCGCCGCCGTAGATGGTATCAAGGTGGCGGAAGCGGTTCTCTCCGCCGAGCCTTGACCCCTGACCCCCCAGATACGCAAAAGGACCTCCGGCCCACGCAGGCCGGAGGTCCTTCCCCTTTTATGCAGTTTCTTCGGCAAAGTTGCCGGTGTAGAGCTGGTAATACTTGCCCTTCTTCTCGATGAGTTCGTCGTGAGTGCCCCGCTCGATGATGCGGCCCTGTTCCATAACCATGATGCAATCAGCGTTGCGCACGGTGGACAGGCGGTGGGCGATGACGAAAGTGGTGCGCCCGGTCATCAGCGCGTCCATGCCGTCCTGTACCAGCTTCTCCGTGCGGGTGTCGATGGAGGAGGTGGCCTCGTCCAGGATGAGCACCGGGGGATCGGCCACAGCGGCCCGGGCAATGGCCAGCAGCTGCCGCTGTCCCTGGGACAGGTTGGCCCCGTCTCCGGTGAGCATGGTATTGTAGGCGTCGGGCAGGCGGTTGATAAAGCCGTCAGCGTTGGCCAACTGGGCCGCGGCCACGCACTCCTCGTCGCTGGCGTTCAGGTTGCCGTAGCGGATGTTCTCCATGACGGTGCCGGTGAACAGGTGGGTGTCCTGGAGTACGATGCCCAGGGAGCGGCGCAGATCGTCCTTTTTGATGTCGTTGATGCTGATGCCGTCATATTGGATCTTGCCGTCGGCAATGTCGTAGAAGCGGTTGATCAGGTTGGTGATGGTGGTCTTGCCCGCACCGGTGGCCCCCACAAAGGCGATCTTCTGTCCCGGCTTAGCCCACAGGCTGATGTCATGGAGCACCAGCTTGTTCTCGTCATAGCCGAAGTCCACATGGTCAAAAACCACGCCGCCCCGCAGCCGGATGTATTCCTTATCCGGCTGCGTCTCCCGAGGGTTCTTCCAAGCCCAGACGTTGGTGCGCTCGGGGGTTTCGATGTACCGGCCCTGGGCGTCCTCCTTCACGTCCACCAGCTCCACAAAGCCCCCGTCCGTCTCGGGAGTCTGGTCCATCAGGTCAAACACCCGCTGGGCGCCGGCGGCGGCGGTGACCACGAAGTTCACCTGCTGGCTGACCTGGATGATGGGGTTAGTAAAGCTCTTGTTCAGGCCCACGAAGGTGATGACCGTGCCCAGGGTGACGCCGGCCATGCCGTTGATGGCCAGAATGGCGCCCACAATGGCCACCAGGGCATAGCTGAGCCAGCCAATGTTGGCGTTGATGGGCATAAGCAGGTTGGCATAGCGGTTGGCCTTGTCCGCGCTGTCCCGCAGGGCCTGGTTGACCTTGCGGAAGTCGGCCTCGGCCTGCTGCTCGTGGCAGAATACCTTGACCACCTTCTGCCCGTCCAGCATTTCCTCAATGAAACCGTCCACAGCGCCCAGGTCCCGCTGCTGGCGCACATAGTATTTGCCGGACAGCTTGGAGAAGTTGCTGGTCACCAGCAGCATCACCACGGCGGTGAGCACAGAGATCACCGTCAGAGCGGGGTTGAGGATCAGCATGGTGACCAGGGTGGCAGCCATGCTGATGACCGAGTTGATGATCTGGGGAATGCTCTGGCCCAGCAGCTGGCGCAGGGTGTCCACGTCGTTGGTGTACACCGACATGATGTCCCCGTGGGCGTGGGTGTCAAAGTATTTGATGGGCAGGGACTCCATCCGGCCAAACAGGTCGTCCCGCAGCCGGCGCATGGTGCCCTGGCTGACGGTGACCATAATGCGGTTGTAGGCGTAGGCGGCAATGACGCCAGTGCCCATCACGCACGCCAGCTGGACCAGGTCCCGGGCCAGGCCGCTGAAATCGTCGGAGCCGCTGGCAATCATGGGCAGGATGTACTCGTCCACCAGGGTCTGGGGGAAGGTGGCCCCCACCACAGTGGCGATGGCGTTGACGAGAATGCAGGCCACCACCAGCGCGAACAGGTATTTATAGTAGCGCAGCATATACCGGATGACCCGGCTGAGTACCCCGGTGGCCGAAGGCCTGGATGTTTTTTGATTCATAACGGGCGTTCCTCCTTTCACGCGGGCTGGTCGAAGTCGCCGCCGCCCTTGACCTGGGATTCGTAGATCTCCTGGTAAATGGCATTGGTCTTGAGCAGGTTCTCGTGGGTGTCAAAGGCGTCCACCCGGCCGTTGTCCAGCACCAGGATCCGGTCGGCGTCCTGCACGCTGGAAATTCGCTGGGCGATGATGATCTTGGTGGTACCGGGGATCTCCCGGGCGAAAGCCGCGCGGATCTTGGCGTCGGTGGCGGTGTCCACCGCGGAGGTGGAGTCGTCCAGAATGAGCACCTTGGGCTTTTTCAGCAGGGCCCGGGCAATGCAAAGCCGCTGCTTCTGCCCACCGGACACGTTGGCGCCCCCCCGCTCGATGCGGGTGTGGTAGCCGTCGGGCATCCGGTCGATAAACTCGTCGGCGTAGGCGGCTTTGCATGCCTCCATACACTCCTGATCGGTGGCCTCCGGGTTGCCCCAGCGCAGGTTCTCCAAAATGGTGCCGGAGAACAGGGTGTTCTTCTGGAGCACCACGGAAACCTGGTTGCGCAGGGCCTCCATATCATACTCCCGCACGTCCCGGCCGCCCACGCACACCGAGCCGTCGTCCACATCGTACAGCCGGCAGATCAGGTTGACCAGGCTGCTCTTGCCCGATCCGGTGCCCCCGATGACCCCGATGGTTTCACCGGACTTGATGTGCAGGTCGATGCCGCTCAGGGCGTTCTTGCCGCTGCCATGCTTGTAGGAGAAGTTCACATGGTTGAAGTCGATGCTGCCATCCTCCACCTCTTCCACAGGGTTTTCCGGGTTCTTCAGGTCGGGGGTCTCGCTGAGCACCTCGTCGATCCGGCGCACGCTGGCCAGGGACATGGTGATCATCACCACCACCATGGACAGCATCATCAGGCTCATGAGCAGGGACATGATGTAGCTGAACAGGCTGGTCAGATCGCCGGTGGACAAAGTGCCGCCCACGATAAACTGGGCGCCGAACCAGGACACAGAGATGATGCAGAAGTAGACGGCGATCATCATGGCCGGGTTATTGAAGGCCAGCAGCCCCTCCGCCTTGACAAACATTTTATAGAGGTTGGCAGAGGCCTTGCCAAACTTGCTGTTTTCATAGTCCTCCCGGACAAAGGCCTTGACTACCCGTATGGCGGACACGTTCTCCTGGACGCTGGCATTCAGATCGTCATATTTTTTGAACACCCGGTCAAAAATCTTCATAGTAGCCAGCATGATGGCGCCCAGCACAACCACCAGGAACACCACGGCGATGAGGAACATCATGCTCAGCCGGACGCTGATGATCAGGCACATGGCAAAGCTGAAAATCAGGTTCAGCGGGGACCGCACCGCCACGCGGATTACCATCATAAAGGCGTTTTGCACATTGGTGATGTCGGTGGTCATCCGGGTGACCAGGCCGGGGACGCTGAACTTATCGATATTCGAGAAGGAGAAGGTCTGAATATTGGCGTAAATCGCCTCCCGCAGGTTAGCGGACAACCCCGACGCAGCGCTGGCGGCAAACTTGCCCGCCAGCGCCCCAAACACCAGGCTGAGAAAGGCCATGACCACCATTAAAATACCGTAGCGATACACGGCAGGGAGGTTGCTGGCCTCCAGCCCCTCGTCAATGATCAGGGAAGTGATCAGCGGCAGCAGGATCTCCATGACCACCTCCATCGCCGTCAGGCCGATACAGAGAAAAGTATCCCGCTTGTATTTCTTGAGTTGATGCAGTACGTGTCTCACAATGCGTTTGCCTCCTTATTCTTGTTTCCCCGCTGCCCAAAAGATCCCGCCTGGGCCAGGTTGCACAGCATCTTTTGCTGCATCCGGTTCAGCTCCAATAGTTCCGGTTCGGAAAAGCCCCGGTAGAGCTGGTTACAGGCCTCGGAAAACGCCTGATCCAGAAATGCCTTGATCTGCCGCCCTTTTTCCGTCCCAAACAGCAGCTTCTTTCGGTCATCCAGGGCGCAGGGCTCCACATGGACATAGCCTTTCTCCCTCAGCCGCTTGAGAATGGCGGACAGCGCCGCCTTGGAGTAGCCGAAGGCGGCATGGATCTGTGTCAGCGAGGTGCCCTTGTCAGAATGGTCCAGGATGTACAGCAGCATATGACCCTGGGATACCGTCAGCGCCCGGCTGGACATCATCCGGTTGGCCAGCAGCTCCAGTTGGATGCTGATCTGCCGGTTGGCGGACGCCAGGCTGGTCCTGTCCAGTTCCAATGTTTTTTCACCTCTCCGCAAATGGTTAGGGTCGGAACAATTCCAGACCTTACTTTTTATAGCACAGCCGCTCTTGAATGTGAAATTCAAATGTGTTATAATCTATAAAAGATTTTTATTGCATTGCTACATTCTACAAATGCCATGGGCTTTGACTGGAGATGGTTTGTTTGAATACCACACAGCTGGAATGCTTTCTTGCGGTGGCAAATTACCTGAACTTTTCCCGGGCGGCCCAGCAGCTGCGCATCACCCAACCCGCCGTCAGCCACCAAATCAACACCCTGGAGGACGAGCTGGGTAGCAAACTATTTCACCGCACCAGCAAAAGCGTGCAGCTGACCCAGGCGGGACACCTGTTTTTGCAATATGCCAGCGAGATTCTCAAACTCACCGGGCTGTCCAAAGCCCGGCTCAAAGAGAGCCGGGAATCCCTCCCCCAGCGCTTTGGCATTGGCTGCCGCAATTTCTTGGAGCTGCGTTTTATGCACGGGATCCTGGAGCGCATGCGCCTGGAGATGCCGCAAATCGCCCCCATTCTCCGGATGATTCCCTTTGCCTCCCTGGAAAACCTGCTGGAGGAGGAGGATATTCAGGTGATGTTCTCCCTTCAGGAAGCCACGCCCCCGAAGGCGGTTTACCGCGAGCTGGTCCGCTGCCCCATCGTGTGCGTCTGCGCGCCCGGTCATCCCCTGGCAAACGCCTCCCAGCTCTCTCTCCAGCAGCTGGCGGCGGGGGGCAGGATCACGGTTTGTCCCCCGCCGGTCTATCCCCCTCCCCTGCTGGCCGCCCAAAACCAGGCCATTGCCGGACGCGGCCCAAATCAAATGCTTTTTTGCGACAACCTGGAAATCGTCTTTGCCCTGGTCCGGGCAGGCTATGCCTTCGCCGTCATGGCCGACCTGCCGGGGGGCAGGCTGTCCGGACTGCGCTATATCCCCCTGTCGGAATTTAAACCACTGTCCTATGGGGCTGCCTATCTATCCAGCAAAAAATCACCTGTCCTGCGAAAGTTCCTGGCCATCGCCCAGTCCACCGTCTCCGGCAACGAGGGGACTACCTGCGCGCCATAGGAATAGAAGCCCCCGGCATCAGCCGGGGGCTTTCCTCTGTCTGTCATCCGGTTTTTTTCCCCTGTGGTTGTTGGCCGCATCTTGCGGCCAAAACAAAAAAGAAGGACACGTTCTCAGCGTGTCCTTCTTTTTGGTGCGCGAGGCGGGAGTCGAACCCGCACGCCCTTGCGAGCACTGGCACCTGAAGCCAGCGAGTCTACCAATTCCACCACTCGCGCAAGTAACTGGCCGTTTGGCTCAGCGCAAGAGTTATAATACCACCGGGAGACGCCTTTGTCAACACTTTTTCCCGCTTGACAAAAAACTTTTTTGAGCATATAATGTACAAGCTGCCAATGCATATGCGGATGTGCTGGAACTGGTAGACTGGCTAGCTTGAGGTGCTAGTGGCTTATGGCCGTACGGGTTCGAGTCCCGTCATCCGCACCACGTCGGAGCAAAGATTTCTTTGCTCCGGCGTTTTTTCATATCAAACGTTTCGCTGGATGACTTTCCCACCCCACCGGGTCCAAAGGAGGTTGCCGAACTCGCATGAAGCGCATCTTCTCCCATCTGAAGCCGTTTTGGCCTCAGATCCTAGTTTCCTCCATCCTGATGGCAGTTGCCTCCCTGGGCCAGCTGCTGCTGCCCACCCTGATGAGTCAAGTGGTGGACGACGGAATCTATCAAAAGGACTTCTCCATCATCGTGCGCTGCTGTGTTTTGATGCTGGTCATCTCCCTGGTTTCCATGGGGGCCAGTGCAGGAGGCGGCAAACTCAGCTCCCTCACGGTGTCCGGTTTTACCGCCTCCCTGCGCTCCGGCGTTTTTCATAAGGTCATGGGGATGGGCCACCCCTCCTTCGGCCAGCTGGATACCGGCGCCTTGGTCACCCGCTCCACCCAGGATGTGGAGACGGTCTCCTGGGCGGCCAGCACCCTGTCCAGCAGTATCATCTCCATCCCCGCCATGTTCCTGGGGGGCGTGATTCTCTCCTTCCAGGTGGACCCCGCTCTGGCCAGCATCATCCTGTGCGCGGTGCCACTTGTCTTTATCATTGTCATTCTGATCGGCAGGAAAGTGTTCCCCCTGTGGGAGCAGTCCGATGCCTACATCGACCGCCAGAATGAGCTGATGCGCCAGCGTCTGCGGGGCATCCGGGTCATCCGGGCCTTCCGCCGGGAGCCGGTGGAACATGAGAAGATCGCCGACGCCACCCATGTGATGGCGGACAACATCATCCGCTCCAACGTGGCCATGCAGTCCCTCAACCCCGTCGCCTCCTTCTTCCTCAACAGCGCCGCTCTGATCATCCTCTACCTCAGCGCGGTGCGCATGCAGTCCGGGGTGTCCGCCGCCACCGGCGGGGACGTGCTGGCTCTGGTGCAGTACATCACCTTTATCACCACCGGTGTGCTTACCGCTTCCTTTGCCATCGTTATGATCCCTCACACCATCGTAGCCTGCCGCCGTATCCTTCAAGTGCTGGATCTTCCTGACGATGAAGCGGAGCAGGGCGATCAGACGCAGCTGAAGGGGAACATCTGCCTGCGGGATCTCACCTTCTCCTTTGAGGCGGATTCTGAGCCCGCGGTGCGGGGCATTACCATGGACATCCAAGCCGGCCAGCGGGTGGCCATCATCGGCAGTACCGGCAGCGGCAAGAGTGCCCTGGTCCACCTGCTTCTGGGGTTCCAGCAGGCGCAAAAGGGGCAGATCCTCTTCGACGGGCGGGACAGCCGGGAGCTGGCCGCCTCCTGTATCCGGCGGCAGATCAGCTGCGTGCTTCAGAAAACCGCCATCTATACCGGCACCATCCGGGAAAACGTGGCCATGGGCAAGCCGGACGCCACCGAGGAGGAGATCTGGCGCGCCTTGGATATCGCTCAGCTGCGCCACTATGTGGAGAAACTGCCCCAGGGACTGGACCACCAGCTGGAGCTGGCTGGCTCCAACCTGTCCGGCGGACAGCGCCAGCGCCTGGCTATTGCCAGAGCGGTGGTCAAAGACGCGCCCATCTATCTCTTTGACGACAGTTTTTCCGCCCTGGACTTTCTCACCGAATCCCGGCTGCGCGCCCGGCTGCGGGAAGAGCTGAGAAACCGGACCCAAATCGTGGTCACCCAGCGGGTGACCACCGCCCTCAATTCAGACTGCATCTTTGTCATGGACCAGGGCAGGTTGGTGGATTGGGGCAAGCATGACCAGCTCCTGTCCCGCTGCCAGGTCTACCGGGAGATCTACCTCTCCCAGACCGGAGGTGAGGAGCAATGAGACGCCGCACCCTGCATCCCGAGGTGAAGATGACCACCCGGGAGAAGCTGTCCATCTACGCCAAGCTGATCCTGGAGGCCCGGCCCATCTGGAAGTGGCTGGCGCTCAGCTGCCTTTTATGTCTGATCATCATCGCCTGCGCGGTGGTCTCTCCCCAGCTGATGGGGGAAGTGACCAACACCATCTACGACTACTGGTCGGCCAGTGTGAGCGGCGGGGAGGCCTTCCCCCTGGTGCAGGCCATCGTCCCCACCCTGCTGCTCCTGTTTCTGTCCTATGCGGTGAGCTCGGTGGTGCGCTGGCTGAATATGTATCTGATGAACAACGTGGTCAGCCACCATTACACCTGCGCCATCCGCATCCGCATGTCGGACAAGATCCGGCGGCTGCCGGTGAAGTTTGTGGACGGCACCCCGGTGGGCCAGATCCTGGAAAACATGACCGGAGACGTGTCCGCCATGGGCAACTCCATCCACCAGATTGTGGAGATCCTAGTACAGGGCGTGCTACAGCTGATCTTCATCGCCGCGGCCATGCTGCTGGAGGACTGGCGGCTAGGCCTCATCGTGCTGGCCACCGCTCCTCTGTCCTTCCTGCTGTCGGTGAAGATCTCCGGCGCCAGCGGCAAATACCACCGGGCCTCCCTGCAGGAGAGCGCGGAGATCTACTCCGTGGTGGAGGAGAGCTATACCAATTTTGCCACCACCAAGGCCTACAACCTGGAGCAGGCCATGGAGGAAAAGCACAGCCAGGCCAACCAGCGCCAGCAGGCAGCTCAGGCCAAGGCTAACTTTGTCACCAGCCTGGTTCAGCCCTCCGTCACCCTGCTGGGCGCCCTGACCTATCTCACGATCAACCTGGTGGGGGGCTACCTGGCCGTGCAGGGCGCCGTGCCCATCGGGGTGGTGGTCACCATCGTACTCTTTGCCCGGCAGTTCTCCGCCCCCATGGAGCAAATCGCCAACGGCCTGAGCCAGATGCAGCGGGTCACCGCCGCCTCCATCCGGGTCTTCAACTTCCTGGACCAGCCGGAGGAAGACCCCCGCAATGGGGAGGTGGATCCCCGGCAGATTCAGGGCGAGGTGGTATTTGACCATGTGGCCTTCTCCTATAACCCGGACCAGCCCCTGATCCGGGACCTGAACTTTGTGGCCCACCCCGGCCAGACCATCGCCATTGTGGGCCCCACCGGGGCGGGCAAGACCACCATCGTCAACCTGCTCATGGGATTTTACGACATTACCGCCGGCGATATCCTCATCGACGGCCGGCCCATATCCCAAATGAGCCGGGATCAGGCCCGGGAGCTGTTCGGTATGGTACTCCAGGAGACCTGGCTGTTCCGGGGCACGGTAGCGGAAAACATCGCCTACGGCCGCCCCGACGCCACCCGGGAGGAGATCATCCAGGCCTGTGACGACGCCTACTGCGACCACTTCATCCGCACCCTGCCCCAGGGCTATGACACCGTCATCGGGGACGAAACCACCACCCTGTCCGGTGGACAGAAGCAGCTGCTCACCATTGCCCGGGCCATTCTGGCCGACCGCAGGCTGCTGATCCTGGACGAGGCCACCTCCAATGTGGACACCCGCACGGAGATCCTCATTCAGAAGGCCATGGACAAGCTGATGCGGGGACGCACCTGCTTTGTCATCGCCCACCGGCTGTCCACCATCGTCAACGCCGACCGTATCCTGGTCATCCGGGACGGGGACATCGTGGAGCAGGGCACCCACCAGCAGCTGCTGGCCAAAAAGGGCTTTTATGCCCAACTGTACGCCAGCCAATATGATCAAGCCATCTGACAGACGCATTGCAGCCTCAGCGCTGCAATGCGTCTATTTCCTTTCCGTTTGATTTTATGTATACTAAAACTACTCTGTTGTCTTGGAAAAAACTTTGATTTAAGAATTTTCTATTTTTAGTAAACCGCTAAAATATGCCTTTCCATCAGGATATTCCAGGCTGTGGAAAACCCTGTGGAACTTGTTGATAACTCTCTGTATGTAAAATTATCATCTGTTTTATGAAAATCTTTTCCCTTTTGATTTCCGCCCTATTCTCACGATTTCTCCCCCGAATTTTATAACATTCTTCCCCCTCTCCCGGCACTACTTCACCAAAAGTTGCAAAATGATTACAAACAGTATGAAGCACAGCGCCCGGAGGGGAGTGGAAACTCTCCTCCGGGCGCTGAAGCATAGGACTCTTATCCCTTGGCAATGTCCAAACTCGCTTTCGCGTTCAAATCCCACCCGGCGGTGTGACCCGCCAGATATTCATAATACCCCTGGCAGCCGATCATGGCGGCGTTGTCGCCGCACAGGGACAGTGGGGGCATCCACAGCTTCGTCCCCGCCTGCTGGCAGGCCCGGGTCAGCTCAGCCCGGATGCGGCTGTTGGCAGCCACGCCGCCAGCCGTGGCAATCTTGTGGTAGCCCAGCATCCGGTCGGCCTCCATCACCCGGGGCACCAGGGAGTCGGACACAGCAGCGGCAAAGGAGGCGGCCAAATCATGGAGGTTCAGCTCCTCCCCCTTCTGCCGGGCGTTGTGGACGGTGTTGAGCACCGCCGTCTTCAGCCCCGAAAAGGACATATCCAGGGGGTGGTCGGCCACATGAGCCCGGGGAAATACAAAGGCCTTGTCATTCCCCCCCTGGGCCATCTTGTCCATGGGACCGCCCCCGGGATAGCCCAGGCCCAGTACCCGGGCGGTCTTGTCAAAGCACTCCCCTGCCGCGTCGTCCCGGGTGCCCCCCATCACCTGGAAATGGGTGTAGTCCCGCACGTCCACCAGGGCGGTGGTGCCGCCGGACACACACAGGCACAGGAAGGGGGGCTCTAGATCGGGGTGGGCAACGTAGTTGGCGGCGATGTGCCCCCGGACGTGGTGGACGGGGATGAGGGGCACTCCCAGGCCGTAGGCCACCGACTTGGCGAAGGACACCCCCACCAGCAGAGCTCCGATGAGACCGGGGGTGTAGGTCACCGCCACGGCGTCAATGTCCCCCTTGGTCAGCCCCGCCTGACGCAGGGCCTCGTCGGCCAGGCCCACAATGGCCTCTACGTGTTGCCGGGAAGCGATCTCGGGCACCACGCCGCCGTAGATAGTGTGCATGTCCGCCGACGAGGCGATCACCGAGGAGAGCACCGTCCGGCCGTCCTGGACAATGGCGGCGGCGGTCTCGTCGCAGGAAGATTCAAAGGCTAAGATGTTCATGGATATCACACTTTCCAAAATAGAAGCTAATGTCAGAACCACAGGGCCTTCCCCTCCTGAAACCGGGGGATGGCGCCATTTTGATTGGGGTCATCACGCCAGATTGCAGCCGGACTGCTCCACCGCCCCGCCTGTCATGGAAAGACCGCCTCCTCATCCTCCTCCACCCATTCCGGAGCGTGGTGGATTTCCTCCCCTGGGCGCAGGGGGATCTGGATATACCGCCGCATATGCTCCGGGGAGAAGTAATCGGCGTACACGCTGCGGTGGAGGGCCTCCACTTTGCGGTCGTCGGTCTGGGGGCCCAGGTACAGGCTCTTGAAGTGTACCCCGAACAGGGCACAGTCATAGTCCAGCACCCGGAAGCCGTTGCGCTCATAGAAGGCGATGCGCCGCCGGCGCAGATCGTTCTCCGCCGGATCGTCCGAGTCGGGGGCCTCCGCCTCCCCAAAGAGCTGGCCGTAGCGGTCAGCCAGCAGGGGGAGGACCTGGCTGCCCAGGCCGCCATTGCGCTTGCCCCGCAGCACCCCCAAATACTCCAGCAGAGCGCCCTGCCGGGTTCGGGGCAGCCACAGCATGGCGTAGCCCAGGGGCTGTTCCTGGTCATCGGTGATCAGCAGCGGGTCATACTGGCCCAGGTCCATCAGCCGGAGCATGGCCCGCAGGGGCTTCAGCTCCGCTTTTGGGAAATCGAACACCATTTCCTGTTCATACAAATCGGTCAGTTCCTGTTTACTCAGCAGCTTCAGTTCCATGGTCAAACTCCAGTGTCATGATGATTGCGTCCTCTTTGGGGTCGTCGTAATAATTCTTCCTCCGTCCCGCCTCCCGGAAGCCGTGCTTGGCGTACAGGGCAATGGCGGGGGCGTTGGAGGCGCGCACCTCCAGGGTGAGGAAGGCCAGCTTGGCCTGGCCAAAGCGCACCAGGGCGGCGATGAGCCCGTCGGCCACCCTCTGGCGGCGGGAGCACTCCGCCACCGCCACGTTGTTGATATAGCCTTCGTCCAGCACGGTGTTCACCCCGGCATAGCCCAGCACGGAGCCGTCCTCCCCCTGGGCCACAATGACGGCGGCGGAGTCGTTCCACAATTCCTCCCGGAGCATCTCCTCACTCCAGGGGTGGGAAAAGCAGGAGCGCTCGATGGCGGCGATTTGAGGAATGTGCTCGGCGGTCATGGGGGTGAGGTGATAGGTCATGGGGTTTGGCTCCCTTCCAGGTCGTCTCCCGGCGCCCCGGGTAAAATCACCGGGCTGGTGGACCACTCCGTTCCGCAGGGCAGAGGGGTCCTCCGGCACAGGTTGTAAAAATCGGTGCACTTCGACTCCAGCTCCAGCAGGGGGATTCCCCTGCCGTGGGCAGGCTTGGTGATCACCGGCAGGGCCGTGTCCAGCTTGCGCAGCACTCCGATGCCGGTCTGATTGGCCCCCAGCACCCGCAGATAAGGGGGATACTCCGGCCGGTCAGAGGCCCTCAGCCCCAGGCAGGCCCACAGCGCCGCCCGGCGGATCCGGGCGTGGGCGTACCGCTTGGTCTTGGCCAGTTCGTACAGCTCCTCCAGCCTCACCGCCTGGCGACAGGCCCGGTACAGCCGGTTGGCCAGGCCCTCCCCGCAGTCGGGCAGGGCCTCCAATTCCGCCCCCTCCAGCCCCCGCAGCCGGGAGAGGGCACCCCGTTCATTGTACCCCAGCCTCGCCGGGTTGTCCAGGGGCAGCTTTCCCTGATAAATCTGCTCCCGGAGATAGGAAGCAGAGGGGTAGTCCGGGTGGTCCCCCCCGTCGTGCCCCGCCCCCACCCGGGGCACCGCCACCACCCAGGGGGCAAATCCCAGCCGTTTGGCCGCCCGAAGATACTCCACCCCCAAGTTGTCGTTGGGCCGGGACAGGCATTGGGCACCCTCCTCTCCCAAAAGCTCCTGGAGCGCCAAGTGGCGGCACCGGGCAAAGGGCAGTCCCCGGTCTAAGTATGTGCGCAATGCCTGACGGTATGCCCCGCTGTCCAGGGCCTGGGCCGCCCGCTCCAGGGAGCCTGCGTCCCCTGACTCGCTGCCAAAGGACAGGGCCTGGACTCCGGCCTCTTTCAAAATGGCCACCGCGCCATAGGCGAAGGCCTCCGCTGAGGCGCAGGCCCACACCGTGGGCAGCTCCAGTACCAGGTCCGCGCCCCCCTCCAGGGCGGCGGCGGCCCGGCTCCACTTATCGGCAATGGCGCAATCCCCCCGCTGCACGAAGTTTCCGCTCATGACAGCCACTACGGCGCACTCCCCCAAGGCGCGGCGGGTCTCCAGGATATGCCGGCGGTGCCCGGCATGAAAGGGGTTGTACTCGGCCACTATTCCCACAAGATTCAATACCGCCGCCTCCCTTTCCCAGCATCATGTTCCGATCCGCAAAATTTCAAAGAAATGGGGAACCCCCCTTGTCCTTTTGAGAAAAATAGTCTAAAATAAGTGCTGTATCATGCAGTGGGCATGCTTGCCCACCTTTCCACATTTTAATACAAATCGGACCTGCGCGCAATTCTCATTTTATCATGTATTATGGATTAAGGAGTGTCAGACATGAAAGTACTCGTCATCAACGCCGGCAGTTCTTCCCTGAAATACCAGCTGCTGGACACCGGCAACCAGGAGGTGCTGGCCAAGGGCCTGTGCGAGCGCATCGGCATCGACGGCAAGTTCACCTACAAGGCCCCCGGCAAGAACACCATTGACGCGGTGGATGTAGCCATGCCCACCCATTCCGAAGCCATCCAGGCCGTGCTCAATGCCCTGGTGGACAAAGACAACGGCGTGATCGCCTCCATGAAGGAGATCGACGCAGTGGGCCACCGGGTGGTGCACGGCGGCGAGACCTTTGCCAGCTCCGTTAAAATCGACGATAAGGTGATGGCCGCCCTGGAGGGGTGCATCCCCCTGGCCCCCCTCCACAACCCCGCCAACATCACCGGTATCAAGGCCTGCCAGGCTGTCATGGGTCCCGATGTGCCCCAGGTGGCCGTGTTTGACACCGCCTTCCACCAGACCATGCCCCCCGT
>DVKM01000110.1 GCA_018716015.1 Candidatus Enterenecus stercoripullorum | reverse complement strand
GCTGGTCTCGGTGGAGTCGGCCAGCTTCTGGGTGGGCTTATAGGTGTCAGAGGTGTAGTACTCGGTGAAGTAGCCGATGGCGCACCCGCCAACCAGGCCGCACAGGATGGCGATATACACTCCCCAGTTGCCCAGCAGCCAGTAGGTCAGGGGGGCGGCGATGACGGCGGCCAGCACTGCGGCGGTGTAGGTGCCCTTTCGCAGGGTGCCCAGCAGCTCCCGCTGGGAGGCACCCTCCCTGGTGCGGATGAGGAAGGAACCCACGATGGAGCACACGATGCCCACCGCGGCCAGCAGGATAGGCAGCAGCATGGAGTTCCAGGACCGGCCCTCCCCGGCGTAGGCGGCCACGCCCAGGGCGAAGGTGGCCAGGATGGAGCCCACATAGGACTCATAGAGGTCTGCGCCCATACCGGCCACGTCGCCCACGTTGTCGCCCACGTTGTCGGCGATGGTGGCGGGGTTGCGGGGGTCGTCCTCAGGGATGCCGGCCTCCACTTTGCCCACCAGGTCTGCGCCCACGTCGGCGGCCTTGGTGAAGATGCCGCCGCCCACCCGGGCAAACAGGGCCATGAAGGAGGCGCCCATGCCGAACATGACCATGGTCTGGGCGATCTGGGCGGCGTCAAAGCCGGCGATGTACTTCAGGATGTGGAACCAGATGGAGATATCCAAAAGGCCCAGACCCACCACGGTGAAGCCCATGACCGCGCCGGAAGAGAAGGCCACGCTCAGCCCCTTGTTCAAACTCTCCGAAGCGGCCTGGGCGGTGCGGGCGTTGGCGGAGGTGGCAATGGTCATGCCCACAAAGCCGGCAATGGCGGAGTAGATGCCGCCGGTGAGGAAGGCAAAGGGGATGAACCAGTTGTCCAGCTGTCCGAAGAAGGCCAGAACCAGCAGAATGATAAATACTGCCAGAAAGACCTTGAGGACGGTGAGGTACTGGTGTTTCAGATAGGCCTGCGCCCCCTGCCGGATGGCGGCGGCGATCTTTTTCATGGCGTCGTTGCCCTCGGAAAAGGACAGGACCTTGCGGCTCTGGATCAAGGCGAACAGGATGGCCAGAATGGCGCCTGTAATGCCCAGCCAGAAAAGATTCTCTGTCATTGATACATGCATCTCCTTTTTGTGAGGTTCCGGTCAAGGTATATTCCGTATTTTACACAACTTTTTCTCCATTTGCAAGATGGGAATGGCAAAATGACGGTGTGGCAGGCATGATTTTTGAGGAGAGGCACGCAAACTGGAAAACTTAGGGCTTTTTTCCTGCATGTCAGCAGGGCAGGAAGAAGGCGGTGCAGGTCCCGGCATGCGCCGCACCCACCCGGATGGACAGAAAAAGGCCCACGCGGACGGCTGTCCGCGCGGGCCTTTGGAACATTCGGTTTGCAATCAGTGGACCGGCGCAAAGGCGGCCACCATGGGGTCGGCAAGAATGCTCAAACTGCCGTCCTTAGCTTTCACCTGGATGGACCGCACAGGGTCGGCATACCGCTCGATGAGCAAGGTGGCGATAGGATCCTCCAGATCCTTCTGGATCTGCCGGCGCAGGTTCCGGGCTCCGTAGGCCGAGGAGTAGGACTTGGCCACCAGGTAGTCCAGCACGGATCCATCGTATTGGAAGGTGATGTTCTTGTCCCGGAGCACTCCCTCCAGCTCGGAGAGCATGATCTTGGCGATGGCCTTGAAGTTATCCTCGGTGAGCTGGTTGAAGTAGACGATCTCGTCCACCCGGTTGATGAACTCCGGGCGCAGGAAAGATTGCAGGCCTTTCATGGCCTTGTCCTTGCCCAGCTGGGTGGGGGAGCGGTCAAAGCCCAGGGAGCCGCCCTTGATGTCACTGCCGGCGTTGGAGGTCATGACAATGACGGTGTTCTCAAAGTTGACCACCTTGCCGTGGGCGTCGGAGATGTGCCCGTCGTCCAGGATCTGCAGCAGCACGTTGAGTACGTCGGGATGGGCCTTCTCGATCTCGTCGAAGAGGATGACGCAGTAGGGCTTGCGCCGGATCTTTTCCGTGAGCTGCCCGGCGTCGTCGTAGCCCACGTATCCCGGGGGCGAGCCGATGATCCGGGACACCGAGTGCTTTTCCATGAACTCGGACATATCCAGGCGGATCAGGGACTCGGGAGAGGAGAACAGGTCGGCGGCCAGCTGCTTGACCAGCTCGGTCTTGCCCACGCCGGTGGAGCCCACGAAGATAAAGCTCACCGGCTTGTGCTTGGCGGAGATGCCCACCCGGCCCCGGCGAATGGCGGCGGCCACCGCCTTCACCGCCTCGTCCTGGCCCACGATATGGGTCTTGAGCCGCTCCTCCAGTTTGGCCAGCCGCTCAAACTCCTGCTCCTGGATCTGGCTGGCGGGAATCTTGGTCCACAGCTCGATGACCCGGGCCAGATGGGCGGCGGTGAGGGGCGGGTTGCCCTTGGCCTCGATGGCCTCCTTTTCACTCTGGAGCTTGGCCTGACGGCTTTTCAGCTCGGCCAGGCGCTGGTAGGCCCGCTCGTTGTTTTCGTTCTGGATGGCCTGGCGCTGGGCGGTCACATCGGAGAGCTGGCGCTGCAGATCCTCGATCTGGCGGCGGCGTCCGGACTGCCGGTCCTGGAAGGCGGGGTCGTCCCGGTTGGGGGCCTCGGCGTCATCCCGGCTCACCGCCATCTCCAGGGTGTCCCGCTGGCGCTGGAGCCGCTGCTCCTGGCGATGGTACTCCTGGATGCGGGGGTCGTCCTGGCCGCTGGTGGAGGCCAGCACCAGCTCCATCTCCTTGGCGTAGTCCGCCAGCTCCTTTTCGATCTCCGCCAGCCGGGCCAGGTCCTTGTTGTGGAGGTTGACGTCGGAGGCGGCCTCGTCGATCAGGTCGATGGCCTTGTCGGGCAGGTACCGGTCGGTGATGTACCGCTCGCTCATGGTGGCGGCCAGCCGGCACATATCGGGGCTGATGGTCACCTTGTGGAAGGCTTCGTAATAGGGGGCGATGCCTTTGAGGATTTCCACGGTGTCGTCGATGGAGGGCTCCTCCACAATGACGGGCTGGAAGCGACGCTCCAGGGCGGAGTCCTTTTCGATGTATTTCCGGTATTCGGTGAGGGTGGTGGCGCCAATCACCTGGATCTCGCCCCGGCTCAGGGCGGGCTTGAGGATGTTGGCGGCGTTCATGGACCCCTCCGCATCGCCGGCGCCCACAATGGAGTGGACCTCGTCGATGACCAGAATGATGTTGCCCAGCCGCTTGACCTCGTCGATGAGACCCTTCATCCGGGACTCAAACTGGCCTCGGAACTGGGTGCCCGCCACCAGGGCGGTGAGATCCAGCAGATAGACCTCCTTGTCCAGCAGCTTATAGGGCACTTCCCGGGTAAAGATGCGCAGGGCCAGCCCCTCGGCAATGGCGGTTTTGCCCACGCCGGGCTCGCCGATGAGACAGGGGTTGTTCTTCTGCCGGCGGTTGAGGATCTGGATGGTGCGCTCGATCTCGTTTTCCCGGCCCACAATCCGGTCCAGCTTGCCCTCGGCGGCCTTCCGGGTCAGGGAGATGCAGTAGTTTTCCAGAAACTTACGCTTCTGGGGGCGCTCTCCCTTAGGGGATTTGTCCTCCCGGTTGGGGCGCTGGGGCTGTTCCCCCTCACCGCCGGACTGGTTCTGGTTCTGAGCGCCAAAGAGCTTGTTGAGGAAGGGGAAGGTGGCGGTACGGCCGTCGTCCTCCTCGCCGTCCTCGTTGTTGTTCGCCAGCCCATCCGGACCTTCGGCGCCGCCGAAGGCGGAGAGCATTTCATTGGAGATGGACTCTAGATCATCGTCAGAGATGCCCATCTTCTTCATCATGTCGTCCACCGGCTTGATGCCAAGCTCCCGGGCGCACTTCAGGCACAGCCCTTCGTTCTTGGTTTCGCCGTGTTCGATTTTTGTCACAAAGATGACTGCCACATTTTTATGGCAGCGGGTGCATAAGGTCGGCTGCATGGTTGAGCTCCTTTCAGAGAGATATCATTTGAGACACACCATACCAGATAAATATGAACGGGTCATGAATTTTAGAGAGGAATCTTTTTCCTAACTGAAAAGGAATTTCCTGGGTTACACCAACAGCCCATTGAGCAGCTGGCTCAGGCTGCGCAGGGTGAACAGGGACAGCAGGGGGGTGTCCGGATCTGCCGGAATCCAGCCCGCCAGCTGGCCCAGCCATACCAGCACGATGACCAGCAGCGCGGCCTTGAGCAGGCCGAGGACCAATCCTCCGGCGAAATTGACCGCGGACAGGATGGGCAGGTGAAAAGCCAGATCCAGCATATGGCCCACCAGGAACCACCCCAGGAGAAGGATCAGAAAGGACAGGGCGAACAACCCCGCCTTGGAGATAAGCTGGGCGATGTAGCCTGCCAGAGCCTCTGCTGGGGTCCTGCTTTCAGACGCTTCAATGCCGTCGTCGCTGACGGCGGCCTTATCGATGAAAGCGGCTAGCCCGGAAAACAGACCCGCCTCGTGGATGGAGGACAAAAGCTCATCCATGGTATAGGTGGGGGCGGGCTGCTCAAGCTCCCCCTCCGACTCGTAGGAGGGCGGGGCGGAGGCCTCCGGGGCCGCACCGCCTTCCGGTTCCGCGCCCAGGATGGTCTGGTAGATGCCCGGCTCGACGATGTTGGCCACGGGCCGGTAAAACTCGGCGGAGATCAGCCTGGCGCCGAAAAAGGCGATGAAGATCCCCGCCAGACTGCACAGGGTCAGGATCAGTCCTTTTTTGGCGCCCCGCCAGGCGAAAAAGACCAGGACGGCCAGGATGAGGATATCGAATAGGTACAAGGGCATGGCGATCTACCTCCCGATTAGGGAATATAAAAGCTGGCGGTGTCGGCGGAAAGCAGGATGGCGCAGCCGTCCTCCAGCGCCAACGCACTGCGGGCGCCTTGGGTACCGTCCAGAGAAGCGTAAAGCTCCAGGGTATCGGTATAGATGTCCAGCCGGTCTCCGGTGAGTACCGCGATATAGCGGCCGGCGGCGGAGACGGACAGTACCTGCTGATGGATATCCAGGGTGCGGGTCTGGCCCCGGTTGTCCACCACCCAAAGCTGGGCCTGGCTCCCCGCCCGGTACCGGCCCAGCAGGGCCACGGCAAAACCGTCCCCGTCCAGGGTGTACCGCTTCAGATACAGGCTGGACCAATCCACGCTGACCGTCTCACCCTGGTGATCGGAAATGCTCAGTCCCTGATCGCCCACCGTCCAGACCTGGTCGCTGGTGTGTTTGGTTTCCAGTACCACGGTGCTACCAAGAGACAGGGTCCTGTCCGGGACAAACTCCCCACTGCCGCTGGTGTTCATGGCGTACAGAGACAAGGTGGATTCAAACACCCCGCCCTGCTGGCCTGCGGTGATGATGGCCAGGGTTCTCCCATCGTCGGACAACGCGGCATCCATCACAAAGGCGGAAGAGACGTTGACGCTCATCAGTGGGGTATAGGTAGCGTCATAGACGGTGACCACGCCCCGGTAGCCGCTGGATTGGGTGACTACGGTGAGGTAGCCGCTGCGGTTTAAGCGGGCGGACAGGATGGAACTCAGATCCTCTCCCTGCCAGATCAGCTCCCGCTGGCCCAACACATACAGCTCGTCCCCGCCCGCGTCGTAGACCACGGCCAGCGAGCCGTTGGTGTCCACCACAGGGGTGTCCATGCGCACAGACCGGCTCACATAGCGGGTGCCACTGCCGGAGTATAGAGAGATGGTGTTGGGGGAACAGACCAGCAGGTCCCCGTCCAGAACGGCGAAGGTGTCGTCCAGGGAGCCGTCATAGGCAAAGGACTCGGCCTGGCCGCTATCGCTGATGGACAGGGTGCGGTAGTGGATCCAGCGCTTGATGCTGTCCAGGTTCAGGCTGTCCCGGAACACCACCACGGCCACCGCGCCCAGCAGCACCACCACGGCGGCCAGGAACAAAATCAGGCGCACCAGAAAGCGGGGGCGTTTCTTTGCCTTCTGTTCAGGCCCATTCGATTGTCGCAGATTTTGATCTTCCATGACAGGTTCCTTTTCTCCGCTCCGGTGGGGCGGTATCTGTTATAGCACGTCTTTCCTGTACCACAGATTGGTCATATATAGCCCATCCGGCGGGATTTCAAATCGCCGGGCGGAAATGAATTCCGCCTCGGCTCCACCGCACGGCGGCGGACCTGCCAGAGGCAGGCCTGCGGCCCCGCCGTCGGGCTACAGCACGTCTTCCTCATACCACAGATTCGTCATATATAGCCCATCCGGCGGGGCCGTGGGGCCCGCCAAGGTGCGGTTGCGGGAGGAGAGGATGGTCGGGATGTCTTCTGGATCCAGCTTGCCCTCGGCGGCGTAGATACAGGTGCCCACCATGGCCCGGACCATGTTGTAGAGAAAACCGTCGGCGCACACCCGGCAGTCGATGAGCTTGCCCTTGCGCTGGATGTCAAAGTAGTGCACTGTGCGCACCGTAGTTCTGGTTTCGGTACCCACCGAGCGCACGGCGGCAAAGTCGTGGGTGCCCACAAACTGATCCGCCGCCTTCGCCATGACGGACTCATCCAGCAATTTGGGATAGAACCACACCCGGTTGACATAGAAGGGGTCCCGGATGCGAGAGTTGTAGATGCGGTAGGTGTACTCCTTCTTCAGGCAGGAGCCGATGGCGTTGAAGGCGTCGGGCACTACCGTGGCCTTGGACACTACGATGTCGTCGGGCAACCGGGTATTCACCGCCAGGGGAAGCCGCTCTGGTGGGATGCCGGAGGTGGTTCGGAAGTTGGCCACATACACCCGGGCGTGGACCCCTGCGTCAGTGCGCCCCGCCCCAGTGACCTTCACCGGGTGGCCTACCACCGAGGACAGGGCCTTTTCCAGCGTCTCCGCCACAGACAAGGCGTTTTTCTGCACCTGCCAGCCGTGGTAGGCGGTGCCTGTATAGCTTAGACGCAAAGCGATGTTTCTTTGTTCCATGGCCAGGCCCCCTACCAGCCGAAATGGGCCAGCACGCCGATCCCCACGCACAGAAGGAAGGCGGCGGCCAGGAATAGGCCGTCTCCAGCCCGGTAATGTAGCTGGTTCATCCGGGTGCGCCCTTCGCCGCCATGATAGCAGCGGCACTCCATGGCGGTGGCCAGCTCGTCCGCCCGCCGGAAGGCGGAGATGAACAGGGGCACCAGCAGGGGGATGAGGGCCTTGGCCTTTTGAACCAGGTTGCCGCTGTCAAAGTCCGCGCCTCTGGCCCGCTGGGCGGACATGATTTTGTCCGTCTCCTCGATGAGGGTGGGGATGAAGCGCAGGGCGATAGACATGATCATAGACAGCTCGTGCACAGGGACCCGGATCTTTTTGAGCGGGCCCAGCAGGGACTCTAAACCGTCGGTGAGTGCCAGGGGAGAGGTGGTATAGGTGAGCAAAAAGGTGCAGGAAATGAGCATCAGGATGCGTGCCACCATGAAGAAGGCCCGGACGACCCCCTCATAGGTGATGGTGAAGATCCAAAAGGAGGCCAGAGCGCGGCCGGGGGTGTAGAACATGTTGAGCACCGCGGTGAATACCAGCAGGAACACTACCGGCTTCATCCCCCGCACCAGGGCCTTTACCTTGACGGTGGATACCGCCACCACCAGGGCCAGCACCAGAAAGACGATGAGATAGGTCAGCCACCGGCCCGCCAGAAACAAGGCCACGATGTAGAGGATCAGACCGATGAGCTTGGCCCTGGGGTCTAGGCGGTGGATGGGGGAATTGCCCGGGAAAAACTGGCCCAGGGTGATATCCTTCAGCGCCACTCACACCACCCCCTTCTCGCTGGAAGCAGCCCGCCTCCGCTCCAAAGCGGCCAGAACGGCATCCCGGGCCTGTTCAATGGTGTACACGCCTGCGGGTACGTTCAGCCCCATGGAGCGCAGCCGAGCAAACACCCGGGTCATAGCGGGCACCCCCAGGCCCAGCTCCTCCAGTTGGGGGCCGTGGGCGAATACCTGGCCGGGTGTGCCGGAGTAGGGGATGGAGCCCTGGGAGATGACCACCAGGCGGCTAGCCTCCCGGGCCACCTCCTCCATGGAGTGGGACACCAGGATGATGGTGGCCTTTTTCTCTCGGTGGTAGGCGCGGATGTTCTCCAGGATCTGGGCGGCCCCTGCGGGGTCCAGCCCAGCGGTGGGCTCGTCCAGGATGAGCACCTGGGGCTCCATGGCGATGACCCCGGCGATGGCCACCCGGCGTTTTTGACCGCCGGACAGGTCAAAGGGGGACTTGTCCAGGATGGGCTCATCCAGACCCACGAAGCGGGCGGCCTGGCGCACCCGCCGGTCGATCTCCCCCTCGTCCAGGCCCATGTTCCGGGGGCCGAAGGAGATGTCCTTGTACACCGTCTCCTCAAAAAGCTGGTATTCTGGGTATTGGAACACTAGGCCCACCTGGAACCGGACGGCCCGGGTGCGCTCCTTGCTCTCCCAGATGTCCCGACCCTCAAAGAGAACCTGGCCGGAGGTGGGCTTCAAAAGCCCGTTCAGGTGCTGGATGAGGGTGGACTTGCCCGATCCGGTGCGGCCAATGATGGCCAGGTACTCCCCGGCCTGGGCGGAGAAATCCACGCCCTTCAGCGCCGCGTGCTCAAAGGGCGTCCCGGCGCTGTACAGGTGATGGAGTTGCTTTGTCTCGATCATAGGGGGCATATCTAAACGTTCCTTTTCAGCTCAGCAGTTTTTTTAGGACGGTGGCGCAGGAGTCCACATCTAAAGTGTTCAGTGGGACGTTCACGCCGTTTTTCCGCAGCTCATACATCAGGCCCACCGTCTCCGGCACCTCCAGGCCCAGGGCCCGCAGGCCCTCCACATCCTGAAAGACCTGGGCGGGGGGGCCGTCGTGGACGATGTGCCCGTCGTGCATCACTACCAGGCGGTCTGCCTGGGCGGCCTCGTCCATGTGATGGGTGATGAGCACCACGGTGATGCCCTTTTCCCGGTTGAGCTTTTTCACGGTGGACAGCACTTCCCGGCGGCCCACCGGGTCCAGCATGGCGGTGGACTCGTCCAGCACGATGCAGGCCGGTTCCATGGCCAGCACCCCGGCGATGGCAACCCGCTGCTTCTGCCCCCCGGAGAGGAGGTGGGGGGCGTGGCGGGCATATTCCGCCATGCCCACGGTGCGCAGCGCATCATCCACCCGGCGGCGGATCTCCTGGGAGGGCACCCCTAAGTTCTCCGGGGCAAAGGCCACGTCCTCCTCCACCACGCTGGCTACGATTTGGTTGTCCGGGTTCTGGAACACCATACCCACCTGGCGGCGGATGTCCAACAGGCGCTCCTCGTCGGCAGTGTCCAGACCGCCCACATACACCTTGCCCCCAGTGGGCAGCAAAATGGCGTTGAAGTGTTTGGCCAGGGTGGACTTGCCAGACCCGTTGTGACCCAGGATGGCCACGAAGGAGCCGGGCCGGATGGACAGGTCGATCCCGTCCAGTACCGTGGGGGCTACCCCCTCCTCGGTGGTGTAGCGGAAGGTCAAGTTTTCAGTCCTGATGATGGATTGAGACATGGGAAGGACCTCACAAATAAGAATCAGAGGAAGTGACAAGAAGGCGCGCGGAAAAACGAGGGAAGAGCCTCCGGATCATTAGGGAGAGACAGTAGCCGCAGAGCACGCCCAATAGATTCAGGATCAAGTCGTCAATGTCAAACGCACGGCCGATCAAGAGTTGCCAGCATTCAATAAACACGCAGACGCATACCCCGAGCAGCAGCGACCGTGTCCACCGGAAGCCTCTCCACAGCAGGGTGGGAAAAAAGCCGAAAGGCAGGAACAGGACGATGTTGCCCAAGATGACATATTGCAAATCAAAAATAAAAGTTTGAAACGGAATCAGGTTGACGGTGCCAACGCTGAAAACGGGATAGCCGGGAAGTCCGTATACAAGAGCTGACAGCCAGTGAAACCAGCGGGGGGTGAGGGTGATTGCGGCTATGCCTCCGCAGAACATCCAAAACAGCAGCAGCACAACCTCACGGACGGCTGCACTTTGTAAGTTCCGGTTGGAAAGGCGGCGTTTGCGCCACGGATAAACACATAGAAAAATCAGCGCCGCGAGCACAACGCCGGGAGCCATATCCACAAGATGGGCGAGGATAGGGTGAGTAGACAGTTCGTCAATCCAGCTCATACTGACTGGTTCACCCATCTTCCGGTGGCCCCACAGGGCAGGGCCAGACCGCTCTGGGTCACCGGAAGGCCCAGCTCGTCGGACGCCGTATGCCCGCCAAATTTCCTGCCGAGGACGGTCTGCAAAATATAAGTCAGCACCGAGGGGGCCAGCCCTGTGGTGTAGGAATTGAGCAGGACGAACAGAGGCTGGTCGCTGAGCACCTGGGACACCAGCTCCACAAAGGGGTATAGGTTGTCCTCCAGCTTCCAAACCTCGCCGGAGGGGCCCCGGCCGTAGGAGGGAGGGTCCATGATGATGGCGTCGTACCGCCGGCCTCGGCGGATCTCCCGCTCCACAAACTTGCCGCAGTCGTCCACGATCCAGCGGATGGGCCTGTCCTCCAGGCCGGAGAGTTTTGCGTTGTCCCGGGCCCACTGCACCATGCCGCGTGCCGCGTCCACATGGCACACGCTGGCCCCCGCCGCGGCGCAGGCAATGGTGGCCCCGCCGGTATAGGCGAACAGATTCAGGACATGTACCGGCCGTCCGGCCTTCTGAATCTGCTCCCGGGCAAAATCCCAGTTGGCGGCCTGTTCAGGAAAGACTCCGGTGTGCTTGAAGTTCATCAGCCCCACCTGGAACGTCAGGTCTCGGTAGTGAATCTGCCAGCGCTCTGACACCTGCTTGCTGGTCCACGCCCCGCCCCCGGTGCGGGAGCGGGCGTAACGGGCGTCCGGCCTGGTCCAGCCCCTGTGGGTGCGGGGGGTGTCCCAGATGGCCTGGGGGTCGGGGCGCACCAGGGTATACTTGCCCCACCGCTCCAGCTTCTCCCCCCGGGAGCAGTCGATGAGCTCATAGTTCTTCCATTGATCCGCGATCCACATAGGCTCGAACCCTCTCCCAACACGATAGCAATTCAGGGTATTATACTATACTTTTCTTTCGTAGTCAATGAAAACCAGTCCCCCGGCCTTGCGCAAGCCAGGGGACTGAGAGCGCCATTATGGCTGGAAATATTCAAAGATGGCCAGGCAGCTGTCCCTCTCGCAGACCGCCAGCTCCTCGGGGGCACGGATGGTCCAGCTGATCTCCTGCACTCCCCACTGGCTCCGGGCCAGCTTCAGGGCCAGCCGACGGCGGTGGAGGTGATTGTAGGCGATGAAGTCCGGGACGGTGAGAAAGCCGGTGAGCAAATGGGTCATGACAAAGTCCGCCGCCAGCCCCAGCCCCGTGTGGGTCTTCATAAAATTCTGACTCAGCTGGCCCCGGCATACGTCGGGCCGGTGCTTTTTCAGCCACCGGATGGCCAGGGGGTGGAAGGACTCGATGCAGTAATCCACCTGGTACCGGTCCAGCATGTCACAGGCGGCCTGGGCCAGGGCCCCGGCGTTGCCCTCCACCTTCAGCTCCACGATGAGGGGCGTTTTCCTCTCAAACAGGGGCAGCACCTCCTCCAGAAAGGGGATCTTTTCCTCCGTGCCCTCCAGCCGGTACTGGGACAGTTCCCGGGCGGTGAGCTGGGAGGCCTTCACATCCGCCCCGGCGGTGCGCAGCAGGGAGTCGTCATGGATCACCGCCAGCCGGCCGTCTTTGGTCAGATGCACGTCCAGCTCCGCGCCGTAGCCGTGCTCCACCGCGGCGCGGAAGGCGGCCAGGGAGTTTTCCGGAATACCCTTACTTTTGTTGTGCAGGCCCCGGTGGGCATAGCGGTATTTTCTCAGCACTGCCCAGGCGGAATGGCCCTTCCGGCAGCGGACCAGGGCGGTCCAGAGGAGAAAATAGAGCAGGACGACCTGGACCGCCCCGATCAGCACCAGCCAGGGCAGGGCCAGGGGCAGCAGGGCGGCGCACAGGGCCAGGGCCGCGATGAGAAGCAGAAAGCAGACAATGAGAGCCACGATGTGACACCTCCTTAGAAAGCCTCACAGAGTTTCGATGCTGTAGCGGCGAAATAAAATGAAAGACTGTTTTTGGCCGTGACATGAGCGTGGACAAAAACACTTCTCGGTCTGCAAACGTGCAGCCCGCGCCCTTTGCGGGGCGTGCGCTGCCGCAGGCCGCAATCCATTTGTCGGAAAAGGCTCCGCCTTTTTCAACGAGACGTTAGTCATCCACACTGTCAAAGGCGTCCATACCTTTTTTGGCGGACACCTTCACATCCCCATGGCGGACAAAGCACATGGTGACAAAGGATAATGCGGCGAACACCGCGGCATAGGGGAAGAGCACCTGGTAGCCCAGGTTGCGCATGAGGGTACCAGCCAGGATGGGGGTGATCACCTGGGCGGCCATGGAGGCGGTATAGTAGTAGCCGGTGAACTTGCCGATGTCCGAGCCCTTGCACATCTCCACCACCATGGGCAGGGAGTTGACGTTGATGGCGGCCCAGGCCAGACCCACGAGGGCAAAGACCACGGACATGACGGCGGTGGAGCGCACGACGGCAGTGAGGAAGAAGCCTGCCAGGAAACAGGCGGCCAGTAGGACAATCCCCGCCAGAATGGTGCGCTTCCGGCCTACCTTGGACGCGATGACGCCGATGGGAATGTAGGAGAGGGTGGCCCCTACGGTGGCGATGAGCAGCATGGAGGCTGCACCTCCGGCAGACACCCCCATGATTTCACCCACATACTGGGAGAACCAGGAGGTGACACCGTTGTAGGCGGTGAACCACAGCGCGATGGAGACCAGCAGGAAGCCCAGGCTGCGCTTGACCGTGGCGGGGAGCACCTCATGGCCGGAGCCGTCATCCTGGGCCAGGTCCCATTCCGGGTGCCGCCGCTCCAGGGCCTGGTTCTCCGCGGCCAGCTTGGGCTCCCGCACGGTGAGGAGCATGACCACAATGGCGGCCACCATGATGGCGGACACCGCCAGAAACAGGGGCTGGTAGTCCACATGCTCCAGCCCGGCCACCTTTTCCGTGGGATACAGGATAGCGGAGATGGCCAGGTAGAGAATGGCGCCCACGGTGCCCATGAGGTTGATGATGGCGTTGGCCCTGCTGCGCAGGGGCTTGGGGGTGACGTCGGGCATAAGGGCCACGGCGGGGGAGCGGTAGACCCCCATGGCCACCAGCAGCAGAGCCAGCACGATGATGAAGGAGGCCAGCTTAAAGGGGGAGGGCTGGGCGGCGTAGCTGTTGTCCAGAATGGGCAGGACGTTCATGAGGATGACTGCCATTGCCGTGCCTGCCAAAATGTAAGGGGTGCGCTTGCCCAGTTTTGTACTGGTGCGGTCGGACAGACCACCGAACAAAGGCAGCAGGAACAGGGCCAGCACGTTGTCCGCGGCCAGGATGGCGCCGGACAACGTCTCGTTGAGGTGGAAGGTGTCGCTGAGAATCAGTACCATGATGTTGTCGTACATCTGCCAGAAGGCGCAGATGGACAAAAAGGCCAGACCCACCAGAATGGTGCGTTTGTTGTTGAGCTTCATGGAAAATCCCCTCTCTTGCTGTTGTCAGACAGTGTCCGAGTTATCCTTTTGCTTCTTCCAGATCTGTCGGAGGCCAAAACTGAGGAACAGAACCAGCCAGGCCACAAAGCCCACCCGCACACCGGTCATCCAAATACCGCCGGCAAAGGAGACCTGAAAGGCGGCGGCCAGCAGCCAGACCGTAACCATGGAGCACGCCATCAACCCGGCCAGGGACAGGAGTGTCAAAGCAAAGTACTTCAAGGCCCGAAGAGTCTGGCCGGTGTTCCTGTTCTCCTCCCGGAGAAATTCCTTGGGGGGGAGGGCCTCCCCCGTCTCTAGGGCGGTGGCCAGCGCCCCCACGTCGTCAAAGATCCAGGTGGGCTGGACCTCGCTGTCCGGCAAATCGTCCCGGGTTCCCTCCCCGGACAGGACAAAGGCGGTGTCAATGCCGGCGTTGACGCCGCAGGCGATGTCGGTATACAGCCGGTCCCCCACCAGCAGAGTGTCCTCCTTGGAAAATCCCCACTTCTTCATGGCCAGTAGGGCCATCTCCGGCTGGGGCTTGCCGATGACCTGAGGTTTCCGCCCGGTGGCCCGGTAGAGCATCTCGCACACGCTGCCGCAGTCGGGCACCGAGCCGTACCAGGTGGGGCACACCCAGTCGGGATTGGTGGCAATAAAATCCACCCCCCGGTTCAGCAGGATGCAGGCATCCTCTAACTTCTGAAAGGTTAGCTCGGTGTCAAACCCCGCCAGCAGGCAGTCCACCCCGTCCTCCAGCCGGTCGGTGACGGGAATGCCCGACTGCGCCAGCTGCTCCTGAAAGCTCTCCGTGCCGAAGGCGTAGCACAGCCGGTAAGGGGGGCGGGATTGCAGGTGGGCGATAAGGGCGTCGGTGGAGGTGAGGAAATCCTCCTTCGATGAGGGAATGCCCATGGCCGACAGCTTGTCCACGTAGGCGTCCACCGAGCGGGAGGAGTTGTTGGTGAGGAACAGGTACCGGCCGCCCCGCTCCCGGATCTGGCGCAGGAAGGGCAGCGTGGCGGGGAGCGGGGTGCGGTCCAGGTAGAGGGTGCCGTCCAGATCCAGCAGGAAGAGTTTTTTGTCGTTCAGCGGCGTCATGGCCTGCCTCCTTGTCCCTGCGGGGTGGGGAATCTATTACCAGTCCATTATAAAACATAGAGGGAGAAATTGCACCTGGAAATTTGCAAAATTGCTGTAAAGATAGACGGGCGATCCACAGGCCGAAACCGAAAAGGAGCCGCCCCGCCGGGCGGCTCCTTTGAGAGGAGATCTTATCTCAGCACAGCTCCACATTGGGTTTCCAGAGCCTGCAAGATGGATTGAACGTCCTCGTCCGCCTCCTCGCCGGTGAGGGAGCGCTCATCGGAGCGCAGCACCAGGTTGAAGGCCACCGACTTCTTGCCCTCGGGGATGCCCTTGCCCTGGTAGATGTCGAACAGGGTGACCTCCTTGAGAAGGCCCCGGGCCCCTTGGCGGATGGCCTGTTCCAGCGCGCCCACGGTGACCGCCTGGTCGCACACCACGGCGATGTCTCGGGTAACCGAGGGGAACTTGGGTAGGGGAACGTACTCCGGGTCGGGCCCCTTGGCGTTCATCAGACCGTCAAAGCTGAGCTCGGCGCAGTACAGCTCCCCGTCCACCCCGTAGTTTTGGGCCACCAGGGGGTGGATCTGGCCGAAGATGCCGATACAGTCGCTGCCGCTCCACACGCTTGCGCAGCGGCCGGGATGGTAGGAGGCGTCGGAAGGGGCGCCGGTGGGCCCCTCGAAGTGGACGTCCCTGGCCCAGATATCCTTCAAAATAGTCTCGATGGCTCCCTTCATCGCGAAGAAGTCCATATCCTCACCATAAGCGCCCAGGGTGAGCACCTTGGCCTCATGGGCCAGGCCGTCCTCGCCGCCGGGCAGGTAGATCCGGCCCACCTCGTACAGCCTTGCGGACTTATTGCGGTAGTTCCAGTTCCGGGTCAGAATCTCTAGCATGGAGGGCAGGGTGGTGGTGCGCATGATAGAGGTGTCCTCCCCCAGGGGATTTAAGATCTTGAAGCTCTTGCGGGCGAAGTAGTCCTGGGGCCAGCGGATCTTATCGTAGCAGGCCGGGGAGAGGAAGGAATAGGTGATGATCTCGTCATATCCGCAGGAGCGGCACAGCGCCCCCAGCCGGTTTTCCAGCTGCTGGGCGGGGGAATAGCCCCCCTGGGTGGTCTGGCCCCGCATGAGGGTGGTGGGGATATTGTTGTAGCCGTAGAACCGGGCCACTTCCTCCGCCAGATCCGCCATACGCCGCACGTCTCCCCGCCAGGAGGGGACGGCGACTTGATTGCCCTCTACCTGGAAGCTGAGCTTGCGTAGGATGGATACCATGTCGGACTCGGGCACATCGGTGCCCAGCAGGGCGTTGATCTTGTCCGGCTCCAGCTTGAGCACCGTGGGCTGGGGCACAAAGTTGAGAATGTCGATGACCCCGTCTACCACCTGGCCGGCGCCCAGCAGCTCCACCAGCTCACAGGCCCGGTTGACGGCGGGCAGGGTGTTCATGGGATCCAGGCCTTTCTCAAACTTGGCGGAGGCCTCGGTGCGCATGCCCAGGGCCAGGGCGCCCTTGCGGATGCAGGTGCCGTCAAAGCAGGCGGACTCGAACACCACGTCGGCGGTGTCCGCCACGATCTCCGAGTTCATGCCGCCCATGATGCCCGCCAGACCCACGGCCCGGGTGTCGTCGGCGATGACCAAGTGGCTGCCGTTGAGTTTCCGCACCTGGCCATCCAGGGTGGTTAGCTCCTCGCCGTCGGCGGCCCGGCGCACAATGATCCTGCCACCCTTTACATAGCGGTAATCAAAGGCGTGCATGGGTTGGCCGTATTCCAGCATGACGTAGTTGGTGATGTCCACGATGTTGTTGATGGGCCGCACCCCCATGGCCCGCAGCCGCTCCCTCATCCACTTGGGGGAGGGGGCGATCTTCACGTTGCGCACCATCCGGGCGGTGTAGCGGGGCACCAGGTCCGCGTCAGGGGTTTCCACGTCCAGCAGCTCGGGCAGCACCCCGGGGCCGCCCCCCTTGACCACGGGCTCGTGGAGGGCCAAAGGCGCGTCGAAGGTGGCGGACACCTCCCGGGCCA
>DVKM01000109.1 GCA_018716015.1 Candidatus Enterenecus stercoripullorum | reverse complement strand
GAGCATTTCTCCGAACGGACAGCAGACCAGGATTGGTGCTGGCGGCGCCACTGCAGGTTTGGGGGGAAGCCGGCAGAGAAGTAAAATATCTGCTGTATACGGTAAAAAGCGGAAAACTGGCATCCCAGTTTGAAGAGGACGAGAAAGAAGCGGTAATTCTGTTTCGTGATGAGGTTGTGTATTCGACCGGAAATTGGAATATGCAGGAGGATTGGAATGACAGAAACCAGCTGATGCAGACTTGCGGTGATTATTATATATATAGAATTGATCTGGGAAACGGGTTTGAGACGATAAACTATGTCCCGAAAAGCAGCATTGCAAAAAGCATGAAAATATATATACAGGGATATGGCCTTTGGCTGCTGTGCAGCGTTGTCCTGGGGCTTGGGCTTGCGGTGATGGCATCGCGAAAGCCATATCACAATCCCATGATATACTTCGATTGGGTGATTACTAATGAAACGCATTCTAATTGTTGAAGACGAGCCGGATATTCAGGAGTTGCTACGCGCCTACCTGGAAGATGCCGGTTATCAGACCGCCGTGGCCGGGGATGGCGTGGCAGCTCTGGCCCTGTTTGGGGGACAGCCTTTCGACCTGGTTTTGTTGGACCTTATGCTCCCGAAGATCGACGGCTTTGGGGTCTGCGAGCTGATTCGCCAGCAGTCACAGATCCCCATTTTGATGCTCACCGCCCTGGACGGGGAAGAATCACAGCTCCGGGGCTTCGGCATGGACATCGACGACTATGTGACCAAGCCCTTCTCTATGCCGGTGCTGCTGGAAAAGATCCGGGTCATCCTTCGCCGCCGTGGAAACACTGGGGAGGATAGCCGCCTGCGCTACCGGGATTTGACTTTGGACCTGGATACCCGGGAGGCCCTGCTGGATGGCCGGCTCTTGGATCTGACCGCCCGGGAGTTTGAACTGCTCCACACCTTTTTGGCTGCGCCGGGCCGGGTGTTCACCCGGGAGATGCTGCTTGCGAAACTGTGGGGCTATGACTTCTATGGAGATGAACGGGTGGTGGACAGCCACATCAAAAACCTCCGCCACAAGCTGGGGCGGAACTACATTGATACTGTAAGGGGGGTGGGCTACCGTGCTGCGAAAGAGGATCGCTGAAAGCCTGACAGCCCGAATCTTTCTCATTACCGCCGGCGTCCTACTCGCGGCCGGGGCGGTCACCTTCAGTTTTATCGCCTGGGCCTCCCCCAGCACCTATACCGCCGTAGTAAATGATGACCTTACCGCTCAGGTAGATGACCTGGTGGGGAAACTGGCGGACACAACTCCTGCGGACTGCGGTGAGCTACTGGATGACTTTGTACTTTCCTCCGGGGCCAACGCCATGCTGGTGGGGCCGGATGGGCGGCTGGTGGATACTGGGGCAAAGCTGACGGTTCAAGCCGTGTATGAAGATAACGCCATGATCATCACTACCTCGGAGCAGGAGAGCGCCGTCAGCGATTACAGCCGGGACACTCGGGAAGACGATACAGTAGCTGTCACTATGTCGGAGCAGGCCACAATCACCGCTGAGGTAACCTTTGCCGGCCAGAGCAAAAGCTATACTCTCTATGTTACCCCACGAATTGAGGCGGAAAATCTTGCGGTACGGGCACTGGTTCAGATGGCTCCCTGGCTTTTGCTGGTGTTATTGATATTTTCCCTGCTGTGCGCCTTTATTTACTCACGATACATTACCCGGCCCATCGTGCGCATGAGCGGCATCGCCGGGAAAATGGCAGAGCTGGACTTCCACTGGGAATGTGGAGAAAAGCGCAGGGACGAGATCGGTAAGCTGGGCCGCAGCCTGGATCAGCTGGCCCGCCGGTTGGATACTGCTCTTACCGACCTGGAGAGCGCCAACCAGGCCCTCCGGGGAGAGGTGGAACGGGAACGAGAGCTGGACCGCCAGCGGATGGCCTTCTTCAACGCCGCCTCTCACGAATTGAAAACTCCAGTGACCATCCTGAAAGGACAGCTCTCAGGTATGCTGGAGGGTGTGGGCATCTACCAGGATCGGGACAAGTACCTGCTTCGCTCTCTTCAGGTAACAGGACGGATGGAAAATCTGGTGCAGGAGATGCTGGCTATCTCCCGTATGGAGAGTGGATCTGTGGCTGTAAAACGGGAGCCGGTGGATCTGTCCGCCCTCATGGAGCGCCAGTTGGCCCTGGATATGCCTCTTTTGGAACAAAGAGGTCAGCGTCTGGTAAAAGGCCTGACACCGGGAACCGTTGTCACTGGGGACGCCTCGTTGCTGGGGCGGACGGCAGGCAATCTGCTTTCCAATGCATCCCTCTACTCCCCGGATGGAGCGGAGGTACGAGTTTGGTGCGGCCTTCTGGATGGCCGACCGACCCTGACGGTGGAGAACACCGGGGTTCAGATCAGTGAGGAGGCCCTGCCCCATCTGTTTGAAGCCTTCTACCGGGCGGAAGGTTCCCGGAACCGCGCTACTGGCGGCAGTGGGCTGGGACTGTATCTGGTGAAAATGATCCTGGACCGTCACGGGGCAACATATACCATTGAGAATACAGCAGATGGAGTGCGGGCTCAAATAATCTTTCCCGTCGATGAGCCGGCCCTGCGTGATTGACGGTATATACTAAGTGAATATGTGTGAAAGAATGGGGACAGGAGCTTTTCGCTCCTGTCCCCATTCTTGTGCAGGTCAGATAAGGCCATAAGCTGAATCATACAGCAATCTCCATGCAAATCACAAATTCCCTCCATCTTCGCTCCATATTGCCCTGGTATCCTTTTCTCATCCCAAGCAGAAAGGAATTAAATAATATGGAAATCAATATTCAAAATGTTAGTATGACATACCCCAGCGGGAAACAAGCGCTGAAGGATCTCAATTTGGATTTGAAAGCTCCAAGCCTCATCGGCCTGCTTGGCCCCAACGGGGCCGGAAAATCCACCCTGATGAAGCTCCTGGTGGCCGCCCTCATGCCCACCGGCGGCTCTATTCTGGTGGATGGGCAGCCGCTTGCCAAAACGGACCGGCTTTTGAAGGCAAGACTCGGCTATCTGCCGCAGGACTTTGGCTTGTTCGATGAGCTGACGGTCACACAATTTCTCGACTACATGGCCGCGCTCAAAGGGATCTCAAATCCCAAGGCCGCTATCCAAAAGACAATTCAAGCGGTCAATTTGGAAGAAAAGGCAAAATCCAAAATCCGCACCCTCTCCGGCGGCCAGCGTCAGCGGGTAGGTATTGCGCAAGCTCTGCTGGGGAATCCGCCCTTC
>DVKM01000108.1 GCA_018716015.1 Candidatus Enterenecus stercoripullorum | reverse complement strand
TGCTGCGCTCCAAGCTCATCCAGATCAAGGAGCAGGAGCATCTGGACAAGATCTCCGACATCAAGGGCACCCAGCTGAAGATCGAGTGGGGCAGCCAGATCCGCTCCTATGTGTTCATGCCCTACCAGCTGGTGAAGGACAACCGCACCGGATATGAGACCTCCAATGTCAACGGCGTTATGGACGGCGACTTGGACGAGTTCATCAACGCCTACCTCACCGCCTCCGCCACGGGAAACTGGGCTAAATAACGTGTTGCTTTCCGCGCCTCCGCCGCCCGGCGGGGGCGTTTCCCGTTGGCAGGGGAAACTCTGCCTTCTGTTCTCCAGGCCTGTCAAGTAAAATCTTTTCGATGAGCTTGTATTTTTTCTTTCTCTTTTCCCCAAATTATATTGCATTTTTCTGTCAGATTGGTAGAATGGGGGTGATGGCGGCAGGCCTCCCATTTTAGAAAAAAGCTCCTGCCCCCGCAAAAAAGAAAGGTGGGTTTTTTGTGAAGAAGAGACTTTTCCCTCTGCTGCTGGCGCTGGCCATGGCGTTCAGCCTGGCTGCCCCTGCCCTTGCCGCAGCGGGCACTGACACTGCCCCGGCAGTGGAAGAGGGCGACATTGTGGTGCTGTATACCAACGATGTGCACTGCACTTCGGACAACGGCATGACCTATGCCGCCATCGCCGGCTATAAATCCGAGATGGAAGCTGCCTACGGCGCCGGCAACGTCACGCTGGTGGATAACGGCGACGCCATCCAGGGCGGCGTCCTGGGCGCCCTATCCCAGGGCAGCTGGATCGTGGACATCATGAATGAAGTGGGCTATGACCTGGCCATCCCCGGCAACCACGAGTTTGATTTCCAGATGGACACTTTCCTGGACATCGTGGAAAACCAGGCGGAGTACACCTATCTGAGCTGCAATTTTGTGGACGTTGACGGCAATCCCGTTCTCGCCCCCTACCAGATCGTCTCCTACGGCGATGTGGACGTGGCCTATGTGGGCATCACCACCCCTGCCACCCTGACCTCCTCCGCCCCCGCCTACTTCCAGGACGAGAACGGCAACTACATCTACGGTTTCTGCCAGGGCAGCGAAGGCCAGAACCTTTACGACCAGGTGCAGGACACCGTGGACGCCGCCCGGGCAGAGGGCGCCGACTATGTGGTGGCCCTGGCCCATCTGGGCGTGGACGCCTCCACTTCCCCCTACATGTCCACCGAGGTCATCGCCAACACCACCGGCATTGACGCGGTGTTGGACGGCCACTCCCACTCCGTGGTTCCCACCCAGGTTGTGGAGAACGCCGATGGCCAGGACGTGCTCCTCTCCCAGACCGGCACCAAGGCCGAATCCGTGGGCAAGCTGGTCATCCACGCCGACGGCACCATGACCACCGAGCTGGTGGCCCTGGCAGATGTGGACACCACCACCCAGGGCTATACTGCCGCCCAGGCCTTTATTGAGGGCATCCAGACCCAGTACGCCCAGACCACTGAAGAAGTGGTGGCCACCAGCGAGGTGGAGCTGACCATCAACGACCCCGAGACCGGCGACCGGGCGGTGCGGTCCGCCGAGACCAACCTGGGCGACCTGTGCGCCGACGCCTACCGCATCATGCTGGGGGCCGACATTGGCTGGGTCAACGGCGGCGGCGTCCGAGTCAATATCGCCGCCGGGGACATCACCTATGGCGACATCATCAATGTCCACCCCTTCGGCAATACGGCCTGCCTGGTGGAAGTCACCGGCCAGCAGATTCTGGACGCCCTGGAACTGGGCGCCATGTATGTGGGCGAGGCGGAGAACGGCGGTTTCCTCCAGGTGTCCGGCCTGAAGTATACCATCAACACCGCCATTCCCACCTCCGTGGTGCTGGATGAGGAGGAAAATTTTGTGGAGGTGTCCGGCCAGCGCCGGGTATCCGATGTGCAGGTACTGGACAGCGAAAGCGGTGAATATGTGGCCATCGACCCCGAGGCCACCTATACCCTGGCCTCCCACAACTATATGCTCTACAATGGCGGAGACGGCTTTGCCATGTTCGGTAAGGATAACGTGACCATTCTCAAGGACGAGGTTATGGTGGACAACGAGGTCCTCATCCGCTACATCCAGGAGGAACTGGGCGGCGTCATCGGCCAGGAGTACGCCAATCCCCGGGGCCAGGGCCGCATCACCATCGTCAACGAGGCCTCCGACGAGCTGTATCAGGATGTGACCGCCAGCAACTGGTACTACGAGGCCGTAGCTTACGTCACCGAAAACGGCATCATGCAAGGCGTGGGCGGCGGCAACTTCGATCCCAGGGGCACCACCACCCGGGGCGCGTTCATGACCATGCTGGCCCGCTACGCCGGCGTGGACACCAGCGGCTCTTCCCCCTGGTATCAGGCCAGCATGGAGTGGGCCATGGCCGAGGGGGTCTCCGACGGCTCCGCCCCCCACGGCAGCGTCACCCGTGTCCAGGCCGTGGCCATGATGTGGCGCTACCTGGGCTCCCATGAGTTTGACGCCGATCTCTCCCGGTTCTCCGATGTGGACGAGATCCCCGGCTGGAACGGCGCCCGGGAGGCCATCGAGTGGGCTGTGGACGCCGGCGTCATGCAGGGTAGCAACGGCCAGCTCAACCCCAACGGCATTGCCACCCGCGCCGAGATCGCCCAGCTCATGATGAAGTTCTGCGAGAGCATCAAGGGCTGATTTCCTCCCCCTCTCTTCAAACTGTTCCCGCCCCAGGCCTTTGGTCTGGGGCGGGAACAGTTTTTTGCGCCAGGCGGGGCCCTCCGGTACAGCGCATACGGTTTCAGTCCGTTCTCCCGTTTTGATACATAAAACCGGCTTACGCGGGAAAGCTGAGCTATGATCAAGAAAGGAGTGGTGGTATGGGCCTGCCGCCCATTGAAATCCGCAGTGAAATCGGCCCGCTCAGGCGGGTACTCCTCCACCGGCCTGGCCGGGAGCTGGAAAATCTCATGCCCGAATCCATCGGGCGGCTGTTGTTCGACGATATCCCCTATCTGAAAATCGCCCAGGAGGAGCACGACGCCTTCTGCCACCTGCTGCGGCAAAACGGCGTGGAGGTAGTCTACCTCACCGACCTGACGGCGGAATCCCTGGCGGATGCCGCAGTCCGGGAGCAATTCATCCGGGAATATCTGGCCGAGGCGGGCATCTGGGGGGAGAAACGAACCGCCATGATGCTGGACTTTTTCCTGTCCATGTCCACCAAAAACATGGTGGAAAAGATGATGGAGGGGGTGCGGAAATCGGATGTGCCGGGCTATGGCAAAAAGAACCTCACCGACTACCTGGACGACTATTACCCCTTCGTGCTGGATCCCATCCCCAACCTCTACTTCACCCGGGATCCCTTCGCCGCCATCGGCTCCGGGGTGTCCATCCACCGGATGCACTCGGTCACCCGGGGCCGGGAGACGCTGTTCGCCAACTATATTTTTCAGTACCATCCCCAGTACCGGAACGTCCCGGTATACTATGACCGCCATGCCAACGCCACCGTGGAAGGGGGCGACATTTTGGTGCTCAGCAGCAAGGTGGCAGCCATCGGCATCTCCCAGCGCACCCAGCCCTGGGCCATCGAGCAGCTGGCCAAGAAGCTGCTGTGGTCCAACACCGGCTTTGAGCGGGTGCTGGCCATTGACATCCCAAAAAACCGGGCCTTCATGCACCTGGACACGGTGTTCACCATGGTGGACTATGACAAGTTCACCATGCATCCCAACATCACCGCCGATCTGCGGGTTTTCGTGCTGGAGGCGGGCGGCCAGGGCCACCTGACCATCACCGAGGAGCACGGCAGCCTGGAACACATCCTCCGGGAGCATCTGCACCTGGACCGGGTCACCCTCATCCCCTGCGGCGGCGGCTCGGTGATCGACGCGGCTCGGGAGCAGTGGAACGACGGCTCCAACACCTTCTGTATTGCCCCGGGCAAGGTGATCGCCTACTCCCGCAACTATGTGACCAACCGGGCCATGGAGGACGCGGGGGTGGAGGTGCTCACCATCCCCAGCAGTGAGCTGTCCCGGGGCCGGGGCGGCCCCCGGTGCATGACCATGCCCCTGGTACGGGAACCGGTCTGAACCGCCCCAAACAGGCTTGAGTTTATCAGCGCCTGCGGGCGCAAACTATGTGAGACTGTTTCATTCATCCATCTTTATTTGGAAAAGGAGACGCTGTTATGTCTGTCAACATGAAAGGAAAATCCTTCCTCACCCTTATGGACCTGTCCGCCCAAGAGATCCGCTACCTGCTGGATCTGGCCCACGACCTGAAGGCCAAAAAACGCATGGGCCTGCACGGCCAGGCCCTGAAGGGCAAAAATATCGTGCTGCTGTTTGAAAAGACCTCCACCCGCACCCGCTGCTCCTTCGAGGTGGCGGCCAAGGAGGAGGGGGGCAACGTCACCTACCTGGACCCCGGTTCCTCCCAGATGGGCAAAAAGGAGTCCCTGGAGGACACCGCGAAAGTGCTGGGCCGGTTCTTCGACGGCATCGAGTACCGGGGCTTTGACCAGCAGGTAGTCATCGACCTGGCCAAGCACTCCGGCGTGCCGGTATTCAACGGCCTGACCGATTTGGACCACCCCACCCAGATCCTGGCGGACATGATGACCATGGAGGAACACATCTCCAAGCCTCTGCGGGAGTGCAAAGTGGCCTTTGTGGGGGACGTGCGCAACAACATGTCCTACGCCTGGATGTTCGGCTGCTGCAAGATGGGGGTAGACTTTGTGGGCTATGGCCCCCAGGAGCTCATCGACGGGGCGGACAAGTCCATTCTGGCCGCTTGCCAGGCAGAGGGAGAAAAGACCGGGGCCTGCATCCAGTTGTCTGATAACATCGACGACTTAAAGGGCGCGGACGTCATCTACTCGGACATCTGGGCCTCCATGGGAGAGGAGGAGCTCATCCCTCAGCGCTCCAAGCTCCTGGCTCCCTACCGTGTAGACGACAAGATGCTGGAGCACACCGGCAATCCCAACGTCATCTTCATGCACTGCCTGCCCTCCTTTCACGACTTTGATACCAAGCTGGCCAAAGAATGGAAGGACAAGGGGGTGGACATCCGGGAGGTCACCGACGAGGTGTTCCGGGGCCGCCATTCGGTGGTGTTCGACGAGGCAGAAAATCGGATGCACACCATCAAGGCTGTGCTGGTGGCCACGCTATGAGTGGACCCGTCAAAGTGGTGGTTGCCTTAGGGGGCAACGCCTTAGAGGATAAATCCCTGCCTCCCACCGCCGCCTCCCAGCTCCAGGTGGCCGGGCGGACGGCCCAGCAGCTGGCCCAGCTGTCCTGCGCGGGGTATGAGCTGGCCATCGTCCACGGCAACGGCCCCCAGGTGGGGCGCATCCTGCTGGCCAGCGAGACGGCGGCGGAAGTAACGCCCCCCATGCCCTTTGACGTGTGCGGCGCCATGAGCCAGGGCTATATCGGCTATCACCTCCAGCAGTCCCTCACCGCCGCCCTGCGCCGCCGGGGGCGAAAAACTCCCGTGGTCACCATCATCACCCAGATGGTGGTGGACCCCGCCGACCCGGCCTTTCAGAATCCCACCAAGCCCATCGGCCCCTTTTACACCCGGGAGCAGGCCCAGGCGCTGGAGCGGGACAAGGGCTACGCCATGCGGGAGGACTCCGGCCGGGGCTGGCGGCGGGTAGTGCCCTCCCCCAAGCCGCGGCGGATTGTGGAGATCGGCACCATCAAGACCTTGTGGGACACCACCGTGTCCATCGCCTGTGGGGGCGGCGGCGTACCGGTGATCGAGCGGGAGGACGGATCGCTGGAGGGCGTCGCCGCCGTCATCGACAAGGACCTGGCCGCCTGCCGCCTGGCCCAGGAGATGGAGGCTGACATCCTCATGATCCTCACCGAGGTACCCGCCGTGGCCATCCGCTTCGGCAAGCCCGATCAGGAGGACCTGGGGGAGACCACCGCGGCGCAGCTGGAGGAGTATGCCGCCCAGGGCCAGTTCGGGGCGGGCTCCATGCTGCCCAAGGTGCAGGCGGCCGTGGACTTCGTCCGCTCCGCCCCGGGGCGGCAGGCCATCATCACCTCCCTGGACCTGGGGCTGGAGGCTCTGGCCGGCCGGGCGGGCACCCGGGTCACGGGGTAAGGAAGGAGGCGCTGTATGCGCAAGTTCAAGATGCCCACCGCCTTCACAATTCTGTTCGCCATCATCCTGGTCATGACCATTCTCACCTGGGTGGTACCCTCCGGGAGCTATGAGTACACCGCCGACGGCCAGCCCATCGCCGGCAGCTACCACCGGGTGGACAACCAGGGCCAGCCCATCACCGCGGTGCTCACCGCGCCGCTGGAGGGCCTGTATGAGGCCATTGACATCGCGGCCTTTATCCTCATGGTGGGCGGCTTTCTGGGGGTGGTGGCCAAGACCGGGGCGCTGGACGCGGGTATCGCCAACATCATCCGAAAGCTGAAAGGCCGGGAGAAGCTACTCATCCCCATTCTCATGGGCGCCTTCGCCCTGGGGGGCACCACCTTCGGCATGGCGGAGGAGACCATCGCCTTTTACCCTCTGGTGCTGCCCATCATGGTGGCTGCGGGATATGATGCCCTCACCGGGGTGGCGGTCATCCTGCTGGGGGCGGGGGCGGGGGTCATCGGCTCCACTGTCAACCCCTTTGCCACCGGCATCGCCGCGGGCTTTGCCGGCGTCTCCCTGGGACAGGGCATCGGGCTGCGCCTGGTCATCCTATTTATCATGCTGGCGCTGTCCATCTGGTTTGTCATGTCTTACGCCCAGCGGGTGTGGAACGAGCCGGGCAAATCCCTGGTAGCAGACATGCGCACGGAAAACTCCGCCCACTTCTCCGCCCTGCGCCAGGAGGAGATCCACATGACCGGAATCCACAAGCTGGCCCTGGCCCTGTTCGCCCTCACCTTTCTGGTGATGATCTACGCCGTCATCCCCTTTCAGGACATGGGCCTGCCCCTGCCCGCTTTGGGCTGGTGGTTCCCGGAGCTGTCCGCCCTGTTTCTGGGCGCGTCCATCCTGCTTGGCCTGTGCTGCGGCCTGGCCGAGGGGGAGATCGTAAACTCCTTCGTGTCCGGGGCGGCGGAGCTTTTGAGCGTCGCCTTTATCATCGGGGTGTCCCGGGGTATCACCGTGATCATGAGCCGCGGCCAGATTACCGACACCATTCTGAATCTGGGGGAGCGCGCTTTGACGGGGGCCGGTTCGGCGGGCTTTCTGGCCCTGACCTACCTGCTCTTTCTTCCCCTGTCCTTTCTCATCCCCTCCACCTCCGGGCTGGCGGCGCTGTCCATGCCCATCATGGCCCCTTTGGCCGACTTTGCCGGGGTGGGGCGGGCGCTGGTCATCACCGCATTTCAGTCCGCCTCGGGCCTTGTCAACCTCATCACCCCCACCAGCGCGGTGGTGATGGGCGCTCTGGCCTTGGGCCGGGTGCCCTTTGACCGGTGGCTGCGGTTTACCTGGAAACTGCTGCTGCTCCTGTTTGCCGTCCTGCTGGCGCTTTTGATGGCAGGCACCCTTCTGCAATGATCCGGCGGGGGGCGCGGTAGAAACGCCGCGCCCCCCGCCGGTTTCTGGCTTTTTTATTGACAGTTACACCTGGATATGGTATGCTGAGTCAACCCATTCGGCAAATTTTAGAGAGAGAGGATGATATTCATGCCCTACTGCGAACACTGCGGCGCCTACTTAGAGGAGGGCCAGCACTGTACCTGCCAGGCCAGCCAGAACCCCGCTTCCGTCCCTAATCCGGACCACATCCCCCCTCAGGAGCCTCAACCGGAGGGCGGCTCCGGCTGGCAGACGACCACCACCCAGACCGGTGCAACGCCCCCTCCTCCCCACCAGGCGGGCCCAGCCCAACCCTCCAAGTTCTCCGCCACCCTGAAAAACGCGCTCCCCTTCCTGAAGGCCTACTGGCACAGCCCCGCCCAGGCCACCCAGTCGGCCGTCGGACAGAAGGACTGGATGCTGGCCGCGCTGCTGTGCGTGGTGCAGGCGGTGGCGGCCATTCTGGCCTTTGTGACGGTGTTCCTGCGCCTGAACCAGCTGATTGCCTCCATTTTCTCCTTCCTGGCTTTCTTCGGCGGCGACGAGCTCCAGATTTCCCCCGCCCTGTCTATTCCCTACGGCCTGCTGGCCACGGTGCTGGGCGTTGGCCTGATGACCGTCATGCTCTTTGTCCTGACCAAACTGATGAAGTCGGAGTCCTCCTTCCTGGACGCCTTCATTGCCTGCGGCGTCAATACCATTCCCGTCACCATTTTGCTGCTGCTGGCTTTCCTGGTGGGGCTGGTTTCCTTCGGCCTGGGCCTGGGCCTGCTGGTCATGGTGCTGCCCATATCCGCCGCCACCGGACTCATTTCCGCCCGGCAGCTGTGCCCGGACCGGGAGACCGGGCTGTTCTGGACCGGGTATCTGGTGGGCGTCATGCTGGTGGCCGGTGTCACCTGGTTCCTGTTTTCCAACCTCCTGTTTTGATGGAGTACTCCTGAAATGTAAAAAAGATTCGGTCCCGGCAGAGCCGGGACCGAATCTTTTTTACATTTGCAGCACAATACCCACCACGGCGGACAGGGCAATAAAGCAAATGGGATGCAGCTTTTTCAATGGCGTAAACTGGATCAGCACAAAGATCACCAAGGCCAGGGCCACCGCGATCCAGTTCACCGCGAAAGTCCCCGCCGCCCCGGTGCTGATCAGGGCGATCTGGGCCACCTGGAGCATGGCAGCGGTGATCAGCGCCACCGAGGCTGCCCGCAGGCCGTAGAACACTCCGTCCACCGCCTTAGACTGGCGGAACCGCCGGAGGAATTTGGCAATAATCAGAATGACGATGATAGAGGGGCAGATCAGTCCCAGAGTGGCAATCACCCCACCGGGAATTCCGGCGATGGTAAAACCCACATAGGTGGCGGTATTCACCCCCATGGGGCCGGGGGTGGACTCGGAGACGGCAATCATATCCGCCAGCTGCCCCGAGGTGAACCAGCCGGTGCGCTCCCCCAGGTCGGTGAGGAAGGGGATGGTGGCCATCCCTCCCCCGATGGAGAACAGACCGACCTTGAAAAACTCCCAGAACAGGCGCAGGTAAATCATTTCCCTTTCCCCTCCTTTCCCATGCGCACACACAGCCCCGCCACGCCGGACAGCACCACCAGCACCACTGGGGAACACAGGTAGCCCAGCGCCGCACCCAGCACGCCGGCAGGCATGGGGGCAAAGGCGCTAGCGGCGGACAGCACCAGCACCACGGCGTAGATGATCCGGGTGGGCCAGTCGATCACCCCGCCTTTGAAGAGCTTGATCAGGCTGCCGAAAATCAGCGCCACCACTCCGGCCCGCACCCCGTTAAAGGCGTGAATCACCCATTGGATGTGCATGAAGTTGCTGAGAAAGGCGGCGATCACCAGGATGATCACAATGCTGGGAAACACCAGTCCCAGGGTGGCCACCACGCCCCCTAGGATACCGGCCTGGGAATTGCCCACAAAGGTGGCGGTGTTCACCGCGATGATGCCCGGGGTGCACTGGCCCACGGCGTAGTAGTCCGCCAGCTGGTCCTCGGTGGCCCACCCTTTGTTCTCCACCAGCTCCCGCTGGAGGATGGGCAGCATGGCATAGCCGCCCCCAAAGGTACATACCCCGATTCTGGCAAAGGTCACAAACAGCTCCACAAGTTTACTCATTGCCTTCCCTCTCTTTCAGACTTTCCAGCTTCGCCATCCACAGGTTGGCAGCCGCGTCACTGGGCATCCGCCGCGTCGGCGCAAAGTCTACTCTCCTCCATTTTTGCCTGGGGCAAAAACTGCATTCGCTCCCTTGCGCCTCCTTTCCCCGCAAGACCCGCTTCGCTGGGCTCTTGTGGGGGCCCCACAGGCGACTGGCAAAACAGGCCTTGTCACCTTTTCAATTCTTCCAGCTCCGCCAGCCACAGGTTGGCAACCGCGTCACTGGGCATCCGCCAGTCGCCCCGGGGGGACAGGGTGAGGGTACCCACCTTGGGCCCGTCGGGCAGGCAGGAGCGCTTGAACTGCTGGGCAAAAAACCGGCAGTAGAAGTTCTCCAGCCATTTCAAGAGGGTGTCCTGGTCATAGCGGTCTCCCAGGGCATACCGGGCCAGCCGGAACACCTTCCGGGGCGGGAACCCCCACCGGATGGCGTAGTATAGGAAGAAGTCGTGGAGCTCATAGGGACCCACCAGGTCCTCTGTCTTCTGGGCGATCTGTCCATCCTTGGGGGGCAGCAGCTCGGGGGAGACAGGGGTGTCCAGAATGTCCCGCAGCACCTGGGCCAGCTGCCCGCCCCTATCGTCAGCCACGAAGGCCACCAGGTGGCGCACCAGCGTCTTGGGGATGGAGGCATTCACCGCGTACATAGACATGTGGTCCCCGTTGTAAGTGGCCCAGCCCAGGGCCAGCTCGCTCAGGTCCCCGGTGCCGACGACCAGGCCGCCCTGCTGGTTGGCCAGGTCCATGAGCACCTGGGTGCGCTCCCTTGCCTGTCCATTTTCAAAGGTGACGGAATGGTCGGCCATGGACTGTCCAATATCGGAAAAATGCTGGCGCACCGCGTCCCCGATGTCCACCACCAGCAGCTGGGCGCCCAGCTCCCCGGCCAGGATTCCCGCATTGGAGCGGGTGCGGGCGGTGGTGCCGAAGCAGGGCATGGTCACCGCCAGAATATCTCGCCGCTCCCGGCCCAGCAGGTCGAAGGCCATGGCGGTGATGAGAATGGCCAGGGTGGAGTCCAGCCCCCCGGACAGGCCGATGACGGCGCAGCGGGCCCGGGTGTGCTCCAGGCGCTGCTTCAGCCCCAGGGCGGCAATGCGCAAAATCTCATCACACCGCTCCGCCCGGTCCCGCTCCCCCTGGGGGACGAAGGGGTTGGGGGAGACCTTTCTGGTCAGGGCCGTGGTTTCAAGCTCCAGGGAGAAGGAAATGCGGCACACCCCCAGAGCATGGGCCTGTTCCATCGGCGTGCGCTCCGGGGCGGTAAAGGTGTTCATCCTCCGGCGCTCGTACACCAGCTTGTCCACGTCCACCTCGCTGACGGTCAGCCCTGTGTCAAAGCGCTGTTCCGTCAGCAAAACGCCGTTCTCCGCGATCATATTGTGCCCGGCGAACACCAGGTCGGTGGAGCTCTCCCCCGCCCCGGCGTCGGCGTACACATAGCCGCACAGCAGCCGCCCGGACTGGCCCCTCACCAGTTCTCGCCGGTAGGCGGCCTTGCCCGCCACCTCGTCGGAGGCGGACAAGTTCAGGATGAGGGTGGCCCCGCTCCGGGCCAGAACGCCGGAGGGGGGCTGGGCCGCCCACAGGTCCTCACAGACCTCCACCCCGATCACCAAGCCGGGCACCGTCTCGCAGGCCAGGACGCAGTTGGGGCTCATCCACACCTGCTGGCCGCACAGTTCGATGGTTGCATCCAGGTCCTTCCCCGAGGCAAACCAGCGCTGCTCATAAAACTCCCCATAGTTGGGGAGATAGGTCTTGGGAATCAGGGCCAAAATCGCTCCCCTTTGTATCACCACTGCACAATTATACAGTTTGTTATCCCACGGATTGCGCACCGGCAGCCCCAGGGCGGCGACCAGATCCAGCCCCGCCGTCTCCCTCAGAATGTGGGCCAGGGCGTCCTGCGCCCCCCGCAGCAGGGTGTCCTGGAAAAACAGGTCGGCGCAGGTGTAGCCGGTGAGACACAGCTCGGGCAGGGCCAGCACCTTCACCCCCTGCTCCGCCGCCTGGCGCATCAGCACGGCGATCTGTTCCACGTTGTAGGCGCAGTCGGCCACCCGGATCTTGGGCGTGCCCGCCGCCACTTTTACAAAGCCGTCTCTCATGAAGCGACCTCCTGTTCCAAACGTTCAGCTTCCATTGGCCGGTCCTGTCAATCGGTAACATGATACCCTAAATTGCCTGAAAATGCAACCGGAGATGGCGGAAGTTCTCCCCCTCACCAACAGGCGCCTTTCTCCCTTTGTCCTGGATCGTCCCTCCCCGGCGTTCCCCATTTATGAACTTTTTGCAAAGTTTTCCCCTTGGCCCATACCTCAAGGTGTTTTTCTTGTCGGAACGCTGTATTTTCCCCGGATTTCCCCGGCTTTTTTTGACGTGCAGGCGCTGCGCCACAGGGCGAAATCTTGATTTTTCCGCCAAAATGGTGTAGACTAATGGGCATCTATGCGTACCATGATGAAACATAGGAGGACCGCGTCATGACGTACACCTACGATCAATATCAGCAAAGCGCCGGCTATATCCGTGATCGGCTGGGGGCCTTTGCCCCAAAGGTTGCCATGATCCTGGGCTCCGGCCTGGGCTTTTTGGGCGACGTGGTGGAGGACGCCATCGCCATCCCCTATGGGGAGATTCCCCATTTCAAGGCCTCCACGGCTCCCGGCCACAAAGGCCGGCTGGTGTTCGGCACCCTGTCCGGCCAGAAGGTGGCTGTCATGCAGGGTCGGATGCACCACTATGAGGGCTACTCCTATGAGGACGTGTCCTACGCCGTGCGGGTGCTGCGCCTGCTGGGCTGCGACACCCTCATCGTCACCAACGCCGCCGGCTGCGTGCGCACCGACTGGCAGGCGGGAGAGCTGATGCTCATCACCGATCAGATCAAGCTCTTTTCCGAGTCCCCCCTCCGGGGGGAGAACCTGCCCCAGTTCGGCCCCCGCTTCCCCGACGCCTCCCACCTGTACACTCCCCGCCTTCAACAGCTGGCCCGAAAGGTGGCCGCATCCCAGGGCGTCACGCTGCGGGAGGGGGTCTACTTCTACTGCTACGGCCCCCAGTACGAGACTCCCGCCGAGGTACGGGCCGCCCGGATTTTAGGCGGGGACGCGGTGGGCATGTCCACCGCCCCCGAGGTCATCGTGGCCGCCCACTGCGGTATGCAGGTGCTGGGCTTCACCCTGCTGAGCAACATGGCCGCGGGTATCCTGGACCAGCCTTTGAGCGAGCAGGAGGTGCTGGACGCCGCCGCTGCCGCCAGAGAGACCTTTTCCAGCCTGGTGCTGGGCTGCCTGGAAGAACTTTGACCCGGGGGCGCGCCTGCGCCGCGGCCCTTGGAAAGGATGATCGCTACCATGTCAACCCTGTTTACCCATGTCACCGCCCTGCTCATGGACGATGCGTTCACCACCTTGAAAGACGGCTATGTGGCCGTGGAGGGCAGCCGGATCGCCTATGTGGGTCCCCAGCGCCCCCAGGGCAGCTATGACGAGACCATCGACTGCGCCGGGAAGGTGATGATGCCTGGTTTTGTCAACGCCCACACCCACATCCCCATGACCCTCATGCGGGGCTACGGCGGCGGGCACAACCTCCAGGACTGGCTCAACCAGTATATCTTCCCCGCCGAGGCCAAGCTGGACGACCGGGCGGTGGCCGCTGGTACCGGCCTAGGTCTGGCGGAGATGATCGCCTGTGGGGTCACCTGCATCGCGGATATGTATATGCACACCTGTGTCATCGCCGATCAGGTGCTGAAAGCCGGTATTTCCGCCAACCTCTCCTGCGGCGGGGTCTACTTCGGCCCACCGGAGGACTTCTCCCCGGACACCTGTGCTGACTGCCGCAACCAGCGCCAGCTCACCGAGCGGTGGCACGGGGCGGGGGACGGGCAGATTTTGGTGGACGCCTCCATCCACGGGGAGTACACCTCCAGCGCCCCCCTGTGGCAGTGGATGGCGGACTACGCCCATGCCCACAGCCTGGGCATGCACGTGCACATTTCCGAGACCAGGTCCGAACACGAGGACTGTCTGGGCCGCCACGGCCTGACCCCCATCCGGGCCCTGGACCAATATGGCGTGTGGGACGGGCGGGCCATTGCCGCCCACTGTGTATACACCACGCCGGACGACTGGTCCCTCATGGCGGAAAAGGGCGTGTCCTGTGTCCACAACCCCTATTCCAACTTGAAGTTGGGCTCCGGGGTGGCCCCCATCCCCGACCTGCTGGCCGCCGGGGTCAACGTGGCCCTGGGCACCGACGGCATGAGCTCCCACAACAGCGCGGACCTGTTTGACGACATGAAGCTGGCCGCCATCCTCCACAACGGCGTGCGCTGCGACCCCATGGCCATGACCGCCCGGCAGGCCCTGGAGCTGGCCACCGTCAACGGCGCCCGGGCCCTGGGCCGGGACACGGGGCGTATCGCCGCCGGCGCCGTGGCCGACCTGATCCTACTGGACTTTGACGCGCCCAACCTCATCCCCTGCCACGACACGGCGGAAAACCTGGTCTTTGCCGCCCACGGCTCCAATGTGGTGATGAATATGGCCCGGGGCAAGGTCATATACAAAAATGGGACCTTCCTGACTCTGGATATGGAACGCATCAAGGACGAGGTGCGCCATTACGCCCTGCCCCTGGTCTTTGGCGCTGCGAAAGGTTGAGATTATGGCCAATTCATTATCCAAAAAGAACTCCTTCTTCGGCGGCGCGGCCATCCTCACCGCCGGCATCATCATCGTCAAGCTCATCGGGGCCCTGTACAAAATCCCCCTGGGCAACATCATCAGCGAGGCGGCCTTCGCGGATTTCAACACCGCCTACTATATCTATTCGCTGCTGATCATCGTCTCCACCGGCGGTTTGCCGGTGGCCCTGTCCAAGATGGTGTCCGAGGCCAACGCCCTGGGCCGGGGCAACCAGGTGAAAAAGACCTTCCGCCTGGCCCTGATGACCTTTTGCTCCCTGGGCATCCTGTGCTGCCTGATCATGGTGCGCTTTCCCAATCAGCTGGCCGCCCTGATGAACAACTCCCACAGCGCCCCCAGCATTCTGGCCCTGGCCCCCGCCCTGTTCTTCATCTGTCCGCTATCCGCCCTGCGGGGCTATTTCCAGGGCCACTCCCTCATGGCCCCCACCGCCGTCTCCCAGATCATCGAAGCGGCATGTAAGCTGGTCATCGGCCTGGTCCTGGCCTCCTTTTTGGTCTCCCGGGGTTCGGACGACTCCTACACCGCCGCCGGCGCCATCTTTGGGGTGTCGGTGGGCTGCGCCCTGGCCATGGTGTATATGCTCTTCTGCTACCGCAGCCACTGGCGGACCGTGCCCGCTTCCAACGACCGCCCCAGCCATTCCAGGGAGATTCTCTCTACCCTGGCTAAGCTGGCTATCCCCATCACCCTAGCCTCCTCAGTCATCGCCATCGCCAACATTCTGGACACCAGTATCACCTTTGGCCGGCTCCAGGACGCCGCCGGCTTCAGCGAGGATGAGGCCCGGGTGCTAAAGGGGGTTTACGACAAGGCCCTGACCCTGTATAACCTGCCCTCCGCCTTTATGACCCCGCTGACCGTCAGCGTGATCCCCGCGGTGTCCGCCGCCCGGGCAGTGAAGAACCACCGGCTGGGCGCCCAGGTCAGCGAGACCGCCCTGCGCACCACCGCCCTCATCGCCATCCCCGCCGGCGTGGGCCTGTGTGTTCTCAGCCAGCCCATCATCCGGCTGCTCTACCCCACCACCGATGTGGCCCTGGCGGGATGGATGCTGTCGGTGCTGGGCATGGCCTCCATCTGCGTGTGCTTCATGCTGGTGTGCAACTCCATCATGCAGGCCCACCGCCTGGTCACCCTCCCCATGGTCACCACCATCGTAGGCTGTGTGGCCAAAATCGTGCTCACCTATGTCCTGGTGGGCAACTCTGATATCAACATCCGGGGCGGCAGCATCAGCACCCTGGTGTGCTTCGGCCTGATTGCTGTTCTGGATCTGGTCATCATCAAGTTCGCCCTGCCCCGCTCTCTGAGCTATCGCCGGGTCTTTCTCAAGCCCGCTCTGGCCGCCGCCGTCATGGGGGTGGCCGCGTGGGCGGTATACGGGCTCGCCTCCCGGATCCTGTTGTCCCTGCCCTTCTTCCAAACTCTATCTGAGGACGGCCAAACTCAGGTCCTCACCGGCGCCGGCAACGCCCTGGCCGTGGCGGGCGCCATCGGGATAGGTGTGGCTATCTACTTTGCGCTGATCCTGCTCACCCGGGCTATTTCCAAAGAGGATCTGTCCCTTATGCCAAAGGGGGATAAAATCGCAAAGCTGCTCCGTCTGCGCTGAATTTCCCCCCAATTTTTCCCGTCCAGGCCCCAAAATTTATTCCTTTCCCCGTGATAGACAGAGAAACCCGCAAAAAATCCTTGCAGAGCTGGTGAAAGTATGGTAGATTTATTGAGACAGAATTCCTATGATCTTCAGGATCTGATTCGAATTGTCAAGATTCTCCGCAGCCCGGGCGGCTGCCAGTGGGACGCAGCTCAAACCCATGAATCGATTCGCCGCAACTTTCTGGAAGAGGCCTACGAGGTGGCCGAGGCCATCGACGAGGGCAACCTGGCGCACCTGAAGGAGGAGCTGGGTGACGTGCTGCTCCAGGTGGTGTTCCACGCCTCCATCGAGGAGGACGCAGGCCACTTTGATCTGAATGATGTGGCTGACGGTGTGTCCAAAAAGCTCATTTACCGCCATCCCCATGTGTTTGGCGACGTCACGGTTCACTCCACCGGTGAGATCCTCTCCAACTGGGAGGAGCTAAAGAAAAAGGAGAAAGGCCAGGCCACCCAGGCCGACGCAGTGGACGCTGTGGCCCGCTCCCTGCCCGCTTTGTGGCGGGCGGAAAAAGTGCAGAAAAAGGCGGCCAAGGTGGGCTTTGACTGGCCGGACCTGTCCCGGGTGATGGACAAGCTCTCTGAGGAGATTCAAGAGCTGAAAGACGCGGTGGGCAGCCGGGGCGATCCGGTGGAAGAGCTGGGCGACCTGCTGTTTGCCGCCGTCAACGCAGCCCGCTTCCTCAATGCAGATCCGGAGGATGCCCTCCAGGCTGCCACGGACAAGTTTGCCGCCCGGTTCCGCCTGATGGAACAGCGGGTACTGGAGTCCGGCCGCCGGATGGACGAGCTCTCCCTTTCAGAGCTGGACACGATCTGGAATCAAGTCAAGCACAGCCCCCCCCGAAGCTTAACAGCGCCCCGCCGCGCTTTAAGTGATAGACCCGCGGCGATGCCGCAAAGAAAAATCAGTAGGAGGACACAATCATGAATAAAGCTGAACTCATCAATGCCGTGGCTGAGAAGGCCGGCCTGTCCAAGAAGGATACCGAGACCGCTATCACCACCGCCATGGACGTCATCGCTGAGGCTCTGAGCAAGGACGAGAAGGTACAGCTGGTTGGCTTTGGCTCCTTCGAGGTCAAGAGCCGCGCCGCCCGCATCGGCCGCAACCCCCGCACCAAGGAGCAGATCAATATCCCCGCTTCCAAGATCCCCGTATTCAAGGCCGGCAAGGCTCTGAAGGATACCGTCTCCAAGTAATGTCTGTGGGCAGGGCTCCAAGGCCCTGCCCACTGTTTTTTGTATCGCCCTGCAATGCTTTCCCTCTAAACAGGCAGCGCCTTTTGAGAGGGAGTTAAAAAGTCGTGTGCCCCTTGCGTCTGGATAAATGGTTAAAAGTCTCCTGCCTGATCAAGCGGCGTGCTCCACAAAATCCCCGATTTTGCAGGGGCCCTGTTTTCACTCAAATCGCCGGAAGTGAATCCCGGCGATTCCAAGGCGTCCCTTCGGGCCGCGCTTGTGCGGCGGTTCCCGCCGATGCCGCCTGCGGCGGCCACGGTGCGCCCCTTATATTTCGAAAGGTTGTGTTCTCCTTGCGTCTGGATAAATGGTTAAAAGTCTCTCGTCTGATCAAGCGGCGCACCGTGGCCAACGAGGCCTGTGATAACGGCCGCATCTCCGTGGGCGGCCGCCCGGTGAAGGCCTCCTACGAAGTAAAAACCGGCGATGTGCTGGAGCTGAAATTCGGGGAAAAGATCATCCAGGTGGAGATACTCTCCACCGCCGAAATCGTGGGCAAGGACGGTGCCGACGCCATGTACCGGCAGCTGTCCTGAGGCCCCGGCTCATAAGACTGGACCCACTTCGGCCGCAAGCCCCAGGGGCTTGCGGCCGAAGTGATATTATTCTGTCAGGGAAATCCCATTCTCCCCTCTTTCCTCCCGCTGAAACTCCGTCATCTGTCCCCGGAACCGCTTTGGCAGGTGGGTGTTCTGGCACCGGGGATTGCGCCGGTCCTCTATAGCCACGGTGTGGAAAAACCGCCGCCACAGGCTTCGGTAACGCAGCTCCTCTTTCCCCGCCCGGGGCAGCTGAAGCTGGTCCACCGCCGCGATGACCCACTGCCCCGGCCGGTATACCAGGGCCTGCCCATGAGTGCGGTCGTAGAGCAGGAACCGCTCGGTGTTGTACCGCTGGGTAAAGTGGGCCCGCACCAGTGGCAGCACCTGGTTTTTGGGCTCGATCTCCCCTATGAGCACCCCCTGGTAGTCGGAGAAGCGGACAAATCCCGTGTACAGGTGGGCCTCATGTTCCAAATGATGGACCGCTTTGTTCAGCACACTCACCAGGGGGTGTCCCAGTTCCCCCATGACGCTCCGCCCCCGGCGGTATCCGTACCGCAAAAACCGGTAGATGTGCACCTCCCGCTCCTCCAGGCAGGTGAGAAAGGCGCGGTACACCAGCCGGGAAGCTCCCCGACCCAGCCGTGTGTCCAGGGAGCGGAATACCCGCATAGCCTTCTCCCGGTCCGTATCTACCCGCCGGGTGGGCCACAGGGTATAGCACAGCGCCTCCGGCCCCTGAAAGCACACCGGCTCCTCGTGATGGGCGTAGCTTTCAAACACGCAGGTGAGAAGCCCCTCAAAACTGCCGTCATATTCATAGCACACCTGGGGCCAGCTCATACCGCTCCCTCCCCGCCGAACAGAGACAGCTGCACCGGTGTGGACTCCAACAGGGCGGGCTGTTCCAGGGCCACCAGGTGGCTCAACACCTGCTCCTCCCGCACCCGCAGCCCGGGCAGCAGCTTTCCTGCGCAGGTGATGAAATACTGGGCCCGCTTGAGCACCACCCCCAGCCGCTTGAGGATGTCAAAGGACAGGGGTGCGGCCCGCCGGGCGGTGAGAATCCTCCGGGCCGAGCGCACCCCGATACCCGGCACCCGCAGCAGCATCTCATAGTCCGCCCGGCTCACCTCCACTGGGAAGAACTCCATGTGCCGCAGGGCCCAGGAGCACTTGGGATCCACCCGCTCATCGAAGTTGGGGGACTCCTCGTCCAGCAGCTCCTCCGCCCGGAAGTGGTAGTACCGCAGCAGCCAGTCCGCCTGATACAGCCGGTGTTCCCGCAGCAGAGGCGGCCTGAACTGCCGGGGGGCGGGTAGCAGCTTGCTATCCGACACGGGGATGTAGGCGGAGTAAAACACCCGCTTCAGTCGGTACTTGTCATACAGGGCCTGGGCCAGGGTGAGGATGTGCCGGTCGGTCTCCGGCGTGGCCCCAATGATCATCTGGGTGGACTGTCCCGCGGGGGCAAACCGGGGGGCGTGGCGGAACCGGGCCAGCTCCCCTTGGGAGACGGCAATACCGTCCCGGATCTGGGCCATAGGGGTCAGGATGCCCGCCCGCTGCTTCTCCGGGGCCAACAGGGCCAGACTGCGTTGGGAGGGCAGCTCGATGTTCACACTCAGCCGGTCGGCCAGCATCCCCAGCCGCCGGGTGAGCAGGGGGTCCGCCCCGGGGATGGCCTTGGCGTGGATGTATCCCCAGAAGCCGTACTCCTCCCGCAGCAGCCGCAGCACCCGGATCATCCCCTCGGTGGTGTGGTCCGGGCTGCCCACCACCGCCGAGGAGAGAAACAGCCCCTCAATGTAGTTGCGGCGGTAGAACTGGATGGTGAGCTCCGCCAGTTCCCGGGGGGTGAAAGTGGCCCGGGGCACGTCGTTAGACCGCCGGTTGACGCAGTACTGGCAGTCATAGGCGCAGGCGTTGCTCAGCAGCACCTTCAAAAGGGTGACGCACCGCCCGTCGGCGGAAAAGCTATGGCAGCACCCCGCCATGGTGGCGCTGCCCATCTGCCCCGCCCTGGCCCTCCGGTCCAGGCCGCTGGAGGTGCAGGCCGCGTCGTACTTGGCCGCGTCCGCCAGGATGGTCAGCTTGTCCATCACATCCATGTCTCCGCCCTCCTTATAGAACGTTTGTTCTATTATTATAGGGCATCTGCTGGAAATGTCAAGGGCGGACTTGGTTTTCCCGGTCCGAAAAACGGGACCTGATCTGGTCCAGCCCCGCTTCAACGCCGCAAAACAGGCGGGCAGGTCATGCGACCTGCCCGCCCGGAGTTTTGTCTGTATTTTTCGCTTACTGTAAGAACCCGTCCAGAATCTTCTGCTCCGCTTCTTCCTCCGTGAGGCCCAGGGTCATGAGCTTGAGGATCTGGTCTCCGGCGATCTTGCCGATGGCCGCCTCGTGGATGAGCTGGGCGTCCATGTGGTTGGCCACAATGGCGGGGATGGAGCTAATCTTGGCCTTGCCCATGATGATGGAGTCGCACTGGACATGGCCGAAGCATTGGGCGTTGCCCTCCACCTGAGGATAGAACACCTGCACCGACTCGTCCTGGGCCACCGACCGGGAAATCACCTGGGTCTTGGCCCCTTCCCCGTTCAGGACCACGTCCATCTTGCTCTCGGCAAACTGCTGGCCGTGGGTGAGCAGCCGCTCGGTGACCACCGCTTCCGCTCCGGCGTCCAGCACCACCTTGGTATACCGCTTAGTGGAGTCCACACCCCGGATCTGCACGGTCTCCAGCTGGATGCTGGCCCCCTCCTCCAGGTAGACAATGGTGTGGGGATTCAGAATCCGCTGACCGGTGCCCTCCCCCTCGCCGTAGTGCTTCTCCA
>DVKM01000107.1 GCA_018716015.1 Candidatus Enterenecus stercoripullorum | reverse complement strand
GGATGTAGTCCCGCAGTGCCCGGCGGATCTTGGCGTCGGTGCGGGTATCCACGGCGCTGGTGGAGTCATCCAGAATCAGGATCTTCGGCTTTTTCAGCAGTGCCCGGGCGATGCACAGCCGCTGCTTCTGGCCGCCGGAGACGTTGGTGCCCCCCTGTTCGATCCAGGTGTCGTAGCCGTCGGGGAACTGGGAGATGAACTCGTCGGCGCAGGCCATCTGGCAGGCGCGGACCATCTCCTCGTCGGTGGCCTCCTTGTCGCCCCAGCGGAGGTTGTCCTTGATGGTGCCGGAGAACAGCACGTTCTTCTGCAGCACCACAGACACCTGGTTGCGCAGGGACTCCAGGCTGTAGCTCCGCACGTCCAGGCCGCCAACCTTTACCGTGCCCTCCGTGGCGTCGTACAGGCGGGAGATGAGCTGAATCAGGGAGGACTTGGAGGAGCCTGTGCCGCCGATGATGCCGATGGTTTCGCCGGAGGCGATGTGGAGATCAATGTTGGAAAGTGCCATCCGCTCGGCGTTGGCGTTGTATTTGAAGCTTACATTGTCGAAGTCGATGGACCCGTCCGCCACCTCCCGCACCGGATTGGCGGGATCGTGCAGGGTGCTCTCCTCGGTGAGGACCTCCACAATGCGCTTGCAGGACTCCATAGAGATGACGATCATGACAAAGATCATGGAGAGCATCATCAGGCTGTTGAGCATCATGAAGTTATACGTCAGCAGGGAGGAGAACTGGCCCACATCCAGATCCAGGCCCCGGGAGGTGATGATGGTGTAGGAGCCGAAGGACAGCACGAACACCATGGTGGCGTAAATGCAGAACTGCATCATGGGGCCGTTGAAGGCCAGGATGCGCTCCGCCCGGGTGAAGTCCCGGCAAACGTCCTCGGCGGCGGCGTTGAACTTCCGCTGCTCATAGTCCTCCCGGACAAAGGATTTGACCACCCGCATGGCCTTGATGTTCTCCTGAATGGACTCGTTGAGCTTGTCGTACTTGCGGAACACCTTCCGGAACAGAGGGATGGTCCGGGAGATCACCAGAGCCAGCCCAATGGACAGCAGGGGAAGGGTAACCAGGAAGATCCAGGCCATCCGGCCGCCCATGACAAAGGCCATGACGAAGGAGAACACCAGCATCAGCGGCGCGCGGATGGCGGTGCGGATGATCATCATGTAAGCGGTCTGCACGTTGGTCACGTCGGTGGTCAGCCGAGTGACCAGGGAGGAGGTGAGAAACTTGTCGATGTTTTCGAAGGAATAGGTCTGAATGCGGTAGAACATGTCCTTTCGAAGATTCCTGGCCAGGCCGCAGGACGCGGTAGCGCAGGTACGCCCCGCCAGCGCCCCGAAGGTCAGGGACAGGCCGGCCATGACCACAAGCTGCGCCCCATAGCGCAGGAGTACGTCCATGCCGCAGCCCGCCTTGATGTCGTTGATGAGATTGGAGATGATGAAGGGGATGATGCACTCCATGACGACCTCCATAGCAACCAGGATGGGGGTGGCGATGGATTCTTTTTTGTATTCCCGTATGCTCTTTGCCAGCTGTTTTACCATATTGCTCTTTCTCTGCTCCTTTCTGACAAAAAAGAGGCGTTCATCAGCGCAACCAGGGGATTTACGTGATGAACACCGCTCGTTATCCTGTTTTATGATGACCTCCCAGGGAAACCGCGGCCGTCAGCGAGCCGGCTGCCGGAAATTTGCGACCGGTATCTGTAGACAGACGACAGCATTATTGCACGTTTCATTTTATCTGTCAAGCTCAGGGAGAGGATTTGACGTCGATTTTTTGCCAGTGTGAGGGGGTGCGCCGCTTTCTTCCCAGTCTGCCGGGGGCTTCCTGAGTAGACAGAGCGGGAAATCTGTGGTATAATATCCCACTACCCGGCTTATGGCCATCTGGCGCTGAGCCTGGAGATTTGAGAAAGGAGACGCTTCATGCGCGTTGATATACTGGGCGTAGGCTTTGATAATGTCACCATGGACCAGGCGGTGGCCGAGGGCCTGCGCCTGATGAGCGCCGAGGGGGCCCACTACGTGGCCACCCCCAATCCGGAGATTGTTGAGGTCTGCCGGGAGGACCCGGAGGCCCGGGCGGCGGTGAACGGGGCCGACCTTGTCATCGCCGACGGCGTGGGGGTCATCTATGGAGCTAAGCTCCTGGGCACGCCGCTGAAGGAGCGGCTGCCGGGCATCGAGTTCGCCAAGCGCCTGATGGCGGAGATGGCGAAGAACGGAAAGAAGCTCTACCTCCTGGGGGCCAAGCCAGGGGTGGCGGAGGAGGCCGCCCGGCGGCTTCGGACCCAGTACCCCGGTCTTGTGATTGCCGGCACCCACGACGGGTATTTTCAGGAGGACGGGCCTGTGACCGAGGCCATCCGCGGGAGCGGGGCGGACGTGGTATTTGTCTGCCTGGGGGCTCCCAAGCAGGAAAAATGGATGCGGAAAAACGGCGAGGCCACCGGCGCCCATCTGCTGGTGGGCCTGGGGGGATGCCTGGACGTGTTTTCCGGCGCGGTCCAGCGGGCCCCGGAGGTCTTTCAGAGGCTGGGGCTGGAGTGGCTCCACCGGTTGGCAAAGAACCCCAGCCGCATTGGACGGATGATGAAGCTGCCCATGTTTCTGGTCCACGTGGGGGCGGAGAGGGGAAAGCGGAAATGAGGGGAAAGCTGATCGTGTTCGAGGGCACAGACGGCTCCGGGAAGGCCACCCAGACCCGCCTCATGGCCCGGCGGCTGGCGTCGGAGGGAGTGCCCTTTCAGGAGATCGACTTCCCACGCTACGGCAACCCCTTCGCCGAGCCGGCCCGGCTGTATCTGGCGGGGGCCCTGGGGGACAGGCCGGAGGACGTGAGCGCCTGTGCCGCGTCGGTGCTCTTCGCCGTGGACCGCTATGCCTCCTATAAGGAGGATTGGGGGAGGAACTACGAGGCGGGGCAGGTGATCCTGGCCAACCGCTATGTCACCTCCAACGCCGTCAACCAGGCATCCAAGCTGCCT
>DVKM01000106.1 GCA_018716015.1 Candidatus Enterenecus stercoripullorum | reverse complement strand
CGGCGGCGCCCGGGCCGGCGTGATGGAGACCACCTTCCACGACGAGACGGAGACCGACCTGTTCGGAGAGCAGACCGTGTTGTGCGGCGGCGTAGTGGATCTGATGCGCTGCGGCTTTGAGGTGCTGGTGGAGGCGGGCTATGAGCCGGAAAACGCCTACTTCGAGTGTATCCATGAGATGAAGCTCATCATTGACCTCATCAACAAGGGCGGCGTGGCGGCTATGAACTACTCCATTTCCGATACCGCTGAATTCGGCGAGTACGTCTCCGGCCCCCGGGTTATCCCCCACGAGGAGACAAAGGCACGGATGCGCGCTGTGCTGTCCGATATCCAGGACGGCACCTTCGCCGGCAAGTGGATTGCGGAGAACAAGAACGGCCGCACCTTTTTCAACTCCAAGCGCCAGCAGCTGAAGCGCCACCAGATGGAGATCGTGGGCGAGGAACTGCGCAAGAACATGATTTGGGGTGGAGACACGGATTTGGACACCGCCTCCAACTGAGAAAAAAGAATACAAGCGGCCCGCCCCAAATCCGGGGCGGGCCGCTTGCGTTTTCAGATTTACTCGCAGCCGCACTTGGTGCCGTGGTCGCCCAGCTGGAACGAGGCGCACTCGGTCTCCCGGCAGGTGCCCACATTGCCCTGGGTGCAGCCCACCTGGATCTCATTGAGGGTGCAGTGCTGATCCTTGTGGTAGGAACAGCTGTTCACCGTACAGCGAATACTGGGGTTGGTTTGGTTGAGCATAACGCTTTCCTCCTTGTCATCCGAATACGAAAGCAGTATGCCCATGGAGGGAAGGGATTATTCCTTCCGTTCGCCGGCCGGCGGCGTCTCCGGCTTTTCCAGGACTTTGGGGATAAACTGGGGGGCGATGGCGCTCTTCCCCCGGTTTTTCACATAGAAGAACCCAATGGCGGAGAAGACGGCCGCGCCGATGAAATTGACGAACAGGTCCTCCATGGTGTCCGCAATGCCCACATCCAGATAGCCGCCCAGACCCAGAGCCCGTCTGGTGCCGTCCTCCAGCACCAGGATCACATCCTCAATGCCCCGGATGACCACCGCCTGGGTGCCTTGGTTGGGGTCCAGGTTGACTGTGGAGATGGTGTCCAGAATGGTATCCTTCTGCATGTCCAGCAGGAAGAAGTGGTCCATGGTGTACTCGAAAAATTCCCACACCACGCCCACCGTCATGGAAAAGCAGAAAGCTACCACCGCCATGAAGAAAGGGGATAGGTTCAGAGATACCCGCTCGTTCCGGTTAAGCAGGTCCACCAGGGCAAAGCCGATGGCGGCGCACAAAAAACCGTTCATGGTGTGCAGCATGGTGTCCCAGTAGGGAAAGTGGATGTAGAAAGACTGGATCTCACCTAAAATTTCGGCGGCATAGATGAACAGCATGATGATGATTTCCAGGGTGTCCGGCAGGTCGATGTGCAGCCGGCGCTCCAGCGCAGCGGGGAGCACCAGCAGCACCAAGGTGAGCACGCACAGCAGAACGTTTTCATAATTGCGGTTGAAAAACTGGAGGACCAGCATCAAAAGGACGGACAGGCGAAGGGTGAAGTAGACGGTATAGACCAGCTTTTTGTTGGTGACGTACCGGCCTTTAAAAAAATTGGATTTTGTGCTCTTGTGTCTCATGGAAACCTCCGTGCTATGGTCAGTTTGCCCTCCTTGCCGCATAGAAATACGGCAGGAGGTGAAGGAATGGATCTGCGGAAAAAACAGATTACACTGGGGGAGCTGTGGGATAATCCCCGCAGCAGGGCCGTGTTCCAAAAGCGGGTGCCCATGCTGGGCAAGCATCCGGTGAAAGGGGCAGCCCGGAGCGTGACGCTGGAGCAGCTGGCGGACTTTTTATCTGCCTGGGTGCCGGAGGCCATGATTGGCGGGGTCATCCGGGACCTGGAGCGGCTGTGACAGGTTGTAGCGTACCAATACGATTTTAAGAAAAAACGGGGCCGGCTGTCAACTGACAGACAGCCGGCCCTGTCATAGTTTGAACCGTTCAAAGCCGGTCAAGGGGCAGGGGGAAGGGGGCGAGGCGCTGCGAGAAATCAGGTTACCTTTTGCGCCTTGATCAGGTTGGTGGAGCCGCTGCGGCCGATGGGCACGCCGGCGGTGATGACCACGGTGTCGCCCTGTTCCACAAGCCCCTCCTTCCGGGCAGCGTCTACGGACAGGGAGAACAGCCGGTCGGTAGAGTCCACATTGCCCACCAGGTAGGGGGCGACCCCCCAAGAAATGGCCAGCTGGCGGCGCACCCGCTCCTCGGTGGTGAGGGCGGCCACCATGCACCCCGGGCGGAACCGGGAGATCATCCGGGCGGTGTAGCCCGACCGGGTGGCGGCCAAAATGGCGGTGGCGGACAAGTCCATGGCGGTCAGGCAGCTGGTGTGGCTGATGGCGTCGGTGATGGTGTTGGTGTGATTATAGGTGGCGTTGCGGAACCGCTTCCAGTAGTCGATGTCGTTCTCCGCGGCCACGGCGATGTCCACCATGGTCTGCAGCGCCTCCACCGGGTATTTGCCCGAGGCGGTCTCCCCGGAGAGCATCACGCAGCTGGTGCCGTCAAATACCGCGTTGGCCACGTCGGATACCTCAGCCCGGGTGGGGCGGGGGTTGCGGATCATAGAGTCCAGCATCTGGGTGGCGGTGATGACGTGCTTGCCCTTGCGGATGGCGGACTTGATCATCCGCTTCTGGACGATGGGCACCTCGTAGGCGGGGATCTCCACACCCATATCACCCCGGGCGACCATGATGCCGTCGGACACGTCCACAATGGCGTCCAGGTTGTCCACGCCCTCCCGGTTTTCAATCTTGGCGATGATACCGATGTCCCGGCCGCCCAGGGAGTCCAGCACCGCGCGGATCTCCTCCACGTCGGAGGCCTGGCGGACAAAAGAGGCGGCGATGAAGTCAAAGTCATTCTCCACCCCGAAACGCAGATCTTCCTTGTCCTTTTCGGTGAGGGCTGGCAGGTGGATATGGACCCCGGGAATGTTGATGCTCTTGTTGCTAGACAGATCCCCGCCGGTGACCACCTTGCAGTGGATATCCTGCCCGCTGATATCTTGTACCTCCAGATCCACCAGGCCGTCGTCCACCAGAATGTGGCAGCCGGAGGACAGCTCCTTATGCAGATTGCTGTAGGTGACGGACACGATGCCGTCATCCCCCTCCACCTGGCGGGTGGTGAGGGTGAAGGAGTCCCCTTCGGCCAGGGTGATGTGATCGCAGCTGAAGGTGCGGATGCGGATCTCAGGGCCCTTGGTGTCCAGGATGGTGGCCACGGGACGGCCCAGGTTATCCCGGACGTGCTTGAAACGGGTGAGCAGGGCCAGATGGGTCTCATGGGTGCCGTGGGAAAAGTTGAACCGGGCGGCGTCCATGCCGGAAAGAATCAGCTTTTCGATGATCTCTTCGCTGTTGGATGCGGGTCCCAGGGTACAGACGATCTTTGTTTTTCTCATGGAAAGAGCCTCCATTCCAAATTTACAAGTAAACCTGTTCTGCGCAAGCCTATGATACATGATTTCCCCGGGTTTGACAATATATCTACAAAGCCTTTTCTGCAAAATATTCCACAAGATTGCCCCGGATAGGATGGGAAGGGAAAACCGGCGCGGGGACAAGGCCCGCGCCGGAAAAACAGTGGTTTTTATTTTTGGGGATCTTCCTCCTGAGTGGGAGCCGGCGCCGGGATCTTGGACACCAGGGCCCATTCCACCCGGCGGTCTGTCAGTTCCAGCACCTTGATGTGCAGGCCGCAGGTATCTACCTCCACCTGGCTTCCATCCTGAGGGATGGCAGACAGCTGGGCGAAGACCAGCCCGCCCAGGGTATCGGACTCCACGTCTTCCGGGAATTCCATATCCAGGGCTTCGGCCACCTGCTCCAGTTCGCAGGAGCCGGACACGCGCCAGAGGTTTTCCTCCACCTGCTCGATGTCCTTCTCTTCCTGAGGGTCAAATTCATCGTAGATGTTGCCCACGATCTCTTCCAGCAGATCCTCCATGGTCACCAGACCGGAGGTGCCGCCGTATTCATCCACCACGATGGCCAGATGTACTTTCTTGCTCTGCATATCCCGGAAGAGCACGTCGGTGCGCACCGATTCCGGGACAAAGTAAGCCGAGCGGAGCAGCTCCCGCAGGGGCTTGGGCTTGGTCAGCTGGGCGTTGAGCAGATAGTCCCGGGTGTTGAGGATACCCACGATGTCGTCCGCATCCTCGTCGTAGACGGGGAAGCGGGAAATGCCGGAGCTGCGGATGGTGTGCAGAATCTCCTCCGGGGTGTCCCCCACCCAAATCATGACCATGTCGGTGCGGTGGACCATCACATCCTCCGCGGTGGTGTTGTTAAACTCAAAGATGTTGTCGATCAGTTCTTTCTCATTGGACTGGATGGCGCCTCGCTCCTCGCCCAGGTCCACCATCATGCGGATCTCATCCTCGCTGACCTCCTCCTCGTCGGCCTTGGGGTCGATGTGGAGCAGGCGCAGCACCCCATTGGTGGACTTGCTCAGCAGCCAGATCACAGGGCGAAACACCGTGGCCACGGCGGTGACCGCGCCGACGGTGGCCCGGGCCACCCCCTCGGTCTTTTTCATGGCCACCCGTTTTGGCACCAGTTCGCCCAGCACCAGGGTGAAGTAGGACAGGATGATGGTGACCAGAATGACCATCAGGGTGTTGAGCACGCCGGTGGGAAGGGCGGTAAAGCCCATGTCCTCCACCAACCAGCTGACCAGAGGACTGGCAAAGCTGTCGGCGGCGAAGGCCGCGTTCAGAAAACCGGCCAGGGTGATGGCGATCTGGATGGCGGACAGGAAGTTGTCAGGCGCCTGCATGAGGGCCAGGAGTTTTTTCGCCTTCTTATCCCCCTCTTCCACCTGCTTTTTCAGCTTGGTTTCGGACAGGGAGATGACGGCGATTTCCGCCGCGGCAAAAAATGCGTTGATTGCGGTGAGAATGACCAGTATCAGAATTGATAACAACGGGTCGTCGGACAAAGGGATAACCTCCTAAAAAGTTGGCCTATTTGGATTTGCCGCCGCAGCAGCGTAGACCTAAACATAATACAGTATAGCAGATTTTTTTGAAAATGCAATCCTTTTTGCAAGCGGAGGCCCGGGCGGCGGGGACTGGGAAAAACACTGCCGGCATGGATCCCCATGCCGGCAGGCGCGGTCAATTGAATTTGTAGATCTTCTGCACCAGCCGGTACAGCTTGACGGACAGCTTCCGGCCCTGGTAGCCGGGGATGTTGGTCCCCAGGTTGGTCACCCGGTACCGGCAGCGCCGATAGAGGGCGGGATCCTTCTGCCGCAGCAGCTCCCACAGCTGGGTGCGCATGCCTAGGGACTCCGGGGTGTTGGCGATGACGGCGAAGATGGAAGAAATGGTCATCATCATGGACAGGTAGCTGAGCATATACCGGCCCAGCTTGGGCTGGGTTGCCTTGATGGCCAGCACGTCGTGGGCCTCAATCATGAGCTTGGTCACTCGGACCTGCTGGTCGATGCGCCCGGCCATCACCGATTCGTTCACCGACTGGTCGGCCCGGCCGATGAAGTAGCGATACAGGTCCACGTTGATGTAGTACATGGTCTTCACATAGGGCAGGGGCTGGTAGACAAAGATGTTGTCCACATAGAAGGTGTGGCGGGGCAGCTCCAGCCCACACTCCCGCAGCAACTGGGTTCGGTAGATCACCGAGTGCATCAGCAGGTACTGGGAGGTGCGGAAGTTGTGGATTTCGTTCCAGGACAGGATGCGCTCCGGGGGGAACACATTTTTGTACCGGACAATCTTCTGGGTGTTGTCCTCCACGTGCTCGTAGACGTAGTTGGTGACCACCATATCCACCGGGGCGGGCATTTTGGCGAACCGGCGCAGATGCTCCATCACCTGCTCCAGCGCGTCGGCGTCAAGCCAGTCGTCCGAGTCCACCACCTTGTAGTACAGGCCCCGGGCGTTGCGGATGCCCTGGTTGACCCCCTCCCCGTGGCCGCCGTTCTCCTGGTGGATGACCCGGATGATGTCCGGGTAGCGCTGGGCCCAGGCATCACACTTGGTGGGGGTGTCGTCCTTGGTGGAGCCGTCGTCCACCAGGATAATTTCCGCTTCGTCCCCGGCGGCCAACAGGGTCTCCACGCAGTGGTCCATATAGGCTGCGGAATTATAGCAGGGCACGGCAAAGGTAATCAGCTTTTCCATAGGGGCAACCTCATTTCAGCAGTTCGCCGGCCAGGGCCAGGGCCCGGGCCACGATGGCATCCATATTGTAATATTTATATTCCGCCAGCCGGCCCAGCAGATACAGATTGGGGAACCGGGCGGCCAGCTGGGCGTATCTGTCGTACAAAGCGTTGTTCTCCTCATTGAGGATGGCGTAGTAGGGGGTCTCGTCCGCAGCGCCGGTGTAGGCCCGGGAGTACTCCTTCACGATGGTGGTGACCCCGGGCAGCGCCTGCCCCGTCATATGCTTGAACTCGGTGATGCGGGTGTAGGGCTTGTCCACGGTGTAGTTCACCGTGCCGTGGGACTGCCAGGTATCCACCGGATAGGTCTCAAATTTGAAATCCAGAGTGCGGTAGGGCAGGCGGCCGAACCGGCAGTGAAACAGCTCGTCCACTGCCCCGGTGTATACCACCGGGCCGTCAAAAGCCGCCCCCGCAAACATCAGCCGCTCCCCGGACAGGTCCAGCAGTTCGAAAGCGTCGGTGCTCAGCCGCACTGCAATGTTGGGGTGGTCCAGCATGTGATCAAAGAGCCTGGTGTACCCCTCCAGGGGCATCCCCTGATAGGCGTCCTGGAAATATCGGCAGTCCCGGCTGAGGAACACGGGCACCCGGGCGGTGGTGTTGGGATCGATCTGCTCCGGGGTGGTGCCCCACTGCTTCATGGTGTAGTGGACGAAAACGTGCTCGTACACATAGCCGGCCAGGGCGGCGATGTCTGGATCAGGATTTTGCCGCAGCTCCAGAATGGTCACCTTTTTCTCCGCTCCGTAGGCGTCCAGTAGCGCCCTGCTCAGCCGGGCGCCCTCCTGAGGGCCGAAGGCGGTCTCCAGGGAGTGCAGGTTAAAGGGGACGGGGTACTCCATCCGACCGCCTTTCCCGTCGGGGAGGTTGGCCACTACCTTGTGGGCGTAGTCCAGCCAGGTGGTGAAGCGGGAGAGGTAGTCGTACACCTGTTTATCGTTGGTGTGGAAGATGTGGGGGCCGTACTGGTGGATGAGCACGCCGGCCTGGTCCAGCCGGTCGTAGGCGTTGCCGCCGATGTGGCCCCGCCGCTCCAAAATAAGTACCCGCCGCCCGGCCTCGGCCAGCTGGCGGGCGGTGACGGCGCCGGCAAAGCCCGCGCCGATGATCACTGTGTCGTAATGCGCCAAGTTCTCACGTCCTTTTTCTATGTCGGATGGAGCCTACCTGCGCCGCGGGCGAGGCGGCCAACCCATGCTTTTTCGCACACGCCTCGGCGGGAGGGCAGGAAAAAACTTCAGGTTTTGACGCTCAGCAAAAGCACTCCTTGTAGTGGTCGATGGCCTCCTGAATGATACCGATGGCGGAGGCCCGGTCGTTCACGTCCCCGGCCACGGCCTGCTTGCCCTCCAGCGACTTGTAGACGGTGAAAAAGTGGGCCATCTCGTCAAAGGTGTGGCTGGGCAGCTCCATCAGGTCCTGATAGCCGTTGTAGGTGGGGTCGCTGAAGGGGATGGCGATGATTTTCTCGTCCCGCTTGCCCCCGTCCAGCATGGAGATATAGCCCACAGGGTAGCAGCGCACCAGGGTCAGGGGGTCCAGCTCCTCCGAGCAAAGCACCAGCACGTCCAGCGGATCGCCGTCGTCGCCGTAGGTACGGGGGATGAAGCCGTAGTTGGCGGGGTAGTGGGTGGAGGTGTAGAGCACCCGGTCCAGAATAATCAGCCCGGTCTCTTTGTCCATCTCGTACTTTTTTTTGCTCCCCTTGGGGATCTCCACCACGGCGATAAAGTCCTGGGGGGTAATGCGCTTGGGATCGATGTCGTGCCAGATGTTGTTCATGGAAGCTCCTCCTGGAAAACGTATAGATAGTTTCAGTATACCGTATTTTGGAGGAAAATACAACGGCTCTTTTCGCAAGGGAGGAGAGCGTGGAGAGGACCAGGCGGGCGGGCTGGAAGGGGAAGAGCTCCCGGAGAGGAAAATTTAGAAAATCTTAAGGAAAAATCAAGGGGAATCCAATACATACCGGGGTGAGATCTGATAGAATCAACGGGATACAAGGGCGGGAAAGCTAGCCGCCATCCAGTGAAAACCGCCCTGGGGGCAGCGGCCCGCGGGCCTGTCCGCGGGGTACACACCAGAAAAGAGAAGGGAGAAAAGGCCATGAGTGAAATTTTGTCCGGGCTGAGCCAGGCCGGAGCCATGCTGCTGTACGTCCTGGAGTACGGACAGGGCGTGATCCCGCCGGTGCTGCTGGCAGGGGTGATCTATCTGGCGGCTTCCATACTGCGAAACCGAAAACGGGGGCTTCGGGTTCCGCCGGTACGGAAAGGGGCCATGCTGCTTTTTATATGCTACTGTGCCGGGCTGGCGGCACTGACCCTCACGCCGCCCAACCTGTGGTTTGTTCTGGAGGACGGGCTGCGCTGGGGCCTCTGGCCTGAGCCCGCGTGGTGGGCCAGGCTTCTGGGCCAGGGCGGATTTGACTTTGAGCCGGCGTTGGTCAGCCTTTTGCTGGGAAGGGAGTCCTTCTGGGGCTGGGGCGATGTGATAGACGTTTGGAATATCCTTCTGTTCGTGCCCATGGGTTTCCTGCCGCCTCTGCTGTGGCGGCAGTTCGCCTCCTGGCGGGGGCTTATCCTGGGAGTGGGGGTCAGCCTGGGCATCGAGCTGCTTCAGCCCATCATCGGCCGCAGCTGCGACATCGACGACCTGCTGGCAAACGCCGCCGGCGCGGCCATTGGCCTGGGCCTGTGTCTGCTCCTGGGGCGGCTGGCCCCCGCACTTGTGAGAAAGGCGCGAGAGAAGGTCCGGCCGGCGCAAAACTCCCCGTCGGAGGGCTGAAAGAAAAGCGCGATCCCCCAAAGGAGCCCGCTATGGCGGGCCCCTTTGGGGGATTGTATCATGTCGAAAGATGTGATAAAATACCCCCTGAACCAGAAAAAAGGGGGAGGACAGGATGGAACCTGTGACCCAGAAATTTCGCGGCGCCCTGGGCGGCTTTAACCGCCGGGACGTGACGCGGTATATTGAGCAGTCCGCCGCCGCCCACAGCCGCCGGGTGGCCGATCTGGAGGATCGCCTGACCCAGTCGGAACGGGAGCGGGACGATGCCCTGCGGGAGCTGGAGGGCATGCGCAGCGAGCAGGGGGATCTGGCCGCCGAGGAGGCCCGGGTGCGCGCCAGCCTGGAGGAGTCCACCCGGACGCTGGCCAAGCTGCGGGGAGAACTGACCCAGACCGAGACCAAGCTGAACGTGGCCAAGGCGGAGCTGGAGCGGCTCCAGGCCAAGGTGGCCCAGCTGTCCCCCATGGCTGAGCGGTATGAGCAGCTCAAGGACCGGGTGGCCACCGTGGAGCTGGACGCCCACCGGAAGGCTCAGGCCACTCTGGACGAGGCCCAGGGCCAGGCCGACGCCCTCCGGGCCGAGACCCGGCAGTGGCTGGGCCAGGTTTTGAGGGACTATGACGGTCTGCGGGGCGCGCTGGACGACCTGTTCCAAAAAGTCAGTTCAGTGTCCCAGTGGGAGGAAAACGTCCGTCGGGCCGGCGAGCAGGCCGATGTCCTTCGAAGAAAGGCGGAAGAGCCGTGAGCGGGCCCATTTGCCTGGATACCCGGCAGCTGCCCCAGCTGGTGGGAAGTTTGAACATGGGGGACCGGGTGCTGCTGTCCGGCACCATCTACACTGCCCGGGACGCCGCCCACAAGCGCATCTTCCAGCTGCTGGACGAGGGGAAGCCCCTGCCCTTCGAGCTGAACGGGGCGGTGATCTACTACGCCGGTCCCACCCCTGGCCAGCAGGGGATGGCGGTGGGGGCCTGCGGCCCCACCACCGCCGGGCGCATGGACGCCTTTGCTCCCAGACTTTTGGACCTGGGCCTGACGGCCATGATCGGCAAGGGAGAGCGGAGCCGGCCAGTGGTGGACGCCATTGTGCGCAACGGCGCCTGCTATTTCGCCGCTGTGGGGGGAGCCGGCGCCCTTATCGCCAAGTGTATCCAGACCGCCCAGGTCATTGCCTTTGACGATCTGGGCTGTGAGTCGGTGAAACGGATGCAGGTGGTGGATTTTCCACTCACCGTGGCCATTGACAGCCGGGGCAACGACCTGTTTCAGGCGGGCCGGGCGGCCTACTGCCGGGGCTGAGCCGCTATTTTCGGAAAAGTAAACTCCCCGCTTCCCTTGGGAAGCGGGGAGTTTTGTCGCGGTCGGATTTATTCCTCGGGAGAAATCGCACCCACGGGGCAGGTGCCCTCGCAAGCGCCGCAGTCGATGCAGGCGCTGGCGTCGATCACCATGTGATCCTCACCCATGGAAATCGCACCCACGGGGCAGGAGCTTTCGCAAGCGCCGCAGGACACGCAGGAATCGCTGATCACGCGAGCCATGTACATACACCTCCAATATGGTTATGATTGAACCATCCCTATTGTACCAGAAATTTTTAAAAATGCAAGACAGAATTTCCGGCTTCCCGGGTATAAAATTTTTAAAAAATTCCCATCATTTCCATGTAGAGACGGACAGGAGGGACGGCATGGAACGCATTGGGATCTGGAACAGGATCAAAGAGCTGTGGATGGCGGAGCGGGCGCGGCGGCAGACCGCGCGCGATGGGGCTGGCCAGGGCGGGGATTACTCCGCCTCATACCGGGAGGGGGAACGGCCCGGCCGGCGGGAGAGTGGGGAGACCCGGCTCACCGATCGCTACTCCCGGGATCTGACCCGGCTGGCCGCCCAGGGCGGGCTGGACCCTCTCATCGGCCGGGAGCAGGAGGTGGGCCGGGTGGTGCAGATCCTGGCCCGCCGCACCAAGAACAACCCCGCCCTCATCGGGGAGCCGGGGGTAGGCAAGACGGCGGTGGCGGAAGGGCTGGCCCTGCGCCTGGCCTCTGGCGCGGTACCCGAGCCCCTGCGGGGCAAGCGGCTACTGGCGCTGGATCTGGTGGCCATGGTGGCCGGGACCAAGTACCGGGGGGAGTTTGAGGACCGGGTCAACCTGATTTTGGCGGAGGTGCGCCGGGCGGGCAACGTGATCCTGTTTCTGGACGAACTGCATAACATCGTGGGGGCGGGCTCCGCCGAGGGAGCGATCGACGCGGCCAATATTCTCAAACCCGCCCTGAGCCGGGGGGAGATCCAGGTAGTGGGCGCCACTACCTTGGAGGAGTACCGGAAGTATATTGAAAAGGACGCGGCGCTGGAGCGCCGCTTTCAGCCGGTGCGCCTGGCCGAGCCCGTCCCCGGCCAGGCCCTGGAAATCCTGAAGGGGCTGCGGGGCCGCTATGAGCAGTACCACGGCCTGACCATCTCCGACGGGGCGCTGGAGGCAGCGGTGGAGCTGTCTCGCCGGTACCTGCCCGACCGGTTCCTGCCGGACAAGGCCATCGACCTCATTGACGAGGCCGCCGCCAAGCTGCGTATGGAGGAAGAGGTGCCCGCCGGGCTGCGGGCGCTGGCCGACCGGGTGGAGCGCACCGCCCGGGAAAAGGCTCAGGCTGCGGCGGCTCAGGACTATGAACGGGCGGCCATGCTCCGGGATGCGGAGGAGGATTTCCGCCGGGAGCTGGACCGGAAGCAGAGCCGCCGCCGGGGGGAGCACGGCCGGCGGCTGGAGCGGGAGCATGTGGCGGCGGTACTGGCCCAGTGGACGGGCATCCCCGTGGAGTCCATCACCAAGGGGGAGGCGAAGCGGCTGCTGGAGCTGGAGGAGGAGCTGAAAGCCCGAGTGGTGGGGCAGGACGAGGCGGTGAGGGCAGTGTCCGCCGCCATCCGCCGTAGTCGGGTGGGGCTCAAGGAACCGGGGCGGCCTATCGGGGCGTTTCTCTTCCTGGGGCCCACCGGGGTGGGCAAGACCGAGCTGTGCCGGGCCCTGGCCGGGGCGCTGTTTGGCAGCGAGGAGGCCCTCATCCGCTTTGACATGTCGGAGTATATGGAAAAGCACACCGTGTCCCGGCTCATCGGCGCGCCCCCGGGCTATGTGGGCCACGAGGACGGGGGGCAGCTCACCGAGCGGGTGCGCCGACGGCCCTGGTCGGTGGTGCTCTTCGACGAGATTGAAAAAGCCCACAGCGAGCTACAAAACATCCTGCTCCAGGTGATGGATGACGGGATGCTCACCGACAGCCAGGGCCGAAAGGCGGACTTTCGCAACACCGTCATTGTGATGACCTCCAACGTGGGAGCCAGGAAGATGGTCAGCCACGCGCCTCCCATGGGGTTTGCCGGGGGCAGTCGGGAGGACAGGCAGCGGGAGGAGGTCCTGGCGGAGCTGCGGGGGCGCTTCCGCCCGGAGTTTCTCAACCGCCTGGACGAGGTGGTGCTGTTCCACCGCCTAAAGGGGAACGACCTGGAGCACATCGCCGGGCGGCTGCTCACCGGGGTAAAGGGACGGCTAGCCGCTCTGGGAGTGGGGCTGAAGGCGGAGGAGAAGGCGGTGGCCCTGCTGGCCCGGCCCCAGGGGGAGCTGGAGCGGGAACAGGGTGCCCGGCCCATCCGCCGGGCGGTGCGCCGCCAGGTGGAGGAGCCCGCGGCCCAGCTGCTGCTGAGCCAAAAGCTGAACACTGGAGACACGCTGTGTCTGGCGGTGGAAGAAGAGCGGCTGGTGCTCCGGCCGGAGAAAAAACAGGTGTAAATCGGGGCCGCCGGAACGGGAAAACTGGGTTCCGGCGGCCTTAATATATGCATGAATATTCATAAAATTGGCGAATAAAACGGATATACTGTGGAAAATTAACCAGAAAAGCGGGGAATATAGTGAATGTTTATGTAAAAATGAGGGTTGCAATCGGGGGCGGGAGGGAGTATACTGGCAGCACATGAAAACCTGTTGGAGGAATGGAACCATGGCTGAAATCAAAAAGGTGGTGCTGGCCTATTCCGGCGGGCTGGACACTTCCATCATCATCCCCTGGCTGAAGGAGAATTACAACAATCCTGAGATCATCGCGGTGTCTGCCGACGTGGGTCAGGGGGACGAGCTGGACGGCCTGGAGGAGAAGGCAATCCAGACCGGCGCGTCCAAGCTGTACATAGAGGATCTGGTGGATGAGATGGTGGACGACGTGATCGTCCCCTCCATGATGATGGGGGCCAAATATGAGGACTATCTCCTGGGCACCGCCTTCGCCCGGCCCATCATCGCCAAGCGCCTGGTGGAGATCGCCAAAGCAGAGGGGGCGGACGCCATCTGTCACGGCTGCACCGGCAAGGGCAACGACCAGGTACGCTTTGAGCTGGCCATCAAGCGCTTTGCCCCCGAGATGAAGATCATCGCCCCCTGGCGGGAGTGGGATATCAAGGGCCGGGACGAGGAGATCGACTACGCCGAGGCCCACAACGTGCCCTTGAAGATTTCCCGGGAGACTAACTACTCCAAGGATAAGAACCTGTGGCACTTGTCCCACGAGGGTTTGGATCTGGAGGACCCTGCCAATGAGCCCCAATACGACAAGCCGGGCTTTCTGGAGATGGGGGTGTCCCCCGCCATGGCCCCCGACGTGCCCACCTATGTGACCATCGATTTTGAGAAGGGCTGGCCCGTGGCGGTGGACGGGGAGAAGATGAAGGCCAGCGACGTGATCCGCAAGCTCAATGCGCTGGGCGGAGCCAACGGCATCGGCCTGCTGGACATCGTGGAAAACCGGCTGGTGGGCATGAAGGACCGGGGGGTGTATGAGACCCCCGGCGGCACCATCCTCTACCGGGCCCACGAGGTGCTGGAGATGATCACCATCGACAAGGACACCAAGCACATGAAGCAGAAGCTGGCGGTGGACTTTGCCGACCTGGTGTACAACGGCAAGTGGTTTACCCCCCTGCGGGAGGCCCTCCAGGCCTTTGCTGTCAAGACCCAGGACCACGTCACCGGCACGGTGAAGCTCAAACTCTACAAGGGCAACGTGATCACCGCCGGCGTGACCTCCCCTGAGAGCCTGTATTCGGAGAATCTGGTCACCTTCGAGGAGAGCGACTACAATCAGAACGACGCCACCGGGTTTATTAACCTGTGGGGTCTGCCGGACACCGTCCAAGCGCTGCGGGAGCAGGGGAAACTTTAAGCAATTAAGAATTGGAAATTAGGAATGAGGAGCTGCGGCAAAGCCGGATCCATCCATCCATTCCTAATTCCTCATTCCTAATTTTGAAGGGGCGATACTATGAAACTTTGGGCGGGCCGGTTCCAGAAGGAGACCGATACCCTGGTCAACGACTTTAACTCCTCCATCGGCTTTGACGCCCGGCTGTACGAGCAGGACATCCGGGGCTCCATCGCCCACGCCGCTATGCTGGGCAAGCAGGGCATCATCGAGGAGCACGAGGCGGAGAAGATCGTGGAGGGCCTCCAGGCCATCCTGGCGGATATTGAGGCGGACAAGGTGGAGTTCTCCCTGGATAACGAGGACATCCACATGAACATCGAGGCGCTGCTCACCGCGCGCATCGGGGACACGGGCAAGCGCCTGCACACTGCCCGCAGCCGCAACGACCAGGTGGCCACCGACTTCCGACTGTATGTAAAGGAGGAGATCCCCCACATCATCGGCCTGATTTTGGATTTGCAGAAGGTGCTGGTGAAAAAGGCCAAGGCCCACCTGAATACGGTGATGCCCGGCTACACCCATCTGCAGCGGGCCCAGCCTACCACCTTCGGCCACTACATGATGGCCTATGCCAACATGCTCCGCCGGGACGTGACCCGGCTGGAGGACTGCTGGTCGAGGATGGACGAGTGCCCCCTGGGGGCCGGGGCCCTGGCCACCTCCACCTATCCGGTGGACCGGTTTCAGACCGCTGCGGCCCTGGGCTTTCGCAAGCCCACAGACAACTCCATGGACTCGGTATCCGACCGGGACTATGCCATCGAGCTGCTCTCTGCCTTGTCCATCCTGATGATGCACCTGTCCCGGTTCTCCGAGGAAATCATCCTGTGGTGCTCCTGGGAGTTCAGGTTCGTGGAGCTGGACGACGCCTACTCCACCGGCTCGTCCATTATGCCCCAGAAGAAGAACCCCGACGTGGCCGAGCTGGTGCGGGGCAAGACCGG
>DVKM01000105.1 GCA_018716015.1 Candidatus Enterenecus stercoripullorum | reverse complement strand
GCGCGGCATCACCATACTGGCCAAGAACACCGCGGTGCGCTACGGGCAGTACAAGATAAACATCGTTGACACCCCGGGCCACGCCGACTTCGGCGGCGAGGTGGAGCGCATTTTGAAGATGGTCAACGGCGTCATTTTGCTGGTGGACGCCGCCGAGGGCCCCATGCCCCAGACCCGCTTCGTGCTGAGCAAGGCCCTGGAGCTGGGCCACCGGGTCATCGTGGTGGTCAACAAGATCGACCGGCCCGACCAGCGCATCCACGAGGTGGTGGACGAGGTGCTGGAGCTGCTGCTGGACCTGGACGCCACCGACGAGCAGCTGGACAGCCCCATGCTCTTCTGCTCCGCCCGCCGGGGCATCTGCTCCTACTCCCCCGACGACCTGGGGACGGACCTGAAACCCCTGTTCGACACCATTTTGAACTATATCCCCGCCCCGGAGGCGGACGTGGAGAAGCCCTTCCAGATGCTGGTCAGCTCCATCGACTACAACGAGTTCGTGGGCCGCATCGCCATCGGCCGCATCGAGCGGGGGACCATCAAGCAGAACCAGGAGATCGCGGTGTGCAACTACCACGACCCCGACGCCGCCCCCAAGAAGGCCAAGGCCGTCAGCATCTACGAGTTTGAGGGCCTCAGCCGCAAGCCGGTGACCGAGGCCGCCGCCGGGGAGATCATCGCCATGAGCGGCATCGGGGACATCACCATCGGCGACACCATCTGCGCGGTGTCCGACCCCGAGCCCCTGCCCTTCGTGAAGATCTCCGCCCCCACCATGGAGATGACCTTCTCCATCAACGACTCCCCCTTCGCCGGGCGGGAGGGCAAGTTCGTCACCTCCCGGCAGATCCGGGAGCGGCTGTTCCGTGAGACGCTGAAGGACGTGTCCCTCCGGGTCAGCGAGATCGAGGGGGCTACCGACGCCTTCAATGTTGCGGGCCGGGGCGAGATGCACCTGTCCATCCTCATCGAGACCATGCGCCGGGAGGGCTACGAGTTCCAGGTCTCCCCGCCCCGGGTGCTGTACCGGGAGATCGACGGCGTCCGCTGCGAGCCCGTGGAGCGGCTGGTGGTGGACGTGCCCAGCGACAGCGTGGGGGCGGTCATCGAGAAGATCGGCTCCCGGAAGGGGGACCTGGTGGAGATGACCCCCGTGGGCGAGCGGATGAAGCTGGAGTTCCTGGTCCCCGCCCGGGGCCTGTTCGGCTACCGCAACGAGTTTTTGACCGACACCCGGGGCGAGGGCATCATGGCCTCCGTCTTTGACAGCTACGCACCCTTCAAGGGGGAGCTGAGCCGCCGGAACACCGGCAGCCTCATCGCCTTTGAGACCGGTGAGTCGGTGACCTACGGCCTGTTCAACGCCCAGGAGCGGGGGGCCCTGTTCATCGGCCCCGGCGTGCCGGTGTACGCCGGCATGGTGGTGGGCGTGTCCCCCAAGCAGGAGGACATCACCGTCAACGTCTGCAAGAAGAAGCAGCTGACCAACATGCGGGCCAGCGGCAGCGACGACGCCCTGCGGCTGGTGCCCTGCCGGAACCTGAGCCTGGAGCAGTGCCTGGAGTTCCTGGCCGACGACGAGCTGCTGGAGGTCACCCCCAAGAACCTCCGCATCCGCAAGCGCATCCTGGACCACGAGAAGCGGATGAAGGCCCTCAAGGGCGGGAAGAAGTAAATCCGCCCGTTTGGGCAGCAGTTGAGAGCGATCAGAGGGAACGGCAAAGCTGTTCCCTCTGAAATTTCCATCCCCCTCCGGGGGATGGAAAAATTTTTGCCGCCGGTGTGGAACAGCCCTGTACAGATCCCACTTATTTTGGTATATTAAAAATGTACAAAAGGAGGTGGGTGTATGGGATTTTGGATCTTCATGCTGGTATGCGATCTGCTTATTCCTCTGGTGATGATCTGTATCGGCACCCGGTTTGTGAAAAATCCCCCTTCCCGCATCAACAGTGTCTACGGCTACCGCACCGCCCGGTCCATGATAAGTCAGGCGGCGTGGGACTTTGCCCACCGCTACTGCGGAAAGCTGTGGCGGACCATGGGCTGGGTCATGCTGCCCCTGTCGGTGCTGGCCATGCTCCTCGCCCTGGGCCAGGATATCGACTTTACCAGTTTTTTAGGCGGCGCTGTGGCGGTGATCCAGTGCGTCATCATGTTTGTTCCCACCCTGGTCTTGACCGAGAGGGCGTTGAAGCAACAATTTGACTCCAATGGCCGATGAGCCCTGGAAGAAGGGCGTGGCCATGAACCTGCTCAGCGCCATCATCATTCTTGCTATCCCCCGCCGGGGGATGGAAAAATTTTTGCCGCCGGTGTGGAAAAGCCCTGTACAGATTCCGCTTTTTTTGGTATATTAGACGTGTATGTGATCTCACAGTGCAATGGCATACTATTTGCAGGAGGTTGTTTGATATGAGCGCATTGACTGATCTGATCTATGCCGGTTCCAATGCCGTGGCGGGCCTCACGGAGGGGGCCGTGAACGACGCCATCGCCAAGCACGGCGCCGACACCCCTGTTGCCTTCCCCGACACCGCCTACTTCTTCCCCACCATCTACGCCGCCACCGGCGTGAAGGTGAAGACCCTGGGGGACCTGCCCGCCTGTGTGGACGTCCTCAAGAGCCTGATCACCAACCAGGACGACATCGCCCAGGCCCTCAACGCGGGCCTTGCCACCGCCGTGGGGGCTGAGATCATCGAGGGACTGAAGTACCTGGGCGGCGCGGACCCCTACGCCGAGGACTCTGGCATCGGCTTCGTCCCCGACCCCATCATCCGCTCCCTGGGCGTGCCCCTGGTCACCGGCGACATCCCCGGCGTGGCCGTGGTGCTGGGCAAGGCCGACGACGCCGAGGACGTGGCCAAGGTGGTCAAGGACTACCAGTCCAAGGGCATCCTCACCTTCATGATCGGCGACTGCATCGAGCAGGCCCTGGCCCAGGGCGTGAAGATGGGCCTGGAGCTCCGTGTGGTGCCCCTGGGCCACGACGTCACCAGCGTCATCCACGTGGTCACCGTGGCCATCCGGGCGGCCCTGATCTTCGGCAACGTCCAGCCCGGCGACCTGGCGGGCCTGCTGAAGTACACCAAGGAGCGTGTCCCCGCCTTTGTCAACACCTTCGGGCCCCTCAACGAGGTGGTGGTCTCCGCCGGCGCCGGCGCCATTGCCCTGGGCTTCCCCGTCATCGTGGACCAGGACATCGGCGACCTCCAGGTTCCCGGCGCTCTGGAGTATGTGGGCAACCACGGCGAGACCGTCAAGCACTCCCTGGCCATGCGCGGCATCAAGATCAAGGTCAAGGAGCTGCCCATCCCCGTGG
>DVKM01000104.1 GCA_018716015.1 Candidatus Enterenecus stercoripullorum | reverse complement strand
TCCGGGCGAACCTAGAGATAAAGTTCTCAGACCGTGACTTGCGGGAGGAGGCGTTCTCCACCAGATCCAGGATCTTGGACACAGTGGATTCCCCAAACTCCTTGGTAGTACGAATCTTCAGCACTCCGGTCATGTTGATGCATCCGCTGATGATCTCGTCTCCGGCCTTCACTTCCCGGGGCAAAGACTCTCCGGTGAGGGCAGCGGTGTTCAGGGTGGAGTTTCCTTTCGCCACCACACCGTCAATGGGCACCTTCTCACCAGGCTGGACCACAATGACTGTACCGATGGCTACCTCGTCTGGATCCACCTGCTCCAGTTTGCCCTCCCGCTCCACGTTGGCATAGTCGGGGCGGATGTCCATCAGCTCGCTGATGTTCCGGCGGCTCTTGCCCACGGCATAGCTCTGAAACCACTCTCCCACCTGGTAGAACAGCATCACCGCGATGGCCTCGGTATAGTCTCCGCTGCCTTCATACAAAGCCAGGGCAATGGCGCCGATGGTGGCCACAGCCATCAAAAAGTTCTCGTCAAAAACCTGGCGGTTTCGAATTCCCTTCCCCGCCTTGATCAGAATGTCATAGCCGATCACCAGATAGGGCACCAGATACAACACAAATCGGAGCCATCCCTCCACCGGCACAAAGTTCAGCGCAACCAGCAAAACCGCCGCCACGACAATTCTGGCCAGCATATTTTTCTGCTTCTTGCTCATGATCAACACCTCAATCTCATTCCACAATTAAGCAATTGTTTATTTATCGAAGGAAAAGGAAGCGCCCCAAGGGCGCTCTCCTTTCCAAAAACCAGTCTTTCCAGCGGTCTTAAAGATAGACTTCGCAGTCGCTTTCCACTCTTTTGCAGTTCTTCCGCACCTGCTCCATGACGGCTTTGGGGTCATGACCCTCAGCAAACTCCACGACCATCTTCAGCGCCATAAAATTCACCGTGACTGCCTGGACGCCTTCCGTCTTTCTGGCGGCCTCCTCCATCTTATTGGCGCAGTTGGCACAGTCCACATCAATTTTGTAGGTCTTTTTCATGGTGATGGTTCCCCTTTCGATCAAATTATATTCAATTAAACAATTATTTAATCTTTGGCTGTATCATACACCTTGAGGACCATCCTGTCAACTGTTTTTTCAATCTTTTTTGTCCGGTGCAAAATCGCTCCAGCCAGGCCCGGAATCCCCGTCCCGCTGGCAGTGGTCCGTACCTCGCCAGGGGCAGTGGGCGCAGTCCCAACTGCCCTTTTGCCTGCGCACCGTCACGCGCCAGATGGCCAGGGCGCAGCAGACCAGCAGGCAGACAATCACAACGATGGATTCCATGCGCTTCTCCTCCCGTTCCTGTTCAGAACAGGAACATGCCAATTTGGTAGATCAGGAAGGTGACCATCCACGCCACGGCCAGCTGGAATAGGGCAGTGAATCCCATCCAGGCCCAGCTGCCCGACTCCTTGCGGATGGTGGCCAGGGTGGCGGCGCAGGGGATGTACAACAGACAGAACACCATCAGGCAGAAGGCGTTGAACTGCCCGAACCCGATCCCCTCCAGAGCGGCGGAGAAGGCGCTCATCCCCTCGGGAGAGCTGGCGTTGACCACGCCGAAGAGCACCGCACAGCTGGATACCACCACCTCCTTGGCGGAGATGCCGGCAATCAGCGCCACCACGATCTGCCAGAAGCCCAGGCCGATGGGGGCAAATACCGGCACCAGCCACCGGCCGATGATCGCGCCGAAGCTGCCGCTCATGTCGCTGGTGTAGCCTTGGGGGCCAAAGTTCAGTACCACCCAGATGATCAGCGTGGCCAGAAAGATGGTGGTGCCCGCTTTGCCCAGGTAGTCCTTCACCTTTTCCCAGACATAGATGGCCACCGTCCTGGCGTCCGGCAGCTTGTACTCTGGCAGCTCCATAATCAGATAGTTCACGCTCTTTTTCCGATCCAGCAAGTGGATCACCGCAGATACCAGGATAGCCACCAAAATGCCGATCAGGTACATGGAGTAGGCCACCAGCATGGCGTTATCGCCGAAGAACATCTCAGCAAACAGGATGTAAATGGTCAGCCGTGCGTTGCAGCTCATAAAGGGAGTGACCAGCATCACCTTGTACCGGTCCCGCTGATTCTCCAGGGCGCGGGAGGCCATAATGGCGGGCACCGTACAGCCAAAGCCCAGCAGCATAGGAATGAACGCCTTGCCGGACAGGCCCAGCTTGGTCATGACGCCCTCCATCACATAGGCCACCCGGGCCATATAACCGCTGTCCTCCAACAGGGCCAGACAGAGGAACAAAATCAGGATGTTGGGCAGGAAGGTCACGATGGTGCCTACGCCGGCAATGACGCCGTCCACCACCAGGGAGGTGACCACATCGCTCACATTGGCAGCGGCCAGCCCGCTGCTGGCCACATCGGACAGCCAGCCAATGAACAGTTCAAAATATCCCTTGATCCAATCTCCCACTGTGAAGGTAAGGAAAAAGGTGACGGCCATAATCCCCAGAAAAGCCGGGATACCCCAGATCTTATGGGTAAGCACCTTATCCACATGCTCGGTGAGCATGTCCTGCTTTTGCTTGTGGAGCAGTACCTCATCAATGATCTCACCGATAAAATCATACTTCTGGTTGATGATGTCCGACTCGTAATTTCGATCTAGCACCTGGGGCAGGTCCACCGGGTACTTCTCTGTGATTTCCTTATCCCCCTCCAACAGCTTCAGGGCATGCCACCGGTCATTTTTCAGGGCCGGATAACGGCGCTTTAGTTCCGCGATAATCTGGTCGATCTTACCCTCAATCTCGTCGGAATAGACCATGGTGTATTCCGCATGGTGATCATGGGGATGCTGAGAGGTGTATTTGTGGTCATGGATCAGCTTATCCGGGCCGGTAGCCCCTTTGTGGTGAATGGCGGCGTGAAGCAGAATATCCAGCCCCCGGCGCTTCCGGGCGGACACTGGAATCACCGGAATGCCCAGCATCTCCGGCAGCCGGTGCAGGTCGATCTCCATGCCCCGCTTCTCTACAATGTCCATCATATTCAGGGCCAGCACCACCGGCTTGCCCAGCTCCAGCAGCTGCAGCGTCAGGTACAAGCTGCGCTCCAGCGTGGACGCGTCCACCACATTGATCATCACGTCCACCTCATCGCTGAGGATGAACTGCCGGGACACCGTCTCCTCCATGGTATAGGAGGTCAGGCTGTATGTACCAGGCAGATCTACTAGGTGAATCTCCATCCCGTGGTCCTGGATGGCCCCCTCCACCTTTTCCACCGTCACCCCCGGCCAGTTGGCCACCTTCAGGTTGGCCCCCGTATAGGCGTTAAATAGGGTGGTCTTCCCACAATTCGGGTTCCCAATAAACCCAATGGTCATCTCCCCGCTCATTGGGCGCACCTCACTTCAATATTTTTTGTGATATGATATCCCAGGGCAAACCGGGCACCCCGCAGTTTGACAATCAAAATGCCTTTCCCCTTCCGGTTCACAACGCAGACCGGCGTATCCTTGGTCATTCCAAGCGCTTCCAGCCGCCGTTCCATCTGAAAGGGCAGGTGAATCTCCTGCACCACACAGGTTTGTCCAATCTGCGCGTCCTTCAACAGCATTGGCGTCTCCCTCCTTATTTTCTCTTATGAAATCTGCGTCTCCTATCTTAGCGCACATAGGGTAAAGTGGCAAGCCCCCCGCCACAACTCTTGCCACTCAAACCCACTCTCCTCCCAAAATTTTACCCTGAAGCCGCAAATCCCCGGCGGATACAGGCACACGCGGAGGATCCGTTGACTTTTTTCGCCCGATTGTATATACTGGCTCCAGCGGGAAAGGCTGCGGGTGGGCCTGGTTCTGCCCCGCCGCGCAAAATTTTACGACGGAGAGATGTTTTATGGCAGCAAGAAACCTGCCCCATGATCATGGCCAAAAGTTTGAACAGTTCCTGGAACGCGTTCCCAGGCTGGAGGAATTTCAGACTGTAGCCGACATCTTCAAGCAGCTGGGCGACGGAAGCCGGATTCGAATTTTCTGGCTTTTGTGCCATTGTGAGGAATGCGTCATCAACCTCTCCTCCATGATGGATATGAGCAGCCCTGCGGTCTCCCACCACCTGCGGCAGCTAAAAACCAGCGGTCTCATCGTCAGCCGCAGGGACGGGAAAGAGGTATACTACAAAGCGGCCCAAACCCAGCAGGCTCAGCTGCTGCATCACATGATCGAGGCCATGGTGGAGATTGCCTGCCCCGCTCCGTGAAGCGCTTCTGCTCTTGTCCTTCCCTGGCGATGACTTCATGTACTTTCTTTCACTTTGACAAAGGAGCGTTCCCCTATGCCACAAACCCTTTTCTTCATCGTCCTGCTCACCCTGGTCACCGGGGTGGGTGGGCTTTCCCTGGGCGGCGGACTGGCCACGCTGTTTAAGAGGGAATCCCCCCAGGCCACCAGCCTGCTGCTCTCCTTCACGGCAGGTCTGATGCTGTGTATCGTGTCCTTTGATATGGTGCCCGAGGCCATGGAGACCACCGACAGCGTTTATCTGCCCCCCATCTTTCTGGTCGCCGGCTTTACCATCACCTTCCTGCTCAACTGCTGGATCGACAAAAGCGCGCACCACGCGGATGACAGCGACCCCCACCACTGCGCCTGCGGTCACCATGACCTGCATACCGCGGGCATCGTTCTGGCTGCGGCGGTGGCCCTGCACAATATGCCGGTGGGTATGGCGGTAGGGACCACCGTGGCGGCCGAGGGCATCAGCTACGCCAGCATCCTTGCCGCAGTCACCATCGGCCTGCACAACATTCCGGAGGGGATGAGCATTGCCATCCCCCTGCTCCATGACGGCTCTAAGGCCCGCGCCGCCATCGCCGTGGCCGCTCTCAGCGGTCTGCCCACAGTGGCCGGCGCACTCATCGGCTACTTCATCGGCAGCCATACCCCTCTGGCGCTGGCCGTCATCATGAGCATCGCCGGCGGTGCCATGCTCTATGTGGTCTTTTTCGAGCTGCTACCGGAGGCCTACCGGCAATGGCGCTCCAAATGGGCCATCCTCGCCACGGTGTTGGGCTTTGCCCTGGGCATCCTGCTCATCTTCAGCCACGGCCACGCCCACTGACCTGGCGCTCCTTTTTTGGAACGGGGAAACGCCCGCCTTTCAGGCGGGCGTTTCCCATCACATCAGTTTTACGGTGAAGTAGACAGCCTGGCAGAACAGCCAGCCGACCAGTCCAAAGATCAGATACAAGGCCCCGGCGGCGCCCAGGAACAGCCCAAGCGCCATCACCAAGGCAACGATCACACAGGTGATCCAGGTGGTCACATAATGGGATCTGACCGGCATCAACCGCACGCCGCCCAGCTCCCCCCCGGACTGCCACAGCTTCCAACACAGCACGGCAGCCGCGGCCAGCACGATCCAACCGGCAATGAAGCACGCAATCACTGCCCTGGGATGGTTTATGTAATACTCCCGGTAGAGCCACAAAGCGGCGATCCCACCGCCGGTGAGCGCGGCATTGACGAAGAAGGAGCGCTGGTACAGGAAATAGACCAGGATGAGGACTGCCGCGATGGCGGGCAGCACCATCAGAAGACGCACTCCTTCATCGAAAAAGTAGTAGGCTACTGCGGTGACCACCCACAGAAAAAACACCACACCTGTCAAGATCGTCGGCAGGAGGATTCTCTTCCCTTTTTTGCCCGCGGCCACCATCCAGATCACGCCGGCTACCGTCAAGGCGATCCCCAGAAAACGGTACACCTGGAAAACCGCAAGCAGCGCCTGGGCAATCGAAATGCTCAGGCTCGCGCCGGTGATGTCCACATAGAAATGCTTGACAAGCAGGATGACCAGCTCCGCCACCACCGCGCCCAGCAGCCAAAGCAGCATTCGGTTGAATGCGGCGTCCTCTGCCTGGCGGCGCCGGCTTTGCCTTTCCTTATCGGTCATTCTCATCATTCCTTTTTTTAATCATAAAACCGGAAAATCAGATTTCTACGGCAAATTCCGCTGCCAAATCTGTTTTCACCGCTTTCTCACCTGTGAAATACCTCCCACGGGAAAAGCATGATATAGTATAGCAGAAAATGGGCTGCTTTGCAACCAAAACTCTCAAAACTCCGGGCATTTCCTCCGCTCCCCCGCGGCAGGGTGAAATTCCTGCCCATCTCCGGGTGGCAGCCGCAGGAGGCCTGGGAAAATCCAGTTCAGATTTTTGGGGCTTGCAGCTTCCCCATTTACACCATATAATAAGAAACAGGAATAAAAAAGGAGCTGAGCGCAATGATATCTGATCAAGAGCTTGTGGATCTCGCCTTTGAAATGCTGAAACGGTCCTATGTCCCTTACTCTAAATTTCCAGTTGGCGCCGCCATTGCCTGTAGCGACGGCACTGTGTTCACTGGCTGCAACGTGGAAAACGCCGCCTACGGCTCCACCATCTGCGCCGAGCGAACCGCCCTGGTCAAGGCAGTGAGCGAGGGCCATCGGGACGGCCTGGAGCGCATCGCCATCGTGGGCAACAGCGTAGACTACTGCTGGCCCTGCGGCTCCTGCCGGCAGATGCTCTATGAGTTCAACCCCAACCTCACGGTGCTTGTGGCCCGCTCCGACCGGCAGTTTGTCTCCTTCCCCCTCCACGAGCTACTCCCCCACGGATTTGGCCCTAAGGATCTGACCCAGGCTCAGTAGCCCTGGCAGGGATATTCCTTTTTTGAATGGGAGCCTGAGCAGCCTCAGCTCTTCCTGGTCTCTCCGTCGAAAAATTTTCCAGCATTTCTTCCCCGCTTCCGCACAAACTATCCCCGTGGAGGCAAGGAGGTTTTGTACCATGTTTTTGGATAAGTTAGCCCTGACATTGGCTGTGATCGGCGGGCTGAACTGGGGCGCCATCGGTCTGTTCAACTTTGACCTGGTGGCCTTCATCTGCGGGGGATCCGGAACCTGGCTGGCCCGCGTCATCTACGCGGTGGTGGGTATCGCGGCCCTGTGGTGTATCACCCTTCTGTTCCGGGATGAGCGCACCACCCGCAGCAGCCACGCATAAGCTCCACACCGGCGCAAGGGAACCCCCTTGCGCCGGTATTCTTTTGCCAACTTCATTTCAGCCAGGCGTCCAGCTTCCCCTGCCGGACCTCCACAATCCCATATCCAGGGCGCTCCCGCACGCCTCCCGCTGTTCCCGGATTGAACAGCCAGGGCTTTGTCCCGTTCCACAGGTTTGTCCCATGATGGGTGTGCCCAAAGCAAACCATGTCCGCCCCAGCTTGCCCGCCGGCTGACAGCAGGCCGGACGGGCCTGACTTGGCCCCTTGCAGGTGCCCGTGTACCAGGAGGAACCGGACTCCCTCCAGCTCCACCACCAGTTCGTCCGCTCCCGGCCCAAAATCACAGTTGCCCCGCAGAAGCTCCATAGGGATGCCCGGGTACAGCTTGGCCAGAGCTTTGCCGTCCCGTAGGTTGTCCCCCAAAAAGAAAACATGGTCGGGCTGTTCCTCCTCCACCGCCGCGACCATATGCTCCATGCGTCCATGGGAATCTGAAAAAATTGCAATTTTCACAGGGTTCACCCTTTCCTGTTCCCTACATATACTGAGATAGGAAGCTCCATTCGGGGTTTCATCTGAAACGGAGGGAATTCCTATGTCAGGCTTCAACTCATTTCTCAAAGACCCCCAGGCGGCAAAACTCATGGGCGATTCCTCCAAGCTGGAACAGCTGAAGAACGCCCCGGAGACCCAGAAGCTCTTCTCCATGCTTAGCCGCAGCACCGGGGGCGACCTGGAGCAGGCCGCCGGAAAGGCCGCCAAGGGGGACACCGGTCAACTGGTCGGGGCCATCCGGCAACTCCTGGCCGACCCGGAAGGGGCCCAGCTCATACAGAAAGTGAAAGACAGACTGAAATAGCAACCATCGAGGGGAGGGGCGTGCGTGAGCGACCTGGAGGAAAAACTGGAAGGGATCCTGAGCAATCCAAAGGCCATGGAACAGATCATGTCCCTGGCGCAATCTCTGGGAAAAAGCTCCGCGCAGTCCCAATCCCCCGCTTCGGACACCCAGCCCCAGCCAGAACCGGAAACCGCCCCGGCTTCGGAGCCTTCCGACAGCGGCCTGCTGGGCACACTAAGCCAGATCGATCCCCGTCTGATTTCAGGGGCGGTCCAGCTGATGAGCCAGTATCAAAGCAATGACGACGGGCGGGTTGCCCTGCTCAATGCCCTGCGCCCCTTTGTCAAGGAGAAACGCTACGCAAAACTGGACAAAGCCATTCAGATTGCCAAGCTCTCCCGGCTGATCCGCATGGGGCTGGAGCTGCTTCGCCCGAGGGAGGATCCCCATGTATAACCGATATCAGGGAAACCGAGATTTCATTGTCATCGACTCTGAGCAGGAGTCCCGGCAGAGCCAGGCGGATCCGCCTCCCCGCCAGAACCCCTCCCGGGAAGACGCTGGGGCCCATTCTCCCCTGTTGGGAGAGCTGACCGGCGGGCTCTCTCAGCTGCTGGGAGGGCTGCGAAAGCACTTTTCCCTGGAGAGCCTGGACACCGGAGATATCCTGCTGGTGCTGATCATCCTCTTACTCTATCTAGACGGGGATAATTTGGAGCTGGTCATCACTCTGGGGCTCATGCTCCTGCTGGGGTTAGGGGACGACTGATCACTCCCGCACCATCGTTCCGTCCGGCAGGACAAACAGCTCCCGGTTCTCAGACAGCGGGCTGGTCACCTCATAGGAGAACATGGAATACACCATTTCCCCGCCCGACTCCGTCTCCGCGGCGATCAGCAGTCCGCTGTTCACCGAGATCCAGTACCGGTACAGGTATCCCAACTCCGGCTGCTGAAACTCCACGTAGATGCAGTTTTGACCATCCCACTCCACATAGTCTGCCTCCGTAATCCCGGTGGGGTCCAGCTCCAAAACATCCTCATAGGTGGGCAGTCGCTGGGCAAGGTCGGCGCTGTGCCCGGTGGACGGGGCCTGATATACCTCGTCCTCCCCGTCATACCACAGCCAGATCTGCCCGTCTCCCACGATGGAGCATTCCACCACCCCGGAAGCTAGGGTGGTGTCCGTCCGCACCCAGCCGCCGTCCGCCCAGACCTGGGCAGTGATATTGCCAATCGCCGTTGCGTCCTGCAGGTAGGACACAGAAACGCTTCGGCTGTAACTCTCATACCGGCTCAGAGACGCGATGGCCAGCTGGACGGTCTGGGGGGTCACCTCCACCGGAACTCCCCCTGCCTCGGGATCCGCGCTTACCTGTTCCGGGCCAGAGGAGGCGTTCAGGCCCGGCGGATCCAGCTCGGGGGTCTGGATAAACAGGTTCAAGCCGAAGCTGTACAGCACCGCAAGCAGGACCACGCAGGCGATGATCACCGCCAAAATCGTCCTTTTCCTATCTTCCAATCGCTCCCCTCCTCTCTTTTTGCCGGGAAGTCCCGTCAGTTCTTCGCCTGAAACTCCTCCGGCGCCCTGTCTGAAAGACCAAACTCATAAGCGATGGCGTCCGCGATCCGGCGGCAGGCCTGCCCATCCCCATAGGGGTTGACCGCGTGGGCCATCTGCCGGTATGCCTTGGGGGATTCCATCAGCTCCACCGCCAGGTCCAGAATATGCCGGGCATCCACCCCCGCGATCTTCACTGTACCGGCCTGCACCGCCTCCGGCCGCTCCGTCTCCTGGCGTAGGACAAGCACCGGCTTTCCCAGCGCGGGCGCCTCCTCTTGCAGCCCTCCCGAGTCGGTCATCACCAGGTAGCTGCGGGCCATCAGATTGTGCATCTCATCGGCTGCCAGCGGCCCGATCAGGTGGGCATTGGCCAGCCCATCCAGATGCCGGTGGGCCACCTCCTGCACCACGGGGGACAGATGCACCGGATAGATCAGCTCCAACTCCTGGGGATAGCGCCGGGCCAGCTGGCCCAGCGCCGACATGATCTGCTCCATGGGCTGCCCGTAGTTTTCCCGGCGGTGGCAAGTAACCAGAACCACTTTCTTCTTTTCATAGTCGATCCGGTTTAGGACTTCCGTCGTAAAGTGATATCCCTTTTTAACTGTTGTCTGCAAAGCGTCAATCACCGTATTGCCGGTGACATAGAGCCCCTTGGAGATCCCCTCCCGCTCCAGGTTCTCCCGGTTGGCCGGGGTAGGGCAGAAGTGCAGGTCGGCCAGGCGTCCCACCAGGGAACGGTTCATCTCCTCCGGGAACGGGGAGTACTTATCGCCGGTGCGCAGGCCGGCCTCCACATGGCCAATATAAATTTTCTGATAGAAGGCGGCCAGAGCCCCGGCAAAGGTGGTGGAGGTATCCCCATGCACCAGCACCAGATCGGGACGCAGCTGCTCAAACACCTTTTCCAGGCCCAGCAGGCACTTGGTAGTGATGGTGGACAGGGTCTGCCGCTGCTCCATAATGTCCAAGTCGAACTGGGGCTTCAGTTGAAAAATCTCCAGCACGCCGTCCAGCATCTGCCGGTGCTGGGCGGTGACACAGCAATAGCTTTCAAACTCCTCCCGCCCCTCCAGCTCCTTGACCAGGGGCGCCATTTTGATGGCCTCCGGCCGGGTCCCGAAGATAGACATCACCTTCACAGGGCGCTTTCTCATCAGGTCAGCGCTCAGACGGTCCATGCTGTTCCTCCTCCTCATCCTCCATTGGTTTCCGGTGCTGGGCGTAACTTCCGGTGTGGCCCACGATCAGCACCCTCCAGGCCAGCAGCGCGGCAAGGCCCGCCGCCGCTAGGAAGATCAGCGCCCGCAACGCCCCACTGGTGGTGAGCACCACGGCGGACAACCCCAGGATGGCGGAGATGACGTAGAGCATGCCCACTGCCTGCTTTTGGGACAGGCCCATGTCAATGAGGCGGTGATGGATATGGCTGCGGTCGGGGCGCATGGGGCTTTGCCCCTTGGATAGACGGCGCACCACCGCAAAGCAGACGTCAAAAATCGGCAGACCCAGAATCAGGAAGGGGGCTACAAAGGAGATGATGGTGTACATCTTAAACATGCCCTGGATGGACATGTTGGCCATGATAAATCCCAGGAAGGTGGCCCCTGTATCCCCCATAAAGATCTTGGCGGGATTGAAATTATAGGGCAGAAATCCGATGCATGCCCCCACCAGGGCGCCCATGATCATGGCCACGTCCAGTTTGACTAACAGCGCGATAATCAGCATGGCGGCCGAGCTGATGGTGGACACTCCGCAGGCCAGCCCGTCCAGCCCGTCGATCAGATTCACCGCGTTGGTGATAGCCACTACCCAGATCACCGAAAGGGCGATGGACAGCCAGTCATCCAACACCCAGATGGGATTTTCGCTGAAGATGTTGGGGTTTGACAGAATGCTGATCTGGTTGCCGGCCAGCACCGAAATTAGCGCCGCCACGATCTGGACCACAAATTTCAGCTTGGCCGGCAGGGCATAGATGTCATCAAAAATGCCCAGCACCACAATGATGACAGCCCCCAGCAGCATGCCGCGCTCCGAACCGTTCAGCGGAACCATGAGCACCACCGCGAACATGAATCCTAAAAAAATTGCCAATCCGCCCAACCGGGGGATGGGGTGGTCGTGCATTCTGCGATTGTCCTTGGGCACGTCGATGGCGCCCACCTTGACGGAAAAGGCTTTGACCAGCGGCGTAATGGCGAAGGACACCACCGCCGCCAGCAACATCGTGAGCAGGACAAAGCCCACGATGCTCATATCCAGGCCCTGCCCTTTCTGTACGATCTGTATGGTCAGCACGCGAACACAGCTCCTTTATCGGCTTACAGGGCCACAAACCCCACTTTTTTATAGACCTTGCGCAGGGTTTTCCCAGCCACATAGGAGGCCTTCTCCGCCCCGGCCCGGTATACCTGCTCCAGGTAGGCCTTATCCTTGAGAATCCGTTCGGCCTCCTCCCGGATGGGACGGAGGGTCTCAATCACCGCGTCGCCCACCGCCGGCTTGAACGCACCGTAGCCCTGGCCGTCAAACTCCCGCTCAATCTCCTCATAGCTTCTACCGGTGACGGCGGAGTAGATGCTCATCAGGTTGGCAACCCCCGGCTTGCTCTCCGGGTCATAGCGCACGCAGTGTTCCGTGTCGCTGTCGGTCACCGCCCGCTTGAACTTTCGCCGGATGTCCTCCGGCTTCTCCAGGAGGAACACGCACCCTTCCGGAATGGACTTGCTCATCTTGCTGTCCGGCGCAGTCAGGCCCATCACCCGGGCCCCAGCCTTGGGGATGTATGGCTCCGGCATCTTGAACACGTCCCCATAGACGCCGTTAAACCGCTGGACAATATTCCGGGTCAGCTCCACATGCTGCTTCTGGTCCTCCCCCACCGGGACGTAGTCGGGCTGATACAGCAGGATGTCCGCGGCCATCAATGCGGGATAGGTAAACAGCCCACCGTTGATGTTGTCCTTGTGCTTGGCGGATTTGTCCTTAAACTGGGTCATACGGGACAACTCGCCAAACATGGTGTAGCAGTTGAGCACCCAGCCAAGCTGGGTATGCTCAGGCACATGGGACTGGATAAACAGGGTATTTTCCTCCGGATCCAAGCCGCAGGCAATATACTGGGCCAGCTGCTCCAACGTGCGCCGGCGCAGATCAGCAGGGTTCTGCCGCACGGTGATGGTGTGTAGGTCCGCCATAAAATAGTAGCAGTCAAACTCCTGGGCACGAGCGCTCCAGTTTTTGATAGCGCCCAGGTAGTTGCCCAGATGGAGATCCCCGCTGGGCTGGATGCCGGAGAGCATCACTTTCTTTTTTGCTTGTTCTTCCATTGTGGTCACGCCCTTTTCCTCATTGTCACAGTTCACTCCTCCAAACTGGGGTTAGGCCGGTTACCCCCGGTCCAAAAACTTCCCGGGATCCACAGGCACCGCGTCCAGCCAAAGCCGCTCCAGGGCGTAAAACTCCCTGGCCTCCTGGGTAAACACATGAACCACCACCGCGGAGTAATCCAGCAGGGTCCACTGGCCCCCCCGGTGGCCTTCGATGTGATGGGGCTCCTCCCCCTGAAGGCTCATGGCCTCCTCCACCGCGTCACATAGCGCCCGCACCTGGGTGTTGGAGGCGCCGGTACACAGTACAAAATAGTCCGCCAATGTGGTCTGGTCCCTGGTATACAGGACTTTGATATCCTGTCCTTTTTTGCTGTCCAGCGCCTTGACGGCGATGGAAGTCAGTTGCTCTGCTGTCAACAAGTGTGCTGCTCCTTTCCATCCGATTTCACTTCGGTTCTGTTATGCTTGGCCGCTCTGGACGCCCACCGCTTCCGATGAAGCCGGCGGGTCCGGCTGCTGGGAGGCCGCCGGCTCCTGGGAGACCGCAGGCGGACTGCCGCTGTCCGAGGGCTGCGGGGCCTGAGAGGCCGCCGGCTCCTCCGAGGTTGCCGGCCCGCTGGGCTCTGGCTCCTGGGAAGTCACCGGTTCCTGAGAGGTCACAGGCTCCTGGGAGGTCACAGGTGCGCTGGGCTCCGGTTTCGGGGTAACCACCACCGGCGGGATCCCGGCGGTGGGATCGGCCAGCACGCCGGTGGTGGAGGAGAGGGTACCGTTGCTGTTGACCGTGATCAAGTCCAGTTCATTGAGGGTCACCTCATCCACAAAGGGGTTGAGGGACCGGTTGATCATCTCCAGCAGGGCGCTCTGGTTGGGATAGACCCTTCCGTAGTAGGGGTTTCCCTCCGGCACGCCATAATAGGGCATTACCACAAAGTTCACATCGTCCACCCGCAGCCCGCCGAAGATGGCCTGGGAGGCAAACCAAAACAGGTTCTCAATGGTCAGGTCACTCTGGACGTTCTCTCCGAACAGGTCCGCCAGCTCTCCGATCTTGGTCACATTTTTCAGCTGGAGGGTCTGGCTGAGCACCGCCTTGAGAAAGTCGTTGCGCATTTCGATCCGGCTGATGTCGCTGCCGCCGCTCTCACCATAGTAGGGGCTTGTTTTGTTGTTATGACGCCAGCGGATCACCTTCATGGCGTCTTCCCCGTTCAGGTACTGATAGCCCGGCTCAAAGTGGATGTGCAAGTCTTGGTAGGGATCATCATAGTCCATATGATAGGGGATGTCAAACCAAACCCCCCCGATGGCGTTCACCATCTCCCCCACCAGCTGCCAGTCAATCATCACGTAGTAGTCGGGGACAAAGCCCACCAGCTCGGACACCTCGCTCTTGAGCCCCTCGACGCCCTCCTCTCCCTGGCCGTAGCGGTTGTACACCGCGTTGAGCATCTTCTGGGGCACCGTCCGCCCGCTGGAGTTAATCAGAGTGTCCCGGGGAATGGACATCACTGTGGCCTGCTGGTTGGTCACGTCATAGGACACCAGCATCATCACGTCCGTCAGTCCCGAAGTCTCATCAGGTCCAAAGACCAGGATGGTGTAGAAATCCTCGCTCTTGCGCTCCCCGCTCACCTTGGGCTGGACAGAGTCGATGCCGACGCCGTCATCCACCGGCGCTCCGCTCTCCGCCGCCGGATCGCCGCCGGGCAGCGTGGGCCGCTGAACCCAGCGGCTATACAGCACCACCACTGTGGCTACCAGCACCATGATCAACGCAAGGACAATCAGGATGATTGCCCTTCTCCATTCCTTCCGTCTCCCACCCGGGGCCTCTCTTCTCTTTCCGTTGGGGTTTGAAGTCATAGCCTAAGTCCTTTCCGCAATGTTTTCTCCGCTTCCAAAGTGTTGGGATGCACCCTCCGGTTGCGCTCCAGCATCTCCTGGATGGAGAGCTGTACCCCCATCAGCACCGCCCGGTCCAGGTCCTCATAGGCCAGCCGGCGCATCTCGGCCATCTCGGGAAAGTCCCGGGTGGGTTCTATGTAGTCGGCCAGATAGAGCAGCTTTTCCGGCAGGGTCATGTTTCCCCGCCCTGTGGTGTGGTACAGGATGGCCTGGAACACCGCCTCGCTCTGCCCGAACACATACTTGGCCAGGGCCGCACCACTCTTGGCGTGGAGCAGCTTTTCCGTGCCCCGCTCCATGCAGTCCAGCGCAATGCCGTAGCGGTCGCAGATCTCCAGATGCTCCTGCTTGCTCCAATATTTAGTACAGTCGTGCAAAATAGCAGCCCGGCGCATCTCGTCCACATCGCCTCCCCAGCGTTGCGCCAGACGGACAGCCTCCTCCTCCACCCCACGGATGTGGGCAATCCGTTTGGCCTTCACCATGGAGTAGGAAACGCAGCGCAGGTCCTCTATGGTTAGACGGCTAAGATCCACGCAGGTTCCATATAGTTTTTCTCTCAGGATGTAGCCGTATACCGCCGGGGGCAGATACTCCCGGCCCGCGCCCCTGCCCAGCATCTCCCGCAGCTGGGTGGAGGACACATCCACCAGCATCAGATCGGGAATGGCGATGGTGGCCACCTTTGCCTCATAGTTCCGGTGCAAAAACTCCCGCTGGGGGGCGAACAGGTGCTCGGTGTCCGCATGGGTGCGTCCAAAGGCGCACACCCCCGCCAGAGACAGGATGACCTCCGGCTCGTGCCAGTCCTGCAAAGACAGGAACATATCCGTTCCCATCAGCAGCCATAGCTCCGCCCCGGGCCATTGCCCGGCCGCCTGACGCAGGGTGTCTGAGGTGTAGCTCTTCCCCGGCCGGCGCATCTCTACGTCCCACACCTGGGTCAGCTCCGGCCGGAGCAACTGGTCGGCCATTATAGAGGTCATCTCCAGCCGCTGAGCGTCCAGCGGACTGCCGGCAGGCAAGGTTTTGTGAGGCGGAACTCCTGCCGGGACGAAAACCAGACGGTCCAGTCCTAGGGCGGACACGGCGGTGCGCGCCGCCGCCAGATGCCCCAGATGGGGCGGATTAAAGGTGCCGCCGTAGAGTCCGATTTTCATGGGATCGCCCACTTTCCCTGCAAATTTTAGGTATTCAGAGCCGACTGCCTCCTGTTATTTCACCAGCTTGATGCGTTTTTCCTTCTCCTTGCTGTGGGTCTCCCGGTACAGAACAAATCTTGTGCCGATGACCTGCACCACCTGGCTGCGGGTGACCCGGGCCAGCTCCTCGGCCCCCTCCCGGGCGGACAGCAGAGAGTTTTCCAGCACCCGGCCCTTGATCAGCTCCCGGGCTTCCAGGGCGTCATCCGCCTGCTTGACCAGGTTGGGACCCACCCCGTCCTTACCGATGTGGAGGATGGTGTCAATGCCGTTGGCCAGGGCCCGCAGCTGGGCCCGCTGTTTGCTATTCAAATCCATCGTTGTTTTGTACTCCTTCCCGCCTTAATAGAAACTGGCCAATTCATCCATCTGGCCTTCCCGGACCCACTCTTCAGAGTACCCGCAGGAGGCACAGACATACCGGTCCACCGGTATGAATCCTAGCCCCACAGGAATTCCATTGTCCATCATTCGTCCGCCAGTGACCTCAAAGATCTTTGTTCCACCGTATTGGGGACAGGTTTTGCTGTGTTTCATAAAAATTCCTCCGATTTCTCCCGCATGTACCTTTCCAGTTCTTTCCGAAACGCCCGCAGGGCCTCTCCCCGGTGGGAGATAGCATTCTTCTCCTCCGGGGTGAGCTGGGCGAAGGTTTTTTTCAGCTTGGGCAGGAAAAACACCGGGTCGTAGCCAAACCCGCCCTTCCCCATGGGGGCGAAGGCTATGGTACCGGGGCACTCCCCCCGGGCGGTGAGCACGTCCCCATTGGGAAAGCAGCAGGTGATCACCGACACGAATTTAGCTCCCCGGGGCTGGCCCTTCAGATTTTCCAGCAGCAGGCGGTAGCGGCTCACGTCGTCCAGTCCGGGCCCGCCATACCGGGCGGAGTACACCCCCGGCGCGCCCCCCAGGGCGTCCACGCACAGCCCCGAGTCGTCGGCAATGGCGGGCAGACCGCTGGCCTCCATTACCGCCTGGGCCTTGAGCCGGGAGTTCTCCTCAAAGGTGGTTCCCGTCTCCTCCACGTCCATATCCACCCCCACGTCGGACGGAAGGCACACCTCCACCCCCAGGTGGGAGAGGATCTCTCGCATTTCAATCAGTTTCTTCTCATTCTTACTGGCCAGCACCAGCTTCATACTCAGCCCTCCAATACCGCCTTCTGCAGTTTTTGAAGCTCCCGGATGCCCTTCTGGCACAGGTCCACCAGGGCGCGCTGCTCCTCAATGGTGAAGGCACGGCCCTCGCCGGTACCCTGCAGCTCGATGAGCTGGCCGTCGTCGTTCATCACGCAGTTCAGATCCACCTGGGCACCGGAGTCCTCCTCATAGCACAGATCCAGCATGGGCTGCTCGTCCACGATGCCCGCAGACACGGCGGCCACATAGTGCTTGATGGGGCTGCGGGACAGCACACCCTCCTCCACCAGCTTCCGGCAGGCCAGGGCCAGGGCCACAAAACCGCCAGTGACGGAGGCAGTGCGCGTGCCGCCGTCCCCCTGGAGCACATCACAGTCCACCGTGATGGTCAGGTCGGGCAGCATGGTCAGATCCACCGCCGAGCGCAGGGAGCGGCCGATCAGCCGCTGGATCTCCGCTGAGCGGGGGGACAGCTTCAGTTTGGAGATGTCCCGGCGGGACCGCTCCCGGTTAGCCCGGGGCAGCATGGAATATTCCGCCGTCACCCAGCCGGTGCCCTCAGGCACATGGCGGGGGGCTCTCTGTTCCACGCTGGCGCAGCACAGCACCTTGGTATTCCCGCAGGTGATGAGCACGCCCCCCTCGGGGAACTTCACGAAATCCGTCTGAAGGGTCACTTTCCTTAATTCGTCCAATCCACGTCCGTCTATCCGGGACATGTCACTTCCTCCTTTATCTTTCCTTGGCTTCCGTGCTCAACTCGCCGCTTCTCCACGAATCAGCAGAAAGAGAAGACCCGCCGCTCCCAGCTCGGTGATGACCGCGCCGGAAATCCGTCTGAGCAGCGATCTTTGGCACCCCTCCGCTCTGGTACTTTTGCCGCAGGAACCCAAGCCGCACATCATGACACACACCAGCAATATAATCAGAACATCTCTCATAGCAACGCCTGTGTGAATGCTCCCGGGTCAAAGGGCTGAAGGTCGTCCACACCCTCGCCCACGCCCACGAATTTCACTGGCACGCCCAGCTCCTTGGCAATGGCAATGACGATACCCCCCTTGGCGGTGCCATCCAGCTTGGTCAGCACAATGCCGGTGATCCCTGCCGCCTGGGAAAACTGCTTGGCCTGAATCAGTCCGTTCTGCCCCGTGGTAGCGTCCAGCACCAGCAGAGTTTCCCGGCTGGAGTCGGGGCACTCCCGGTCAATCACCCGGGAAATTTTATTCAGCTCATTCATCAGGTTCTGCTTGTTGTGCAGCCGCCCGGCGGTGTCTACCAGCACCACGTCGGCCTTTCTCGCTTTGGAGGCGCTCATGGCGTCGTACACCACGGCGGCTGGGTCGGCCCCTTCGTGCTGTTTGATGATGTCCACCCCGGCCCGCTCCGCCCAGATGGTGAGCTGGTCGGCGGCGGCTGCCCGGAAGGTGTCTCCGGCGCACAGCAAAACCTTTTTCCCCTCTTTCCGCCACCGGGCGGCCATCTTGCCGATGGAGGTGGTCTTCCCCACCCCATTGACCCCGATAAACAGCACCACCGCGGGGGCATGGGACAGATCTATAGCGCAATCCTGCTGGGAAAGGTACTCTGCCAGGATCTCCCGCATACAGGACCGGGCCCCCTCTACATCCTTAATCTTGCGCTCCTTGCAGCGCTCTCTTAGTTCCTCCACCGCCGCCATGGTGGTCTCCGCCCCCATGTCAGCCATGACCAAGGACTCCTCCAGCTCGTCATAGAAGTCGTCGTCCAGTTGGGAGAAGCCGCTAAATATGCTGATTTTTTTAATTTTATCAAAAAAACCCATGGTGATCTCCTTACCGTTATGAGTTTGATTTCCCCTCACTTGATGTGCAGTTCCTCTTCTACATCGTTCAGATTGATGGTCAGCATCCGGCTGATCCCCCACCCGGCAGGGCCGGGCGGGAACCCCCGTTTCATCCTGCGTGGGCGGAGTAAATCTGCCCTGCGCAAATCTCCACTGCCGCTCCGATTTTACGCGCCATCCGGCACGGCTGCCCCTTGGGCAGCGGGCGTCAGCCCACACGGGCTGGATCCCTCTATTTGATGTGAAGTTCTTCTTCCACCTCGTTCAGATTGATGGTCAGCATCCGGCTGACGCCCTGCTCCTGCATGGTGACGCCGTAGAGTACGTCCGCCTCTTCCATGGTGCCCCGGCGGTGGGTGATGACGATGAACTGGGTCTTGCTGCTCATCTTGCGCAGATACCGGGCAAACCGCACCACATTGGTGTCGTCCAGTGCCGCCTCGATCTCGTCCATGACGCAGAAAGGGGTGGGCCGCACCTTTAAAATGGCGAAGTACAGGGCGATGGCCACAAAGGCCCGCTCCCCGCCGGACAGCAGGGAGAGGGTCTTGAGGGCCTTGCCGGGGGGCTGCACCTTGATCTCGATGCCGCAGCCCAGCACATCCTCCGGGTCCTCCAGGCTCAAGGCCGCCCGGCCCCCCCGGAACAGCTCCTGGAAGGTCTGCTGGAAGTTCTCGTTGATCAGGTCAAACTGGGTCTTGAAAATCTCAGTCATCTCCCCGGTGATCTGGGCGATGATGTCCTCCAGCTCGCCCTTCGCCTTGGTCACATCGTCCCGCTGGCCGGCAAAGTAGGTATACCGCTCATTGACCCGCTCAAACTGCTCCACCGCGTCGGGGTTGATGTTGCCCAGGGCGGAGATAGAGCGCTTGAGCTCCCCAATGCGCCGCTGGGCCTTGGCGGTGGATTCCAGCTCCACCCGCTGGGCCCGGGCAGCCTCATGGGAGAGCTGATAATTCTCCCACAATTTGTCCAGGATCTGGTTTTCCTCCCAGGCGGCAGCGCTGGCCTTCTGCTCCAGGGCGGATACCTCCCGCTCCATGCGCAGCAGCCGGTCGTTGGTCTCCCGGGCATCCTTGTCAGCCTGGTTGCGCCTGCCCTCCAGGGCCAATTTTTCCTCGTTGATGGCGCGCAGGCGGTCAGACAGGGTCTGGTTCTCAGCCCGGAGATTTTGCAGTTGCTCCTCCTGCTCCCCCACCTGTCGGGCCAGCGTCTCATTTTGCCGCTCAAACTGGGCGATCATAGCGGTGCGCTGGGCGCTGTCCCCGGACAGGTCCTCCCGGAGCCTTTCCAGCTCGGACAGGTTTGCCTGGGACGCGGCGCGCTCCCCTTCCAATCCAGCCAACTTGGCGTTCTGCTCCGCCGCCTGGCTGCTCAAGGCGCTCAGCCGCTCCCGGAGGGTACTGTGACCCTGGGCTTTCGCCTCCACCTCCGCCCGCAGGGTGTTGGCCGTCCCCTCCAGCTGTTCGATGCGTCCCTTTGCCTGCTGGGTGGCCCTGCCGTTTTCCTCAATCCGCTTTCCCACCTGCTCCCGCTCCTGGAGCAACGCGGCATGGCGGTCCTGGGCCGCCCCCAGCAAGGCGTCCGCGCTGTCCACCCGCTCTGTGTAGGTCAGCACCGCGTTCTCCGCCTCCCGCAGTTGGGCGGAGGCGGTATCCAGCTCATAGTTGGCGGCGGTGAGCTCCCGCTGGGCACGGGCCAGCTGCGCTTCCGCCTCTTTCCGCTCTCCCTCCAGCGCCTGGCGCTGTTTTTCCAGCCGCTCCAGCTCGTTGGCCCGGGAGAGGATGCCCGCTGACCGGGAAGCGGAGCCGCCGGTCATGGAGCCGCCGGCATGGAGCACCTGGCCGTCCAGGGTGACGATGCGGAAACGGTGGCCGAATTTCCGGGCCATGGCCATTGCTTTGTTCAGGTCGCTGGCAATGACAATCCGCCCCAGCAGATTGGAGAAGATAGAAGCATATTCCTTGTCATAGGTGATGAGCGCGTCCCCCATCCCCACAAAGCCATCCTCTTTCTCCACTGCCCGGTCCTGGAACTGGGCGGGACGGATGGTATTCATGGGCAGGAAGGTGGCCCGCCCCGCATCCCGCCGCTTGAGCCACCCGATGGCCTGCTTGCCATCTTCGTCCCGCTCCACCACGATATTCTGCATGGCGCCGCCCAGAGCGATCTCGATGGCCACGGCATATTGGTCCGGCACATGCAGCAGGCTGGCCACCGGGCCGCGCACCCCTTTCAAACCGCCCCGCTGGGCCTCTCCCATGAGCAGTTTCACCGCTTTGGAATAGCCCTCATACACCTTTTCCATTTCCGCGAGCAACTTGATGCGAGATAGCAGGTTGTTCTCATCCATCCGCAGCCGGTTGCAGCGCTCCTGGGCCTGGTCCAGCTTACGCTGCCGGGTCTGACAGAGCATCTGATGGCCGCTGATGACGTTCTTCGCTCCGTCCCGGTCCTCGGTGACACGTTCCAGCTCTTTTCTCAGCTCGACCGCGGCGGATTTGGCCCGCTGCGCCTTTTCCTCCTGGACGGCCAGCTCCTGGGTCAGTCTTTCCTCCCGGTCCAGCAGCTCCTGGGCCGCCGCCGCCAGGGCGGACAGCAGGGCCTTGGCCTCCGAGGCGGAGGCGTTCTCCAGCCGTTCCCGCTCCTGGAGCTGAGCCAGCTCCTGATTCAGAGTACCGGCGGAGCGCACCGTCTCCTCCATCTGCCGCTCCAACTCCCGGCTCTGGTCCTCACATGCGGCCATATCCGCCTCGATTTGGGCCAGACGGGAGCGGCGCTCCTCGATCTGCCCGGCAATAGACCCCGCCCGGTTCTCCTGCTGCTCTAACTCCTCCCGGATCCGGGCGGCATTGTCCGCATTGTTCCGAATATCATTTTTCAGCAGGCTAATGCCGCTCTCACAGCTGTGAACCTGCTGCTCCAGCTGGGACTGCTGACCCCGGAGCCGCTCCGCCTCCAGATCCTTCTCCCGCATCTGATCGCTGTACTCCTCCATGGCGGCGTACAGGCCGTCCAGGGTCTGGCGAGTCTCCTCCCGCTGCCGGGCGGCGGTCTCGCAGTCCGCCTTGAGCTTGAGGCTGTTGGCCCTCAGCTTTTCTAGCTGCTCCAGCCACACAGAGATCTCCAGCCCCTTCAGCTCGTCCCGGAGCAGCAGATACTTCTTAGTTTTCTCCGCCTGGACCCGCAGGGGCTCCACCTGGAGTTCCAGCTCGTCGATCTTGTCGTTGATGCGCACCAGGTTTTCCTGGGTGCGCTCCAGCTTGCGCTCGGCCTCTTCCTTCCGGTGACGGTAACGGGAGATGCCTGCCGCCTCTTCAAAGATCTCGCGCCGGTCGGCGCTTTTGATGGACAGGATCTCGTCGATCTTGCCCTGTCCGATGATGGAGTAGCCCTCCCGACCCAGGCCGGTGTCCATGAACAGCTCATTGACGTCCTTCAGCCGGCAGGAGCGGCGGTTGATATAATACTCGCTCTCCCCGGAGCGGTAGTACCGGCGGGTGACGGACACCTCGGTCTCCTCCAGAGGAAAGATATGCTCACTGTTGTCAAGGACCAGGGAGACCTCCGCAAAGCCCAGCCCCTTGCGCTTGGCCGTGCCGTCAAAGATCACATCCTCCATCTTGCTGCCCCGGAGGGTACGGGTAGACTGCTCCCCCATCACCCAGCGGATGGCGTCGGCAATATTGGATTTTCCCGATCCGTTAGGCCCCACAATGGCCGTGATGTCTGAGCCGAAGGCCAGCACGGTCTTGTCTGGAAAGGACTTGAACCCTTGAATCTCCAGCGCTTTTAAGTACAAAATATGCACCCCATTATCCATAGGTTTGACCGCATGTCATAGATAATCTATTTTATCATTTCGGCTATGGCAATGCAACTATTTTTCCCACAAACACCACAGCCGGACGCAGGCGGAAGCACGTCGTTTTCACCGCCGAGGCGGGAGCGCCACCCCGCGGCCATTCCTCACGCGTCAAAACCGCCCGAATGGCGCAGCAAAGCGCCATTCGGGCGGTCTGGGGCGAGAGGCATCGCACAAAAATTCCTACCTGCCCCTTTCAAACTCGTCATAGAACCGCTCATGGATCACCTGGACGGCCCGGTCCGCGTCGCTGATGTGTACCAGCACGGACACCTTGATCTCGCTGGTGGAAATCATGCTGATGTTGATGCCCGCGTTGAACAGCGCCTCAAACATGGCCGCGGCCACGCCGGGGCTGTTGACCATGCCGGCCCCTACGATGGACACCTTGGCGATGTTGTCCGACACGTCGATACGGTCAAACCGGATGCTGTCCCGGTTGTCCTCCAGCAGCTTCTGGGCCAGCTCCATGTCCGCCTTTGCCACGGTGAAGCTGATGTCCTTGGTGTCGCTGCGGCCGATGGATTGGAGGATAATGTCCACGTTCACGTTGTTCTTTGCCAGCAGGGAGAAGATCTTAAAGGCGATGCCCGGGGTGTCCTCCAGGCCCACCAGGGCTAGACGGGCAATATTCTTATCCTTCGCGACGCCGCTGATGTGGGATTCTTCCATGGTCTTGACTACCTCCTTGACTTTCGTACCGGGCTTGCCGGAAAAGCTGGAGAGCACCTCCAGCTTCACGTTGTACCGCTTGGCCATCTCCACCGAGCGGTTGTGGAGCACCTGGGCCCCCAGCGTGGCCAGCTCCAGCATCTCATCATAGGTGATCTCCTCCAGCTTGTGGGCGGAGGGCACCAGACGGGGATCGGCGGTGTACACCCCGTCCACGTCGGTATAGATCTGGCACAGGTCGGCGTTCAGCGCGGCGGCCAGGGCCACCGCCGAGGTATCCGACCCGCCCCGGCCCAGGGTGGTGATGTCGTCGTATTTGTTGATACCCTGAAAGCCGGTGACGATGACGATCCGGCGCTTGTTCTCCAGCTCATCCCGAACCCGCTCCGTCACCACCCGCTTGATCCGGGCGTTGCCGTAACCCGAGTTGGTGCGGAAGCCAGCCTGCCAGCCGGTGAGGGATACCACCGGATAACCCATGGCCTCAATGGCCATGGCGCACAGGGAGCAGGAGATCTGCTCCCCGGTGGACAGCAGCATATCCATCTCCCGCTTGGAGGGGGAGGGGTTGATTTCCATTGCCTTTTCGATCAGGTCGTCGGTGGTGTCCCCCTGGGCGGACAACACCGCCACCACGCTGTTGCCCGCCTTGTAAGTATCCGTAATGATGCGGGCCACGTTGCGCAGGCGCTCGGCGTTGGCCACCGAGGTGCCCCCAAATTTTTGTACGATCAATGCCATATTCCTTCCATCCCTTCGGACAGTATTCCTAGGTTATCCTATGCCGTCTCCCCAGGTCAGTTGAGTACCCGGATGGCGGAGAGCGTCTCCAGTCCGGCCAGCTTTTCCCGCAGCTGGCCTTGGGTCAGCTCAGTCTCCGTGAGACAGGCGACCTCCCCGGCGGGAGCGCCGCTGCGGGCCAGCAGCTTGACTTCGCCCAGGGCGGCGCGCAGGCTGTCCGCGCCGGCCTCGGCCCGGACGTACCAGCGGCTGGCCAGCCCATCTGTACCGCACACTGCGTCCGGCCCCCCGGGGGCCCAGCACAGGGCCTTGCGGTGGCCCAGGTTCCGGGCGATATCCATCACATCGGCCACCACAGCAGAGGCGGTGGGCAGCTTGCCGGCGCCCCGGCCGTAGAACATCACATCACCAATAGCGTCCCCCCGGACGGAGATGCCGTTGAACACATCCTCCACCCCGGCCAGAGGGTGGCTGCAGTCCACCAGATGGGGAGACACATAGGCGCAGATTTTCCCGTCCTCCATCTTGATGGCCCGGCCCAGCAGCTTGATTTTCTTTCCCGCCCCGTCGGCGTAGTCCACGTCGGCCAGGGTCACCTTGGTGATCCCCTCGGTGGGCACCTGGTCGGGATAGATGTGCCGCCCGAAGGCAATGGCGGACAGAATGCAGATCTTCCGGCAGGCATCATGCCCCTCTACGTCGGCGGAGGGGTCCCGCTCGGCGTAGCCCTTCTCCTGGGCCTCCTTCAGGGCCTGCTCAAAGGACAGCCCCGCCTTGATCATCCGGGTCAAGATATAGTTGGTCGTGCCGTTGAGGATGCCGTAGATTTCCAAAATCTCATTGGCGGCCAGGCACTGGGACAAAGGCCGGATAATGGGGATGCCCCCGCCCACGCTGGCCTCAAAGAGGTAGCATACCCCCTTCTCCTTGGCCAGCTGAGTCAGCTCATAGCCGTGGGTGGCCACCAGTTCCTTGTTGGAGGTGACCACGCTCTTGCCCGCCTCCAGCGCCCGGCGGGTGAAATCCAGGGCCACGGTGGCCCCACCGATGGTCTCCACCACGATGTCCACTTGAGGGTCTGATTCAATGACGGAGAAATCCTTGACAAACAAGGGCACGAACGGGCTGTCCGAAAAGTCCCGCACATCCAGAATATATTTCAGCTTCACCAGTTCGTCCGCCTTCCGGGCGATGCTGCGCTCATGGCCGGTGAGTATCTCTGCCACGCCGGACCCCACCGTTCCGAATCCCAAAATTGCTACGTTTACCATGGTCTTTTTTCACCTCATGTCTATGCTCAGCCCGCCAGCACCTCACAGCGGACCACTTCCTTCTTCTCCCGCAGGGCCGTCAGCAAGTCCTCCAGCTCCGTCTCAAGCCCTGAAGTCTCCAGCCCCACGGTCACCGGCGCGGCGTCCCCGCCGGGGATAGCCTGGTGGATGGTCAGCACATTGCCCCCCCAGTCCGCGAAGGTGTTCAGCACCGAGGACAGCGCCCCGGGCTCATTGCGCAGCAGGATCTGAATGGTGACGATCCTGCCGTGGACCATATCCTGGAAGGGACGGATGGCGTCCTTGTACTTATAAAAGGCGCTGCGGCTGATCCCCGCCCGGCGGGTGGCTGCGTTCACCGTATGCACCTCGCCGGTCTCCAGCAGGCGCTTGGCGTCCGCCACCTTCAGATAGATCTCCGGCAGCGCCGACGCCTCCACAATGAAATACTTCTGCCTTGGGGCCATACCCGATTCTCCTCCTCGCGTCCGTCCCCGCAGGGTCTGTCTTTGTACTGCGGTCTATTGTATCACAGAGAAAGACAGTTCTCAATTCATAAATCGTCCCCGTTTTCACCAAACATTTCTCCCGATCCCGCGGGATTTCTGTCAGTGCGCACGGAAACGCGCCGCCGCAGGTGTCCCCGCGGCGGCGCGTGCCACATCACATCATTTGATTGCTCATGGTTGCTGATCCCGCTATGTCCCCGGCTCCGGCTCCGGGTTTTGGCTGATGCCAGGATCCGGCTGCAAGCTGGGCGTGGGCTCCGGTTCCACCGAAGGGACGGGCTCGTCAGAGACACCCGGGGTAGGATCCGGGCCGGGCTCGCCGCTGGGCGGGATCTCCCCGGACTCAATGGGATCCTCATCATCTGGGTTCTGGTTCTCCTCGTTGTGCACGGTGCAGTACCGGTCCTCCTCATTGGGGAAGAGCTTTTCATAGATGGAGATCAGGGCGTACTCATCCCCGATGGAGACGGATTCGCTGACAGCCTCCCGGTCATACTCCACCATGAAGATGGTCTGTACCGACTCCTCCGGGCAGTGCTCCCCGGCCATCATATACAGACCGGTTTCCTCCCCATTCGCGTCCAGCACAGGACACTCCGTGCAGATGGTTACAGGCACATGACAGACGCAGTACTCACCGGGGGCGTCCCCGGGGAAGAGGTAGAAGCTCTGGGCCCGGTTGCCCCGGGAATCATTCTGACAGTCCCCAGTGGCCAGGTTGCCGCAGTCCATGCAGATGGAGTAGGCCCGTTGCCCGCCGGGGTTGGGGAATTCCTGCCGCTCCAGTCCCGCATGGACCAGGGTCATGACCTCCCGCCACAGGTAGACGGAGGGGTTGCCCTGGCGGTTGTTGACCACCTCATCATACTGGGGATACCCCGTCCACACCGCGGCGGTGTAGTGGGCGGTATACCCGGCAAAGTAGTAGTTAAAGGCGTTGTCCGTGGTACCGGTCTTGCCCGCCACCAGCTGGCCGCTGATCCGGGCGCCGGTGGCTGTACCGGAGGTGGCGGCGCTTGTGAGCATGGAGTTGATATAGTAGGCGGTGGTATCCTTGATGGCCTGCTTGGTCTCAGGCGTGTTGTCCACTACCACGTTGCCGTCCACATCTTCCACCAACAGGAAGGTGGTGGGAGCTGTATAGCTGCCCCCCCTGGGGAAGGTGGCGAAGGCCGCCGCCATCTCAAAGGTAGACACCCCGTGGGTCAGGCCGCCCATGGCCAGGGGGCTGTAATCATAGTCGGTCTTCCAATCCCCGACGGAATTATAGTATCCCTCCTCCAGAGAGGTGATGCCGAACCGCTCCTCCAGGAACCGGAAGGACTCCTCCGGCGTCACCATCTGCAGTACCCGGGTGGCAATGGTGTTCTTCGATACGACGACGCCCTGGAGCACCGTGGTCAATCCCGCATACTCCCGGGGCAGGTTCAAAGGCCAGATATTGCCGTTTCTAAGCTCAACAGGGCTGTCATCCAGAACCGTGGCCGGGGTGATCAGCCCCATATCCAGGGCGGGGGCGTACACCGAGATGGGTTTGATGGACGAGCCGGGCTGCCGGGTGGCCAGGGCATTATTCCAGCCCCGGTTGACCTCCTTCTCTCCCAGGTCGCCCGCCATGGCCACCACATAGCCGGTGGTGTTGTCCACGATGGTGATGGCAGAGCTGATCTCCTGGCCGGTATTGGAGATATAGTAGGAACTGTCCCAATTCTCATAAATCTGGTCCACGCTGGCCTGGACGTCTGGGTCAAAGGGGGTGTAGATGCGCAGGCCGCCGGAGTACACCATCTGGGTGGCTGCCCGTTCGGCCATTCCCTCTTCCTCCACCAGGTAGTCAATGAGCTCACTGATGACCGCGTCTACGTACCAGGAGTTCACGTTGCTGTTGTCCTCTTCCTGCACCAGCGTGCCGTCCTCGTTGACCACCGCGTCCCCGGTGTAGGCGTCGTCCCAGGTGAACACCAGAGTCTCCTCAACGGCGGCGTCGTACTCCGCCCGGGTGATGGTGCTGTAGCCGTTGGACCCGTCCGCGTCCAGCATCTCGCCCAGGATGAGCTCCTGCCGGGCCTTGTTGTAGTCCCGGCCGTTCCAGATCTCCGCCGGGCCATAGTTCTCCGCCCCGCAGTAGCTGCACGGCTCGTCATTGGTCAAAGAGTAGGTGCCGCACTCCAGGCAGGGGTAGCGGGTAACATTGAGCTGCGCGTTGGGGCTGTAGAGAGATGGGTTGTTGGTAATGCCCGCCAGGGAGGCGCACTCGGCCAGGGTCAGCTCGGACACGTCCTTGCCGAAGTAGAAATTGGCCGCAGCCTGAACCCCGTAGCAGCTGTTGCCCAGGTAGATCACGTTGAGGTACAGCTCCAGGATATCGTCCTTGGAATAGTGGTCCTCCACGTACAGGGCGGTGAAGATCTCGCTGATCTTACGGGTCACGGTGACGTCGTCATACTGGGTCAGGTTCTTGATGAGCTGCTGGGTGAGGGTGGAGCCGCCAAAGGTATTGCGCATGCCCAGGAACATGTTGACAAAGGCGCCCGCGGTACGGTACCAGTCCACGCCGTGGTGTTGGTAAAAGCGGTGGTCCTCGATGGCCACCACCGCGTTGATCAGGTCCTCCGGGATGTCCTCATAGTCCACCCACTCCTGGTTCTGGGAGCCCACCAGAGTGGTCAGCTCCACTGCCTGGCCGCCATCGTCATAGTAGTAGATAACCGAGTTTTCATTCAGCGTGTATGCAGACAGGTCCAGCGTGGCGTTGGGCAGGACCGCGGTTTTGATGTAAACTGCGGCATAGCAGGACAGGAAGGCCCCAGTCACCACTCCGATCAGCAGCAGGGTGCCCAGCACCTGAAAAATACGCAGGAACACCGTGGCCGCCGTGGAGCGCTTTTTCCCCGGCCGGGCCCCACTGTGTTTTCCCCCCTGCGCCTCGCGCGCCCCCTGGGACCGGGCGCGGCGCTCAGGCGTATCGTAATTGTGATGATTCTCTGCCATTCAAATACCTCCGATGTATGCAGACACGCCCTGCGGCGCGTCACGTCCAATCGACTTTCAGTATAGAATAGGGTGTGCCGGAAGCCGGGCACATGTGGGGACAGTATACCACACCGAGTCTCTTTTGTCCACCCTGCCCGAACCGCCTCCCCCCTTATTCACCCCGGCCTTCTTCCCCGGCGCCCTGTTTCGCCCCCTTTCCCTCCCCGCGGAATTTTTCCTTCCTCCCCCTTGCTTTTTTTCATGGGAAACGCTACAATAAAGACAGCAAAACCAGAGTCCGAAGAAGGAGTGAATCCCATGAGCGAAGCATTCGGCCCTGATTTTGTCAGCGTCACCGATGACGAGGGCAATGAATTTGAACTGGAACATCTGGGCACCTTAGAGTATAAGGGCAGCACCTATATGGCCTTTCTCCCCGCCGACATGGACGAGGAGGACGAGGACTATGGCATGATCCTGCTCAGAGTGGTGGAGGAAAACGGCGAAGAGCTGTTGGCCGACATCGACGACGAGCAGGAACTGAGCGCAGTCTATGACCTGTTTATGGAGCAGCTGTTCTCTGAGGAGGACGACGGAGGGGCGTGACCGCCTCTTCTCCCCTGCCGGGTTCTAACTACGTGTCCGCCCGTTTAAAACCCACATCTTTTATACGGGACGCCAAACTCGCGCCGCGGATTGCAGGCCTCCCGGCCCTCTTCGGAGGTGTCTGGACGTTGGAAGCGATGAAACGGCGCGGAGGCGACCCACCTGCATTCACGTGCAGGTTTTTAATCGGACGGCACGGCCACGGCGGGGGGGTTGCCCACTTCGCGGGAGAGCGAACGCTCTCCCGCTTCTTTTATGCGATGATCCGGCGCGGCTCCATTGAACCATAAAATTTTGTCTGGTTTATGGCCGTTTTGTGAACTTTCCATGGAATGAGGCTGAAAACAGATTTTTTCCTTGCAAGGCTTGACAGGCCGTGCTATAATATCTCCATTCGGCACATCGGCACATAGAAGATGTGCTTTTGTTCCGTCTATGCGAAAACACCACTGAAACTGAGAGGATTGATACCATGAGCGCATCCAGAGAGAAGAAGCAGCGCCAGGGCAGCGGCCCCTCCGATAAGGCCATGCAGGCCGATCAGAAGCAGGCCGCCTACAAGCGCAAGGTCCGCACCTACACCGGCATCGGTGTGGTGGTGGTAGTACTGGTCGCCGCGCTGCTGATTTGGAACTCCGGCTTTTTCCAGAGCCGCGCCCTTGCCGCCACCATCGGCGGCACGGAGCTGAGCGCCGCGGAATTGAGCTATTACTATTATCCCCAGCGCTACTATTTGGCCCTGTTCGGCTCCATCGACACCAGCATTCCCGATGACGAGCAGTACTACGACGAGGAAGAGGGCGTCACCTACCACGACTACTTCCTGGAGCAGGCCCTGCAGACCGCCCAGTCCGAGCAAGCGCTGTACGACGCGGCCATCGCCGACGGATACACCCTGGAGGATATCCAGGAGAACCTGGATGCGAACATCCAGTCCATGCAGTCCTCGGCCTCCAGCAGCGGATACAGCTACCGCTCCTACCTGGTGGTCAATTATGGCAAGTATATGACCCCCTCCATTTACGAGCGGTTGCTGGCCAAGACCCTGCTGGCCGAGCTGTACGCCAGCGACAAGCAGGAGGAGTTCTACAACTCCTATACTGCCCAGGAGCTGGAGGACTACTACCAGGAGAACGCCGACGACTTTGACGATTTTGAGTACTCCTACCTCTATTTTACCCCTGAGGCCGTCATGAGCACCGACGACGACGGCAACAAGCGCACGGAGGAAGAGCTGGATGAGCTCACCGCCCAGGCTCTGGCCGACGCCGAGGCCCAGGCCGAGGACGCGCTGGCCGCCTATGAGGAGGGCACCGAGGTGGCCGACCTCATCGAGGAGTACGACCCTAACACCTCCGGCGACCACACCACCGTCACCGGCAGCGGCAATATCTCCTCTGTTTACCGGGAGGAGCTGCTGGAGCTGGGCGAAGACGAGGCCGCCATTGTGGAAAATGGGGAGTCCGGCTACTATCTAGTCATCTTCCACAGCCGCGCCCGCAACGAGGATCTCACCGCCGACGTGCGCCACATCCTGGTGCGCGCAGAGACCGGCACGGACGAGGAGGGCAACACTGTGGAGCCCACCGACGAGACCTGGGACACCGCCCTGTCTGAGGCGGAGGACATCCTGGCCGAGTATGAGGCCGGCGAGCAGACTGCGGACGCTTTCGGCGATTTGGCCAACGAGTATTCCGACGACGCAGACTCCAACACCACCGGCGGGCTCTACGAGGCGGTCGCCCGTACCGACAGCTATGTGCAGGAGTTCCTGGACTGGATCTTCGAGGATGGCCGCCAGGTGGGCGACACCGGCATCGTGCGCCATGAGGGCGATGTGGAATCCTCCGGCTCCTATTGGGGCTACCACATCATGTACTTCCAGGCCTGGAACGAGGCGGAGTGGATGCTGGATGTGCGCAGCGCCATGAGCGAGGAGGCCAGAACCGAGCTGGAGGAAAGCCTGCTGGAGGACGACGCCTATGCCATTTCCACGGCAGACGGGGCCAAGTATATGGGCGCCTGAGTTTCTGGAAATCGAACCCATTCAAATTTACAGGGGCCGGACAGGTTGTCCGGCCCTTTTTCTCAAGAGGTGAACCCAATGGATCATCAGTTTGTCCGCACAGAAATGCTGCTGGGGTCCCAGGCCATGGAGCGGTTGTCCCGCAGCCATGTGGCAGTGTTCGGCCTGGGGGGCGTGGGCAGCTGGTGCGCCGAGGCGTTGTGCCGGTCCGGCGTGGGGGAGCTCACCCTCATCGATCAGGACACGGTGTCTGAGAGCAACCTGAACCGGCAGGCCGCCGCCCTGCACTCCACCCTGGGCATGGAAAAGGCGCAGGCCACCGCCCTGCGCCTGCGCGATATTAGCCCAAGTTGCATCCTCCACCCCGTCGTCGCCCGGTATGAGGCAGAGCGCCGGAAAGAGTTTTTCCAGGAATCTTACGACTACATTGTGGACGCCATCGACCTGGTCAGCTGTAAGCTGGACCTCATCGAGACCGCTCACCGACGGGGCATCCCCATCATCTCCGCCCTGGGCACCGGAAACAAGCGGGACGCCCAGCAGCTGCGCATCACAGACCTGTCCAAAACCGAGGGCTGTCCCCTGGCCCGGGTGGTGCGCAAGGAGTTGCGGGCCCGGGGCATTGTCCACCACCAGGTGGTGTTCTCCCCGGAGCCGGCCTGCGCCGCCCAGGCCGGGGACGAACCGCCCCCGCCCGGCCGCCGCAGCATTCCCGCCAGCGCCATGTGGGTGCCCGCCGCCGCCGGCCTGCTGTTGGCTCAGGCGGTCATCCTCGCCCTTTCCCAAGGCGATACCACTCCTGAACCTTCCCGGTGATCCAGGCCCCCAGCAGGCCGCATACCGTGCCGATGACCGCTCCGGCCAACACATCGCTGGGGAAATGGACCCCCACATACAATCTGGAAACCCCCATGAGGGCTGCGGCGGCAATCGCTGCGGCCTTCGCCCATTTCCAGGGCGCCACCACAGCCACCGCCACCCCGAAGGCGAAGGCCGAACAGGTATGTCCCGAGGGAAAGGAGTTGGGATCGCCGCTGGTAGCTAGCGTCTCCAGCTGCTCCAGCACCACCCAGGGCCTGGCTCGGCTGATCAGCGGCTTGATGGTCAAGTTGGTGATGATAAAGCCCAGCAGCATCCCCATCCCGGCGGACGCCCCCGCCCGGCGGGTAGAGCGGAAGCAGAGCAGCACAATGGCCGCCAGGATGAACAGCAGCCCGGCGTTGCCCAAATTTGTATAACAGACGAAAATCTCGTTGAGCACGGGCAGGCGCAGATGCTGGGCGATCCAGAGCAGGATGCCCTCGTCCAGCTGTTGGATCAGTTCAGGCACGGTAGTCTCCTTTCCTTGACCTGCCGGTCAAAGGCATGTATAATCAGAAGAAAGTCGGAAAACCCTGTTTTCAGGCGGTTCTCCTCCCACTCTCCCCAAGGGTTGACACCCCCGGGATAGAATGCTGGGTCTTATTGTATCGGATTTCCCACCATGTGGCAAGTCTTTTTCCCCTGCCGCACGTTTCCCATACCCCCATCCCATTTCAGAGGTGATTTTCTTGAAGCAGATCCTCTGCCTCTCCCACAGCCCCTGGCAGGCCCGTCCCAACCGTACCCAGCAGCTGCTCACCCGGCTGGGCGACGTGCAGGTACTCTTCTTCGAGCCCTCCCTACCCAAAGGAGCCCCTCAGCCGGAGCAGGGCCGCCGGGTGCGCTCCCACATCACGGTCTATACCCTTCCATCCCCTCTGCTGCCCGGCCTGGACCGGGCGGCACTGCAGCGCCGCAGCCAGGCCAAAGCCGCGGACTTCATCCAAAAAACCATGGCCCGCCATCACTTCCGGGAGCCGGTTTTATGGTGCACCGCCCCGGACCAGGCCGTCTATATGGACCGGCTGGCCTACCGGGGGCTGGTGTATGACTGCGACCGGGAGTGGGGGGAGGAGTATCTGGACGAGGAGAGCGATCTGACCACCCACGCCGAGGTGGTCTTTGCCGCCTCCCCGGGGCTGGTACAGCGCCTGTCCCCCTGTAATGACAACATCGCCCTGCTGCCCAACGGAGTCAATCCCCTCATGTTTTCCCGGGATGACCTCTCTCCCCCGCCCCGGCTGGCCCCGCTAGCTGGAAAGACCGTGCTCGGCCGGGTGGGGGATCTGAGCGGCAAGGTGGATCTGGAGCCTTTGCTCCATGCCGCCAGCGCCCAGCCGAGCTGGACCTTCCTGCTGATAGGCCGGGTCACAAAGCCGGTGGCCTCCAGGCTGAAGCCCTTCCCCAACATCCTGCTCACCGGGCCGGTCAACGCGGTGGAGCTGCCCGACTACCTGTGCGTATGTTCTGTGCTCTTCGACCTGATCCGCACTGACCGCCTGGGCAGCGACGTCGTGCCTTCCCGCATCTACGAATACCTGGCCACCGGCAAGCCTATCGTCATGATGGAGGAGCCGGAACAGGTGGAGCCCTTCCCCGACGTGATCTATACCGCCTACGACAGCGCCGGATTCCTCCGCCGCTGCCGCCGGGCCCTGGAAGAGGATTCCCAGCTGACCGCCCCCCGCCGGCAGGAGTATGCCCGGCAGGCCGCTTGGGCCAACCGGGCCGCCGAGGTCAACCGGATTTTGGAGAGCACAGGGCTATTTTGAACACCCTTTCCCGCTGTGCTTTGAATTCCCTTGTATAAGCATACGAAATTGCATCCTCCGTCTTGATTTGACAAAGTTTTTCCGATATGATAGGAATAGTATAATTCGTTAAGGGGTGCTTTCATGGTTTTCCACCGGTGTTCTGCCCTGCCCGTTTTTCTGGTCCGGGGTATCTTTGCGCCCAATTTTCAGTGAAAAACAAGTCTAAACAGGCTGACCGTCGCGTTGGCCTGTTTTTTGTTTTTCCCTAAAGAGCCATCGCGGAACGCTCACCGGGCCGTCCATCCCCTGTCATAGGAAGGAGATCTGATATGAAAAAAGTCGCCGTCATCATGGGTTCCGACTCCGATTGGCCGGTGGTCAAGGCCGCCTGTGCCCAGCTGGACGAGTTCGGCGTGCCCTACGAAGCCCACATTCTCAGCGCCCACCGCACCCCCGCCGCCGCGGCGGAGTTTGCCAGAAACGCCCGGAAAAACGGGTTTGGCGTGATCGTCTGCGCCGCCGGCATGGCCGCCCATCTGGCGGGCGCCTTCGCCGGCAACTCCACCCTGCCCGTCATCGGCATCCCGCTGAAGGGCGGCACCATGGACGGGCTGGATGCCCTGCTGGCCACCGTCCAGATGCCCAGCGGCATCCCTGTGGCCACGGTAGCCATCAACGGGGCGAAAAACGCCGCGGTGCTGGCTGCCCAGATCCTGGCCGTCTCCGACGAGGCCCTGGCCGCCAAGCTGGACGCCGCCCGGGAGGCTATGTCCCGGCAAATCGCCCAGAAGGAGGCCAAGCTCCAGGAGGAGCTGGGCTGAGGGGCTGGGCCCGCGGTATTTTTGTATTCAAACAGGAAAGGATGTTTTTATCATGGAGAAACTGGAGCAGCTTTATGAGGGCAAGGCCAAGAAGGTCTATTCCACCCAGGATCCCAACGTGGTCATCGTGTCCTATAAGGACGACGCCACCGCCTTTGACGGTATGAAGAAAGGCACCATCACCGGCAAGGGGGCCATCAACAACCAGATGACCAACTATCTGATGCAGCAACTGGAGAAGGCCGGGGTGCCCACCCACTTTGTCCAGGAGCTGAATGAGCGAGAGACCGCCGTGAAGAAGGTGTCTATCATTCCCCTGGAGGTCATCATCCGCAACATCTCCGCCGGCTCCTTCGCCAAGCGCTACGGCGTGGAAGAGGGCATCGTGTTTGACGCGCCTACCGTCGAGTTTTCCTATAAGAACGACGACCTCCACGACCCCCTCATCAATAGCTATCACGCCGTGGCCTTGAATCTGGCCACCTGGGATGAGATTGATACCATCAAGAAGTACGCCTTCCAGGTCAACGACTTTCTGAAGAAAACCCTGGCCGAGTGCGGCGTCACCCTGGTGGACTTCAAGCTGGAGTTCGGCAAGACCGCCGACGG
>DVKM01000103.1 GCA_018716015.1 Candidatus Enterenecus stercoripullorum | reverse complement strand
ACAACACCCTGGAATTTCTGGTCATGAGCGGCATGGAGCTGCCCCTGGCGGTGATGATCTGCATCCCGGAGCCCTGGATGAACGACGCCAACATGTCCCGGGCCAAGCGGGACATGTATCAGTACTTTGCCGCCATGATGGAGCCCTGGGACGGCCCGGCCTCCATTCTGTTCTCCGACGGGGACCAGGTGGGGGCGGTGCTGGACCGCAACGGCCTGCGCCCCTCCCGGTACTATATCACCGACAATGACCAGCTGATTTTATCCTCCGAGGTGGGTGTGCTGGACATTGACCCCGCCCATATCCTGAAAAAGTCCCGGCTCCAGCCGGGCAAGATGCTGTTGGTGGACACAGTGGCCGGCCGGGTCATTGGCGACGAGGAGCTCAAGGAGACCTACGCCGCCCGCAACCCCTACGGGGAGTGGCTGGACCGGAACCTGGTACGCCTGCGGGAGCTGCCCATCCCCAATAAAAAGGTAGAGATGTACCAGCCTCACCGCAGGGCCCAGGTGCAAAAGGCCTTCGGCTACACCTATGAGGACGTGATGACCTCCATCCTTCCCATGGCCCGCACCGGCTCGGAGCCCACCGCCGCCATGGGCATCGACATCCCCCTGGCGGTGCTGTCTGACCACGACCAGCCCCTGTTCAACTATTTCAAGCAGCTCTTTGCCCAGGTGACCAATCCCCCCATCGACGCAATCCGGGAAGAGGTGGTCACCGACACCACCGTCTATGTGGGGGACGACGGCAACCTGCTGAAAGAGACGGCGGACAACTGCCGGGTGCTCCAGATCCACAACCCCATCCTCACCTCCCTGGACCTGATGAAGATCCGCAACATGAACCAGCCCGGCTTCCAGGTGGAGACGGTGTCCCTGCTTTACTTCAAGAATACCCCTTTGGAGCGGGCGCTGGACCAGCTGATGGTGGCCGCCGACCGGGCCTACCGCAACGGAGCCAACATCATCATCCTGTCCGATCGGGGGGTGGACGAGAACCATGTGGCTATCCCGTCCCTGCTGGCGGTGGCCGCCCTGGAGCAGCATTTGGTGCGCACCCGCAAACGCACCGCGGTGTCTGTCATTCTGGAGTCCGCCGAGCCCCGGGACGTGCACCACTTCGCCACCCTGCTTGGCTATGGCGCCCGGGCTATCAACCCCTACCTGGCTCAGGAGACCATCCGCCAGCTCATCGACGAGGGATTGCTGGACAAGGACTTCGGCGCGGCGGTAGACGACTATGACAACGCCGTGCTCCACGGCATCGTGAAGATCGCCTCCAAAATGGGCATTTCTACCCTCCAGTCCTACCAGTCCGCCCGGATCTTCGAGGCCAGCGGCATCTCCAAGGAGGTCATCGACCAGTACTTCACCGGCACGGTCTCCCGGGTGGGTGGCATCGGTCTGAAGGAGATCGAGACCCTGGTGGATAAGAACCACACCCGAGCCTTCGACCCCCTGGGGCTGGAGGTGGATGAGACGCTGGACTCCACTGGCGCCCACAAGGCCCGCAGCGGCCAGGAGGACCACATGTACAACCCCCAGACCATCCACCTGCTCCAGCAGGCGGCGCGGACGGGGGACTACAACCTTTTTAAGCAGTATTCCGCCCTGGTGGACGACGAGACCAAGCCCCACACGCTCCGGGGCCTGATTGAGATGAAATATCTGGACCAGCCCATCCCCATTGACGAAGTGGAGAGCGTGGACTCCATCGTCAAGCGGTTCAAGACCGGCGCCATGAGTTACGGCTCCATCTCCCAGGAGGCCCACGAGTGCATGGCCCTGGCCATGAATCTGCTGGGGGGCAAGTCCAACTCCGGGGAGGGGGGCGAGCGGCCCGAGCGGCTGAAATCGGACCGCTGCTCGGCCATCAAACAGGTGGCCTCCGGCCGGTTCGGCGTCACCAGCGAATACCTGGTGTCCGCCCAGGAGATCCAAATCAAGATGGCTCAGGGGGCCAAGCCCGGCGAGGGGGGGCACCTGCCCGGGAAGAAGGTCTATCCCTGGATTGCCAAGACCCGCTATTCCACCCCCGGCGTGTCCCTGATCTCCCCGCCCCCCCACCATGACATCTACTCCATCGAGGACCTGGCCCAGCTGATCTACGATCTGAAGAACGCTAACCGGCAGGCCCGCATCTCGGTGAAACTGGTGAGCGAGGCGGGGGTGGGCACCATCGCTGCGGGTGTGGCCAAGGCGGGTGCCCAGGTGGTGCTCATCTCCGGCTATGACGGCGGCACCGGCGCGGCTCCCCGCACCTCCATCCACAATGCCGGCCTGCCCTGGGAGCTGGGCCTGGCGGAGACCCACCAGACCCTGATCCAGAACGGCCTGCGCTCCCGGGTGGTGCTGGAGACCGACGGCAAGCTCATGAGCGGCCGGGACGTGGCCATTGCCTGCATGCTGGGGGCGGAGGAGTTCGGCTTCGCTACCGCCCCCCTGGTGACCATGGGGTGCGTGATGATGCGGGTGTGCAACCTAGACACCTGCCCCGTGGGGGTGGCCACCCAGAACCCGGAGCTGCGCAAGCGGTTTAAGGGCAAGCCGGAATATGTGGTTAACTTCATGCGCTTTATTGCCCAGGAGCTGCGGGAGCACATGGCCAAGCTGGGGGTACGCACCGTGGAGGAGCTGGTGGGCCGCACCGACCTGCTCAAGACCCGGGAGCATGCGGTGAATGAGCGGGCGGCCACGGTGGACCTGTCCGCCATTCTGGGCAACCCCTATGTGGGCGGAGACTACAAGACCCACTTTGACCCGGCAGACGTGTACGACTTCCAGCTGGAAAAAACGGTGGACATGTCCGTGTTGCTCTCCAAGATGGGAGCCGCCCTGAAGCGGGGACAGAAAAAGGCTATCTCCATCCCGGTCAGCTCCACCGACCGTACTGTGGGCACCATCTTCGGTTCGGACATCACCCGGCTGCACGGGGAGGAGAGCCTGGTAGAGGATACCTTTGTGGTCCACTGCACCGGCGGCGGTGGCCAGTCCTTCGGCGCGTTCATCCCCAAGGGGCTGACCCTGGAGCTGGAGGGGGACTCCAATGACTACTTCGGTAAGGGATTGTCCGGAGGCAAGCTGGTGGTCTATCCTCCAAAGAGTGCCAAGTACAGAGCGGATGAAAACATTATCATTGGCAATGTGGCCCTGTACGGGGCCACCTCGGGCAAGGCTTTCATCGCCGGCGTGGCGGGAGAGCGGTTTGCCGTGCGCAATTCTGGCGCCTGGGCGGTGGTGGAAGGCGTGGGCGACCACGGCTGCGAGTATATGACCGGCGGCCGGGTGGTGGTGCTGGGGGATACCGGCAAGAACTTCGCCGCCGGTATGTCCGGGGGCATCGCCTACGTTTGGGATCCCCGCCGGGATCTGTACCTGCGGGTGAACAAAGAGCTGGTGAGCATCGAGCTGGTCACCGAGCGCCACGACATGGACGAGCTGCGCCGGATGATCGAGGAGCATGTGGCCGCTACCGGCTCGGCCAAGGGCCAGGCCATCCTAGACGACTTTGACCACGCTGTGGCCAGCTTCAAGAAAATTCTGCCCCGGGACTACGACCGCATCCTGAAGGCCATCGCCCAGTGCGAGGAGCGGGGCCTGGGCCATGACGAGGCAGAAGTGGAGGCATTTTACGCTGTGACAGGAGGGGAGCGCTGATGGGAAAGCCCACTGGATTTTTGGAATATGACCGCCGGAGCAACCCGGCGGAAAGCCCCTTGGAGCGCATCAAACACTGGAATGAATTTCACCCCATGCTGCCCGAGGAGGAGCGCCGCCGCCAGGGGGGCCGGTGCATGGAGTGTGGCGTGCCCTTCTGCCAGTCCGGGGTGCAGCTGGCCGGGATGTTTACCGGCTGCCCGCTGCACAACCTGATCCCAGAGTGGAACGACCTGGTATATCACGGCAATCTGGGCCATGCCCTCAAGCGGCTTCACAAGACCAACAACTTCCCTGAGTTCACCGGCCGGGTGTGTCCCGCCCCGTGCGAGGCGGCCTGCACCTGCGGGCTCAACGGCGACCCGGTCACCGTCAAGGAGAACGAGCTGGCCATCGTGGAGGAGGGCTACGCCGCCGGAGACATCCGGCCCTGCCCCCCCAAGGTGCGCACCGGGAAAAAGGTGGCGGTGGTGGGCTCCGGTCCGGCGGGTCTTGCCGCCGCGGACCAGCTCAACCGCCGGGGCCACCGGGTCACCGTTTTTGAGCGAGACGACCGGGTGGGCGGCCTTTTGATGTACGGCATCCCCAACATGAAGCTGCAAAAGGAGTTTGTCCAGCGCCGGGTGGATCTCATGAGTGCCGAGGGCGTGGAGTTTCGCACCGGCTGCAATATGGGCGTGGATGTGTCTGCCAGCCAGCTGCTGGAGGACTATGACGCGGTGATCCTGGCATGCGGGGCAAAAAAAGCCCGGGACTTGGATGTCCCCGGGCGGGATGCAAAGGGAATTTACTTCGCGGTGGATTTCCTCACCTCCACCACCCGGTCCCTATTGGACACGGGCCTTGCCGAGGGTACTTACTTGGACGCGGCAGGTAAGGACGTCATCATCGTGGGGGGCGGAGACACGGGCAACGACTGCGTGGGTACCTCCATCCGCCATGGCTGTCGCTCAGTGGTCCAGATTGAGATGATGCCCAAGGCTCCGGATACCCGCGCGGACAACAACCCCTGGCCCCAGTGGCCCCGGGTGTGCAAGACGGATTACGGTCAGGAGGAGGCCATCGCCGTCTTCGGCCACGACCCCCGGCGGTACCAGATGACCATCAAGGAGTGTAAGGCGGACGGGGAGGGCAACCTCCAGTCGGTAGTGGTTGTCCACCTGGAACCCAAGATGGAGAATGGTCGGATGTCCATGGTGGAGGTTCCCGGTTCGGAGGAGGAGCTGCCCTGTCAGTTGCTGCTGATCGCCGCGGGCTTTCTGGGCCCCGAGGACGATGTACCAGAGGCCTTCGGCCTGGACCGGGACGGTCGCTCCAACGTGGCCACTGTCCCTGGAGGCTACGCCACCGGGGTGGAGAAGGTGTTCGCCGCCGGCGATATGCGCCGGGGCCAGTCCCTGGTGGTGTGGGGTATCGCCGAGGGCCGAGGCGTGGCCAAGGAAGTGGACGAGTACCTGATGGAGTATACCAATCTCACCTGAAACTGTTACATTGAAATTCCTGTTGGAAACCCAGCAATGTGCTGCTACCCTTGCCCTGAAATTGAGCGCGTCTGGCTTTTGCGCCTGACGCGCTCAATTTTTTGGATGGGGGAGCCTCGTTCAGCCATTCCCACGCAATATTTTTCCTTGCTCCCGGTACGGCAAAGCCGGACTACGCAAAGATGGGTGTGCCGCGATAAGGTCAGGTCATTTTGCCAAATCTTTCAAAAGAGAAAACCAGGAAAATCCATAAGATCAGGCTTTCCAGGTATAGATACAAAAGCAATCCTCCGATTTGGAAGGCTCTTTTGTATGAAGGATTGTTTCTTAATATGGCAAATGACCCTAATTGTGATACAAATGCACCCCCTTTTGCGTCAGGGGGTGCATTTGGCACTAAGGGGGGTCACGAGCTGCGATACTTACATAAACGAGAGAAATTAGAAATTCTAATATCCAGGGACTTGACACGAGACAAATTATTAAGTATATTAGTAATGTCTAAAATACTTTTAACGGGGTGGTTATTTGGTTAGGTCTAAGAAACTGGCCAGTGTTGGTAAGGATTGTGTGGCTTGCGGTTGTTGCGTCCGCGTATGCCCAATGGTGGCGATTCAGATTGCATGGGGGATTTCAGCCAAGGTGGATCAGGAAAAGTGTGTTGGCTGTGGAAAGTGCGCGAAGGTATGTCCGGCAGCGGTGATTAACATTGTGGAAAGGGGCGTGGCGGAATGAAGAACCAGAAGAAAAAGAGATGGTCGGACTATCTCTGGATTGCCGAGCTGTGCTATCTGTTTTTAGGATTATTTAATATCCTGTTTGCCTGGTTGGGAATGCTGTTTTTCTGTATTCCACTGCTTGTGGCCATCTTCGGCAGCAGTAAAGCCTACTGCAACCGCTATTGCGGGCGTGGGCAGCTATTGGGGTTGCTGGGAGAAAGATTAAAACTGTCCCGAAATGTGCCCCCTCCCAAGTTTTTACGCAGCCGGTGGTTCCGTTACGGATTTCTGACGTTCTTCATGATTATGTTCTGCCTGATGTTGTTCAGCACCTATCGGGTATTTACCGGCGCCCTGCTTTCGCAGACCGTGACGCTGTTGTGGGTGTTTAAGCTGCCATGGCAGTGGGCGGATGTGAGTTTTGTAGCGCCATGGATCGGCCAGTTTGCATTCGGATTTTTTGGGGTCATGTTGACGTCTACCGTTTTGGGACTTGTGACGATGGTGTTTTTCCGCCCCAGGTCGTGGTGTGTATACTGCCCTATGGGGACAATGACCCAGGGAATCTGCAAAGTAAGGAACGGAAAGAAGGCAAAAGAGTATGGAAGCGCAAGCAAAGAAGATCGCCGAGCTACTGAAACTGTTGGCCAATGAGCACCGGCTGTTGATTTTATGCGCGCTGATACAGGGAAAACTTACGGTTGGAGATATCCATCAATACACGCCGAACATTACGGCTTCTGCTCTCTCGCAACACTTGAACCAAATGAAAATGGCTGGTATCCTCTCCTCTGAAAAGCAGGGGATGAATGTGTTTTACTGGATTCAAGATGAGCGTGTTATTGCTCTGATTGATGCAATCAAAAAAGAGTACTGCCAGGACTGAGTAGAGGAAACCGCATACATCATCAAAAGTGTGGATACGCTATCACCTATTTTGATAAAATGACATTTCTCAGTTGAAATTTCTATACCCCATGAAAACACTGGTGTCTCCAGCGTTTTCGCCACCTCAGTTCGGCCCTTTTCCCTCATTTTTTCCTTGCGAGAAGAAATGAGGGAAACTTTTTTCAGGCCGTCCCTACAACCTTATCCAGCAGCCTTGCGGATGTCCGCTTGGTCTCTCTGGTGGCGTGGGCGTGGGAATACGATGTGGCAGGTAAGCTGGCAAAGACGCTTGCATCCCGCTATAAGGGGCAGGAGCCGCAGGTTAAAACGCTGGAGGAAACTATTCTGTCCGATCTGCGGTATTGTGCCAAAGTATAGAGTTTTTCTCGCCATAAAGAGTTTGGCATAGAAAATTTACCATTTGCCTGTTTTAATATAGTTCGCCACTGTTCCTTTTTGCCGGAGCGGTAACTCCTCAGGAGTATATCTCTTTTGCACCAAAGAGTCACCGATGTATTTTTCATTAGACAGGATATATCTAATCATTGTAGAATGCCACTGCCTGATGGTTTCTTATCTGTTTTTAGATTCACCGCATTTAATTCCGCTATGATTTCTTCTGTCCCTTTTCCAGACAGATAGCTATTAAAAAAGCAGGGGCAACAAACGTCACAAGCAATAACGGCTATGTTGGGGGCTGCTTTGGGGGATTTTACCCGTCATCCATGAGGGTGTTGAGAAAGCCGAGCATCTCCGGGGGGATGGTTTCCTCCGGCTGCCGCACTGGCTGGGAAGGGACAGCTTGAAGTTCTTCCCGCAGGATGCGGCGCAGGGTAGACTCCAAGACGTCCTGCCTGACGCTGTCCAGGATCGCTTTCACCAGGAAGGCGCTTTTTTGGCCTTCCGGAACAGCCTGCAGCAGAGCCCATGCCTGGCGGTGGTCCTCATTCTGGAGATTTGGACGGAACATAAAAAGGGGCCTGCTCATCCCTTGTCCACACCGCCCGACAAACGCCCCAAAATCCGCTCGAATCCTTCGGCGTTTACCCGGTCGTCCAGCAGGGCAAAAACCCGACACAGGCCGTCCTGGGAGGCAACGTTGCGCTTGACCACCGCTGCGCCGCCCCCCAGCATCACCACCGGGATGGCCTTGAGGTCAAACCCCGCTTCCATGGCCGCTGAGAGAAGGCGCTCGGTGTAGAGGCGGCTCTGCTTTTGGATGATGCTGCGGGCGTCCTCGTCCATGCTGCAAGGCTTTCCAGCCAGCACTCGCTCCACCTGGGCATCGGTAACGGACAGACCCACATCCCGGCGAACCTGTTCTTTCACCTCGTCGATGCAGCGGATCATCCCCAGTTCCAGGCTCCGGCAGGTGGCGGCGTTGGGAACATTGTTGTCCAGCCGCATCAGGTCCACCGTCCAGCCGCCGATGTCCATGAGCAGGACGGAGGGTTCGTTCTGGAGGAGTTCCGGGTGGATCATCAGGGCGGAATACCCCTGTGGGAACAGCTTCACATCCTCGACAGTCACTTTGTAGGGGACGCCCTCGAACTGGAAGTTTACCGGCTGGGAAGAAGGGCGAAGGTACTCCCGGAAGGACTTTTTCTCCCGGCCAAACCCAGCCAGAGGAAGGCCGGCTGCGATGGTGACGGAACATTCCGGCTCGGCGCCCCGCTGCTGGATTTCTTTGGCGATGGCCACAAGGGTCAGCAGGTAGTAGTTCCCGTTCTCCATCTTGTTTCGCAGGATCGGCTGTCTGCCGGTCCCGCACACGAAGAACTTTCCACCGTACTCCAGCGTGTTCTGCAGGGTGTAGGGTT
>DVKM01000010.1 GCA_018716015.1 Candidatus Enterenecus stercoripullorum | reverse complement strand
TGTCTATTTGACAGGCGCAAACTTCTACACATTTGACAACGGGGAAAAGGGCCGCAGAACGCAAAAAAGCGGGGCCTCCGGCCTGAAAAATCAGGCGGAAGCCCCGCTCGTGGGGTTTCGCTGCGGATTTTGCTTTGGACATCCACGGTAAAACCGTTTTGCGGATTTTTCGTCCAAAGAGGCGCAAACCCGCATGAATCCTAAGAAAAAAGGGTTGACATCTTTTTTGTCAACCCTTCATGGTGGAGCCGAGGGGAGTCGAACCCCTGTCCGAAAGCATATTCACAGGAACTTCTCCGAGCGCAGGCGGTCAATTACATTCCCGCACCCAAGCGTGGGCCGCCACACTCAGGGGATTGGTAGAGTCATCATGCGTGGTACGGTCAACTCTTTCCGCACGCACGGGCACCACTCATTTCACGCCCAAACCCGGCTCGTGGTCCTTCCGGGCAGGACGGCCGCATTAAGCAGCGGCGAGAACTACGTTATCGTCGTTCTTTAATTTATAATTGCCCATTTTAAGGATGTTAGGCGCATCCGCTCGCTATTCCTGCTGCAACACCCCCGTCGAAACCAGTACGGCCCCGTGAGGTGTTTGACCGCGCGCACCGCTGCGCTTGTCATAATGGCTTTGACACGGCAGTATACCCGATACAGCCTGGGCCAGAGCTGTTTTCTATCGCCCGCGTCCAGCTGCATCAGGAAATCCTGAAGCAGCAGGACGCACGCCGGCGCTTTGTAGGATCGATATGTCAGCTCAGACCTTCTCCGGCTCAGGATAGTCCACGCCGAAGGTATCCACAGTGACAGACTTCATGCGCTGGGCGGTGAGGGGCTTGTCGTTGTAGTCCCGTTGGGCGTTGACGATGGCGTCGGCCACCTCCATGCCCTCGATCACCTTGCCGAAGGCGGCGTAGGCGCCGTCCAGATGGGGGGCCTTCTCCACCATGACAAAGAACTGGCTGCCGGCAGAGTCAGGCCGCATGGTGCGGGCCATGGAAAGCACCCCCCGGTCGTGGGCCAGATTGTTGGGGAAGCGGTTCTGGGTGAACTCGCCCTTGATGCAGTAGCCGGGGCCGCCCATGCCAGTGCCGTCGGGGCAGCCGCCCTGGATCATGAAACCGGGGATGACCCGGTGGAAGGTCAGGCCATTGTAAAAGCCCTTGTTGATCAGAGAGATAAAGTTGTTGACGGTGTTGGGGGCCACATCGGGATACAGCTCGGCTTTCATCACGCCGCCGTCCTCCATCTCGATGGTGACAATGGGGTTTTGGGCCATGGGAATACACTCCTTTATCGAATGATGATTTTTCAGTAAAACGCTCAGTAACGGCCCCGGGAGGCCCGGTCCATCTCCCGCTTGGCGTCCCGCTTGGCCGCCGCCTCCCGCTTGTCATAGAGCTTTTTGCCCTTGGCCAGGGCGATCTCCACCTTGACCCGGGGGCCGGAAAAGTAGAGGGAGAGGGGGACGATGGCGTAGCCGTCCTGCTGGGCCTTGGCCTGGAGCTTCCAAATCTCCCGCTTGTGGACCAGCAGCTTCCGGGTGCGGCGGGGATCCTTGTTGAAGATATTTCCCTTCTCGTAAGGGGAGACGTGCATTCCGTAGAGGAATAGCTCCCCGTCCTTCACCCCGCAGAAGGAATCCTTCAGGTTGACGCTGCCCAGCCGGATGGACTTGACCTCGGTGCCGGCCAGCTCAATGCCGGCCTCCAGCTTATCCTCGATGAAATAGTCGTGGAACGCCTTGCGGTTGGCGGCAATTTGCTTGGTGCCTGCCTTTGCCATTTCTGGATCCCTCCTTTCCGCCGTAGGACTCAGTATAACATGAAAAAGCGGCCTCCGCAAGGGGAGAAAATGCCGCAGTTTGCGGGAAATTGGGGCAAAAGTGGGGAGAAGGGGCGAGAGGACGGGAAGATGCCAAGTGAAGCTGCCGTATTTTCCAGGAAAGACGCGAAAAGTTTCCGCAAAAACCCTGGAATCTGCTTGACTGGATGGATTTCTTGTGCTATAATCTCAAATTGCGCTGATATGCCAAAAAGGAGGCCTGCCTGATGCTGACCCAGCTGGAGTATGCGGACAAAGTGGCGGGTGTCAAGCAGACTCGTCGGGCGCTCCAGGACGGCAGAGCCAAGCTGCTGTTTCTGGCCCGGGACGCCGATCCGGGGCTGACGGAACCCCTTGTTTTGCTGGCACAGGAAAGGGGCGTTCCGGTCCAGTGGATCGACGCCATGCGGGACCTGGGCCGGGCCTGCGGCATTGCCGTTGGGGCCGCCGTGGCTGCTGTGATTTAACTTTTTATCGGTTTTAACGAATAATCCCATGAGATTTCGTTAAAATATAATTTCATGGAAAGGAGGAACATCATGCCTACTTTTAACCAACTGGTTCGCAAGGGCCGGGAGAAGAGCGTGTACAAGTCCAACTCCCCCGCCATGCAGCATGGCCTGAACACCCTGAAGGGGAAGCAGACCAATCTCCCCTCTCCTCAGAAGCGGGGCGTTTGCACGGTGGTGCGTACCTTCACCCCCAAGAAGCCCAACTCCGCGCTGCGGAAGATCGCCCGTGTGCGCCTGACCAATGGCTATGAGGTCACCGCCTACATTCCCGGTGAAGGCCACAACCTGCAGGAGCACTCTGTGGTCATGATCCGCGGTGGCCGTGTGAAGGACCTGCCCGGCGTGCGTTACCACATCATCCGCGGCACTCTGGACACCCAGGGCGTCAATGGCCGTATGCAGGGCCGTTCCAAGTACGGCACCAAGCGGCCCAAGGCCGGGAAGAAGTAAGCCTTCCCCAGGGCCGGACGGCGCGGAGAGCGCCAAATCTTTGCATTGCATTGTGCGCTTTCGCGCAAGGCAATCCCGCCTTGCCGAGCGTTTATTCCATATAAAATGGGTAGACCTCGGACAGGCATTGTACGGAGCACGCGATCAAGCATCATTGTGTCAGGCGGGGCGTGAGCTTCTGAGCGCGGGTAGCATACTGCCGTATGTGACCTGCCGCGAGGGTTCTTGCAACGAAGCATGGCGCAATGAGACGACGATGATCGGGCTTTGAGTACCTATGATTTCTATTCTATAAGAAGGAGGGAAGCAAAGTGCCCAGAAGAGGAAACGTACCCAAGCGGGAGGTTCTGCCCGACCCGCTGTATAATTCCGTCTTAGTCACTAAGCTCGTCAACAGCATCATGCTGGACGGCAAGAAGGGCGTGGCCCAGAAGGTCGTCTACGGTGCCTTTGACATCATTAAGGATAAGACTGGCCAGGAGCCTCTGGAGGTCTTTACTGCCGCCATTGAGAACATCATGCCTTCCCTGGAGGTCAAGGCCCGCCGTGTGGGCGGCGCCACCTACCAGGTGCCCATCGAGGTGCGCCCTGAGCGCCGTCAGACCTTGGGCCTGCGCTGGCTGACCACTTACTCCCGCAATCGTGGGGAGAAGACCATGAAGGAGCGTCTGGCCGGCGAGATCATGGATGCGGCCAACAACACCGGTTCCGCGGTGAAGAAGCGCGAGGACACCCACAAGATGGCGGAATCTAACAAGGCCTTTGCCCATTATCGCTGGTAATCCGGGGGGAGAACAGAAATGGCAACGAGAAAGACCTCTCTGGAAAACACCAGAAACATCGGCATCATGGCTCACATC
>DVKM01000102.1 GCA_018716015.1 Candidatus Enterenecus stercoripullorum | reverse complement strand
CAACTACAAAGCGAACCAGTGGTACACCGACGTGCAGCGGGGCGAGTTCCAGCGGGAGGTGCTCATCACCCTGGCCAAGAAGGTGATCTCCTGGAACTCCCTGACCAAGGTAACTTCCTTCCTGGATATCTTCAATTCCTACGTGGAGACCAACCTGTCCCTCACCGACATGGCCTACTTTGCCGAGCAGGCAATGAAGCTGGACCTGTCCACCGCCGTTCAGCAGGGCAGCCTTACCGGACGGGGCGACGGTGTGCTGAAGGGCTATAAATGGGGGAGTTCCTGGAACTACTTCTATGAGGCAGAGGACATTCTGCCCACCCTGAACGCCCTGGTCAACCCCTACACCCGGGACCTGACGGAGGACGACCTGGACCTGCCGGTGGCCGACCGGTACACCCAGTCCAGCGGATAGACATGCCAGACCCGCTGACAGAGCATAATAGGAGAAGCCCCTGTCCGAAGTATGAGCTTCGGACAGGGGCTTTGTACTGAAACCTGGGAGGCTGTGAGAGGTCACTCCTGGGGCGGGGCCAGCCGGGTCCCGCACTTGGTGCAGAATGCCGCGCCCTCCATCACCGGGGCGCCGCAGCTGGGGCACACCGGGCCGCCGGCCTCCTCCCGACGGGGCAGCTCGGGCAGGGCGGCGCTGCACTTGCAGCAGAAGCTGGCGTCGCTGGGGTTTTCATAGCCGCAGCTGGGACACACCTTGATCTGACGGATTCGCTGGACGTCCGCCCGGATCTGCTCCAGCTCCTGGTTGGCGGCGTCGATCTCCCCGCACAGACTGGCCAGGGCCTCCTCAGGCTGCTCCCGGTGGAGGGCGTAATACTGCTCCCCCACCTTGGCATACAGCTCCTGGATGGCCTTGTTCAGCTCCCCCGTGCGCATGTTGAGCTTGGTGATGTCGGCCAGGTCGTTGGCCTTCTGCATGGTCTTCTGTCCCGTCTTGGACAGCTTCGCGCCCAGATCGTCGAAAAATGCCATGTTGATCGCTCCTTTTCTCTCTCTCGCGGGCACAGCCCCGGCCTATGCCGCCTGGGCTGCACAGCCTGCGGTGGGTCTGACTTCGCGCGTGCACGGCCGCGGCGGGAAACCTGGCACGCGGATGCGGCGGAAGCTCCGGCGGAATACCGCTGCGGCCCGTCCAGGCACAGACGCCGTTTCCGGTGGAGAGATGCGCCGCTTCTCAGGTCCACTTTACACGATTTGGGTGGAAAATACAATATGCCCGCTGCATAGCATGGGCGCCGGTTTTGGTGTGCCCGCCCGGGGAGGCAGAACAACGCCGGACCGGTTCCTCTGGGGAGGGCCGGTCCGGCGTTTTCTCTGATTCGTTATCTCTTATCCAATGACCCGCTTGGCGATATCCACGCTCTCCTTGGCGTCCTTGGCGTAGAAGTCCGCGTGGATCTCCTGGGCATAGTCCGGGGTGAGCACCGCGCCCCCCACCATGATCTTGCAGGGGAGGCTGGCCGAGTGGAGCTGGGCGATGGTCTCCGCCATGCTCTTCAGGGTGGTGGTCATCAGAGCGGACAGGCCCACCAGGGGGGCCTCATGCTTCCGGGCGGCCTCCACCACGGCGGCGGGGTCCACATCCCGGCCCAGGTCAATGACCGTGTAGCCGTAGTTTTCCAGCAGCACCTTCACGATGTTCTTGCCGATGTCGTGGATGTCCCCCTTGACGGTGGCCAGCACCACGGTGCCCCGGCTCACCGTCCCCCCGTCCTTCTGGGCCAGGGTGTCCCGGATCACCTCAAAGGCGGCCTGGGCGGCCCCGGCGGACTGGATGAGCTGGGGGAGGAAGACCTTGTTCTGCTCAAAGTCGGCCCCCACCCGGTCCAGGGCGGGAATGAGAATGTTGTCCACAATGTCCATGGGCTCCCGGGTCTCCAGGAGGGCCTTGGTGGCGGGGCCCGCCTCCCCCTTCAAGCCGGTGAGGACGATCTCGGTGAGATCACGCTTTCCGCCGGCGGCAGGGGAGGGGGCGGCTGTTCCGGTGGTGGTGATGGAGGTGGACACCTGGGCGCTGCCGTAGGCGGCGATGAACTCCCGGGCGTTCTCGTCCACGTTGGTGAGCAGGTGGTAGCACCGCACCGCCGCCATCATGGCCTCCACATTGGGGTTCAAAATGGGCAGGTCCAGCCCGGCGGACATGGCCATGGTGAGGAAATTCTGGTTGATGAGGGGCCGGGCGGGCAGGCCGAAGGAGATGTTGGACACCCCCAGCACGGTCTTGAGGCCCAGCTCAGTCTTCACCCGGCGCAGGCCCTCCAGGGTCTGCACCGCCCCCTCCGGCTCGGCGGAGACGGTGAGGGTGAGGCAGTCGATGTACACGTCCTCCTTGCGCAGCCCAAAGGACAGGGCCCTGTCCAGAATTTTTCGGGCGATGTCCATCCGGGCCTGGACGGTCTTGGGGATGCCGTTTCCGTCCAGCGTGAGGCCCACCACCGCCGCCCCGTACTTCTTCACCAGGGGCAGGATGGCGTCCAGGATGGCGTCCTCGCCGTTTACCGAGTTGACGATGGCCTTGCCGCAGTAGACGCGTAAAGCGCCCTCCAGCACCTTGGGGTCGGTGG
>DVKM01000101.1 GCA_018716015.1 Candidatus Enterenecus stercoripullorum | reverse complement strand
TGCTGGTTCTGATTTTGGTTGTTTCCAACGCAATCCGTACCAGTAAAATGGGATACTATTTATCGGCGATCAAAACCAATCAAGGGGCGGCCTCTACGATTGGCATAAACGTTCCAAAATATAAAATGATGGCGCAGTGCATCTCTGCATTTTGTCTGGCATTAGGCGGTGCCGTCTACGTCCATTTCCTGCTGAATGTTTCCCCTTACGATGTTTTTGGGTATGATCTGTCCCTGGAAATCATGATCTACTGCGTGATTGGTGGTTCCGGGACCTTGTGGGGGCCTGTTTTCGGCGCGTTTGTTCTCGGGATTGTCAATGAAACGCTTCGAGTTCAACTGGGGTCGGATATTGCGCCCCTGGCATCTGCGCTCTATGGCGTGGCCCTGATTTTGATTGTCCGCTTTGCCCCTGGAGGCCTGTACCAGCTTGGCCAGATGCTGATCAACAAGATCAAAGGGAGTCTCGGGAAGAAAAAATCTGAGACGAAGGAGGTAAGTGTGCAATGAGCGAAGAGCGCATCATTGTTGTAGACCATTTGACCAAGCGATTTGGTGGGCTGAAAGCCGTGGATGACGTATCCATTCATCTCAACCGGGGGGAAACTCTGGGCTTGATCGGGGCCAATGGCGCGGGCAAAACCACATTGTTCAATATGATCTCCGGCGTGTTGAAGCCGACCAGCGGTACGATTACATTTGATGGCGTTGAGATTCAAAAGAAAAAAGCCCACGAGATTTGTAAAATGGGGATTGGCCGTACCTACCAGATCGTACAGCCGTTTACCACCCTGACACTGCTGGAAAATGTACTGGCCGGCGCCTTGATGCGCCATCCAAGAGTGGCCGATGCCCGTGAGGTTGCAGAAGGCATCATCGATATGTTGGGGATCAGCCATCTGAAGAATACAAAAGGAGCTTCTTTGACGTTGATTCAGCTCAAACGCATGGAAATTGCCCGCGCGCTGGCCACAGAGCCAAAGGTTCTGCTGCTGGACGAGGTGATGGCCGGCCTGAATCCGGGGGAACGTGTGGAACTGCTGGAGACCATGCAAAAGATCAAGGAAACGGGGATTTCCATCATTATCATTGAACATATCATGAAAGTAATTATGACACTGGCTGACCGCGCCTATGTCCTGAATCAGGGGTGTTTGATTGCCGAGGATACGCCGCAGAAAGTAATGGAACACCCTGATGTGATAAAATCTTACATAGGGGAGAGACATTATGCTTCTTAACGTGGATAATATCTATGTAAGTTACGGCGATTTTCAGGCCCTGCATGGCATTTCTTTTCATGTGAATGAGGGGGAGATTGTTGCGCTGCTGGGCAGCAATGGTGCCGGCAAGACGACGACGCTGAAAACGGTTTCCGGGCAGCTGATCCAAAGCAAAGGCAGCATATCCTTTAACGGGGAAGACATCTCTCAGATGCCCATTTATGACCGGGTGAAGAGAGGTGTGATCCAGGTCCCGGAAGGCCGCAGGCTGTTCCCGTATCTTACGATTGAAGAAAACCTCATCGCAGGCTCCTTCCTAAAGACAAACCGAATGAACCGTAAGGAAAATATGGAGCGCTGCTATGCAATGTTTCCCAAATTGGCGGAGCGCCGGAAGCAGCAGGCAGGAACTCTATCCGGCGGCGAGCAGCAGATGGTGGCCATTGCCAGAGGGCTGATGTCCAACCCAAAGCTGCTGATGTTGGACGAGCCGTCTTTGGGTTTGGCGCCCATTATAGTCGAAGGCATTTTTGAGACAATCCAGAATATTAGCCGGCAGGGTGTCACGATTTTGCTGGTGGAGCAAAATGTATCTTTCTCGTTGGAAGTAGCAAGCCGAATCTATGTGATTGAGTCCGGCGAAAATGCTATGAGCGGAACCGGCGAGGAAATGAGAAACAATGCCGACTTGCAAAAAACTTATCTTGGCATTTAAAAGCCGATGGGAGAATGGCCATGGGGAATTATTCAAACAAAAGAGTCGCGCTGGTAGGCTCAGGGCTGATTGGCTCGGGGTGGGCCATCCAGTTTTTGTATCACGGGATAGAGCATCTCTGCTTATATGATCCCTCGCCTCAGGCGTTGCAGCGGGCGAAGGAGCGCATTGAGGAAGGCCTTCAGTGGTTGGAGGATAGCGGTGTTTTCGGGGAAGCCCAACATGCGATTTATACGTCTATTCCCACCTATACCACAAAATTGGAGGAGGCTGTGGGCGACGCAGATTTCATCTTGGAAAACGGGCCGGAAAATCTCGCCATCAAGCAAAGCATTCTGGAGAGCATCGAGGAGGTTTGCCCAGAGGAAGCGATTATCACGTCCAGCACTTCCGCCATTATGATTCGGGAAATTGCGCAGCATGCGAAACGGCCGCAGAGGGTGATTGGGGCACATCCATATTTGCCGGTCTATTTGTTGCCTTTGGTGGAAATTGTGATTGACGAAAAGGTAGAGCAGAAATATCTGGATGTCCTCAAGGACTTTTTGGTCAGCATGGGAAAGAAACCTGTGGTGCTAAAAAAAGACTGCCCTGGGTATATCGGTACCCGCTTGATGAACACAATTTGCCGGGAATCGATCAGTATGCTGATGAACGGCGTATGTAGTGTAGAAGATCTAGATACCGCGTTTACCTTTGGACCCGGCCTGCGCTATGCCCTGCTTGGCCCATTTATGGTTTACCAATTGACCGGCGGAGACCTGGGAATCCGTGGCTTGTTCGGTGGACACATGTATGGAAGGGGCCCAAATGATACGCAGGAACAGAGGCAAACGGTGATGCAGACATTGTGTAACTGGACCGAATACCCACCGGAAGCACGCGCCTATATGAATGGGGAACTGCCTGAAGAAGTGGACCGGCTGATGCAAGAAGGTGGGTACACCAACCGGGATTTGATGGAATTTCGCGACAAAGGCCTGCTGGAGCTGTTGAGATATCACAAGCTGATTTGAGAGTAAAGAATAGGTGATGAAATGAAAAAACTGATTATTTCTGCAGCGATTACAGGGTCTGCGGGGTCCAAAACATTGTCTGAGCACATTCCGATTACGCCTGAAGAAATCGGAGCAGAAGCTGTTGCAGTGGCAAAAGCGGGCGCCTCCATGGTTCACATTCATGTCCACGACAAGGATGGCAAGCCGACTATGGATACAAATTATTTTGTAGAGGCGTTTGAGGCGGTCAAAGAGGCCGTGGAGGCGGCCGGGGTGGACATTATTGTGAACCTGACCACATCAGGAGGGTCCTATGACACGCAGCTGCGCCTGGCGCACCTGAAAGCGCTGCGCCCTGAAGTGTGTTCCTATGACTCCGGTTCTTTCAACTGGGGATTAGGCGGTATCTTTGAGAATAGCCCTGACTTTTTGGAGCAGTGCGGAAGGCTGACCCAAGAATTAAATATCAAACCTGAGATCGAGGTATTTGATTACGGCATGCTGGGCAATACGCTGGCCTATATCAAAAAAGGTGTACTAAAAACGCCCTGTCATATTCAATTTGTCTTAGGCGTTTTAGGCGCTATGGACGGAACGGTAGAGAACTTGCAGTACCTACACAGTAAACTGCCGGAAGGCTGCACCTGGAGCGTAACTGGAATCGGCAAGGCGCACTTGACCATGCTGCTGGCAGGTTTGGCGCTTGGGGCAGACGGCCTGCGTGTGGGATTGGAAGATAACCTATACCTGACCAGAGGGGTTAAGGCGACCAATGTTCAACTGGTGGAGCGGGCTGTTTCCATTGCCCGTATGGTTGGGCGTGAGCCGGCCACCGCGGACGAAGCGAGGATGATGCTGGGCATTACCCGGCATGCGTTGAAAGAGTATAAAAAAGCATAAGGTTTAAACCAGGCTGGTTGATTTTAGTTTGAAAGGGAGATCATTGTCATGACCATTGACAAAATCTGTGTTGTCGGGGGAGGCAGGATGGGCCGCCAGATAGCCCTGAACGCAGCAATTTATGGGCACGGTGCCGTTGTGTATGATTTAAATCCTGCGGTATGCGAGGATGTCGCCAAGTGGGCTGAGGAGTACTTAACTGAGCGCATTATAAAAAACAAGCTCACGGAAGAGCAGGTGGTAAAAACAAAAAGTTTATTTCGCGTGGAAACTGACCTGACCAAAGCCTGCCAAGGGGTGGATTGCGTCATTGAATGTATTGTTGAGATTGAGTCCGCCAAACGGGAACTTTTCAAACAGCTCAGCGACATTGTGGATGAAAATGTAATTCTTGCAACCAACTCCAGCTTTATGGTTTCGTCCAAATTTGCCGATTGCGTCAAGAACCCCTCCAGGCTCTGTAATATGCACTTCTACAATCCGGCGCTGGTGATGAAGTTTGTAGAGGTTGTGCAAGGCCCGCATACCAGTGATGAAACGGCCCAAGCGGCCTATGATTTCTGCGTAAGCGTTGGGAAAAAGCCAATCTGGCAGAAGAAAGAGATCGACGGATTTGCGGGCAACTATCTGTTCGCAGGCCTCATGGAGCGGGCGAAATATTTGGTGGAGCATGGCTACTGCACCTATCAAGACGTGGATACCGCCATGGAAGAGGGATTTCATTACCCAATGGGGCCATTCCGTTTGAACGATTTCACTGGCATCAACTTGTCCTTCGATATGATGAAGGCCCAGTATGAAAAAACGGGAGTAAAACCCGATATGTATGATATCTATGAAGACTTGGTCAAGCGCGGCCGAATTGGTCGGCAGGTAGGCCATGGATTCTATGATTATGTGTAAAGAAAACGGTTATATAGCCCCCATAATGAACCGGTTCCATAGAGCGTGAAGATGCATTCAGGCCCCTGCCGCAAAGCGGTAGGGGCCTGAATGCGCAAAAAGAGTTTTGTCAACGGCACTTGAGAAAAGTTTTCTCCTGTGATACACTAAGCGGGAATATCCTGTGTCAAACGCCGCGTGGAGTACCACAGCCGTGATGGGAAACGGGCCGGAGGCGCCGAACAGGTTTTCCTGGGTGCGGTGCCGGGGCCGTTCCCCCGGCAGAGACAAAACAGAAGGGAGCGTAAGGCGGGCTGTTCTGCCAAAGACTGCTATGAAAAAACTCCTCTTGGCGGTGAACCGGCTGTTCCCTCTGCCGGTCCACCCATTCAATCTGCAAAACGAGGGAAAAGAAAGCTACGCCATGTGGCAGTACAAACGGGGGGGCGACACCATCGCCTTTTACCGGGAGCGGTACACCACTCAGGAGATGTTTGAGGGCAAGACCGTGCTGGACGTGGGCTGCGGCGCGGGAGGTAAGACGATGTACTACGCTGCCCAGGGCGTCAAGCACATCGTGGGCATGGACATCGTGGCCCACTACAAAGAGGAGGCGGAGGCATTGGCCCGGGAGCTGGGGTATGCCGACCGCTTTACCTTTGTTGTAGGGGACGCCGCCCAGACCGGCTTTCCCGACAACAGCTTTGACACCATCATCATGAACGACGCCATGGAGCATGTGGACTACCCCGACCTGGTGCTGACGGAGGTCAAGCGGATCCTAAAGACCGGCGGCCGCCTGTACGTGAACTTTCCGCCCTACTACCATCCTTTTGGGGCGCACCTGTCCGACCTGATCGGTATTCCCTGGGTGCATCTGTTTTTTTCGGAAGGTACCCTAGTGGCGGCCTATAAGGAGTTGTGCAAGACAGTGCCGGATGGGGATGAGCGCATCGCCTTCCGGATCTCCACCAACGATCAGGGGAAGGAGTACTTCTCCTACATCAACCACATGACTATCAAGCGCTTTGACCGGCTGCGGGCGCAGGCGGGTATGAAGCAGGTCTATTACCGTCAGGTGCCCCTGCGGGGCTTTCTGGCTCCGCTGGCCAAGCTGCCGGGGCTGAGGGAACTGCTGGTTAAGATGGTGGTGTGCGTGTTTGAGAAGGAGTGACACCTGGGATGGTCCCCCTGTGGGCGACGTCACTATGAGCGGGGAGAATCCGGTGGCAGCGCACGCCTACTGCGATCTCCACGGCCTGTGGAAGACCGAGGTCTGATCGGGAACGGAACAGACAAAAGACCAGCCCGCCGGCGTATCCGGCGGGCTGGTCTGCTTATAGGGAGAGGCGACCGCCACCAGACGGGGAGGCGCGCAAATCCGTGTTCCGCCGCCCCCAAGGGCCGTCGATGAATTGGTGCGCCCTGGCTTACAGGAACAGGGCAGGGAAGAGCAGGAAGGCGGAGATCACGCCAATGGCCAAGTTGCAGATGCCGGCCAGCTTGGTCAGCGCGGGGCTGCCGGTGTACCAGCCGGGGATGAGCACCAGCAGCAGCAGATCGATGACCACCAGGTCAATGCCAAGCGGCCAGACCAGTCCGTCCTGGAAGGCGCGCACGGTAAATCCGATACACAAGATCAAAGCACACAGGAAGAAGTGGGCCATGACCTTCTTGTCGCCGCCCTTTAGGAAGAAGAAACCCACCAGGACCCAGAACATACCGAAGAAGCCAAAAATGGTCCCCAGATAGATGCTGTGGTCCCCGCCCACGCTGAAGATGTACATCATCCCAGCGGTGAACAGCTGGGTAAAGCCGCCGAAGAAGATGGCGATGTACCCTAGGGTGCGGGTGAGCTTGTCATGGTCGGCCCCCTTGACGCCGACGCCAAGCTGTTCCAGGCCAAAGCAGATGACAGTGGTGAACAGGCCAAACAGGGCAATTGCTTCGGGATTGACTGCTTGCATGATTTGAAACCTCCTTGCTGAATTGTGTGGGATCTTGTCGAACTCCTACTAATAATATCAAAAAAGTATGAACTGGCCAAGAGAAAATTGGAAATTTTAATAAAAAATTTGAAAAAGTTTGCCAGGACTGGAAAAGAAGGAGCGGGCGGACCGGTCGAACAGGGGAGGGGATGGAATGGGGAGAGGAAAGCCGCCTGTTACCAGGCGGCTTTCCATGTGGGACGGGTATGGAAGGGGGCGGGATTGCCTCCTCGTTTGCTAACCTAGAGGAGAGAGGGGCAGAAGGTACCTGCTATGCCATAGTGGGCCGGGCCGGCACACTGTCTGGCCTCTTTGGCACAGGGGGGATTCGTCTGCCAGAGCAGAGCGGACATGGGCCTTCCAGCCGGGGCAGCGGTCAGGAGAGCTTATCCGCGCCGGCCTGGATCCGCCGGAGGGCTTCGTCTCTCCCCAGAATATGACAGATCTCCACCGCCCCGCCGGGGGTCACGGCGCGGCCGGTCAGGGCGATGCGCAAAGGCCACATGAGAGTGGCGTTTTTCACCCCCAGGGATTCGGCCAGTCTGATGAGAGCGTCATGGATAGCCTGCTGGTTCCACTCCGGAATGGCGGACAGGACAGGGGCTGCCGCCTGGAGCATCTTCAGGGACACTTCAGGGTTGGTTTTGGACTTCTTGTTGGTGAACAGCTCCACGTCATAGTCGGGCAGGGCGTCGAAGAAGTCCACCTTTTCCAGGATGTCGGTGAGTTTTTCGCACCGGGCCTGGAGCAAGGCGGCGATGGCGGCAGTGTCATAGGCGGGATTTTTCACCCCCTGGCGGATATAGGGCTGGGCCACCTTGGCAAATTCCTCCGGGGACATAGCCCGGAGATAGGCGGCGTTAAAGTAGTTGAGCTTTTCCAGGTCAAAGGCGGAGGGGGACTTGGAGATGCCGGAGATGTCGAAGGCGTCCACCAGCTGGGGCAGGGTAAAGAACTCCTGCTCGGAAAGCGCCCCGTGGGGAGCCCAGCCCAGAAGGGCCACATAGTTGACCACCGCTTCGGATAGGTAGCCTTGCTCCATCAGATCCTCGTAGGAGGGGTCGCCCTTGCGCTTGGACATCTTGCGCACCGCTCCGGTTGACCGATCGGTGATCATGACGCTGGCGCAGTGGACGTAGGTGGGGATCTCCCAGCCAAAGGCCTCATAGAGCAGGTTGTACTTGGGCGCGGAGGACAGGTACTCGGCCCCCCGCACCACGTGGGTGATGCCCATGAGGTGGTCGTCCACCACATTGGCGAAGTTGTAGGTGGGCAGGCCGTCGGACTTGATCAAAATTTGGTCGTCCAGCTCGCTGTTGTCTACGGTGATGTCGCCGTACACCGCGTCGTGGAAGGTGGTGGTGCCCTCGGGGATGCGCTGGCGGATGACGTAGGGCTCCCCGGCATCCAATTTGGCCTGGATCTCTTCGGGGGTGAGGGACAGGCAGTGGCGGTCGTACTTGGCGTTGGGGTCGTCCTGGTGGAGCTGGCTCAAGCGCTCCTCGGAGCAGAAGCAGCGGTAGGCGTGGCCGGTCTCGATGAGAAGCTGGGCATACTTACCGTACAGGTCCCGGCGCTGGGTCTGGATATAGGGGCCTACGGGGCCGCCCACGTCGGGGCCCTCGTCCCAGTTCAGGCCGCAGCGGCGCATAGTGGCGTAGATGATGTCGGTGGCGTCGGCCACCAGGCGGCCCTGGTCGGTATCCTCAATGCGTAGGATGAACTTGCCCCCGGCGTGGCGGGCGATGAGGTAGGTATACAGCGCGGTGCGTAGGTTGCCCACGTGCATATACCCCGTGGGGGAGGGGGCGAAGCGGGTGCGCACCTCCCCCTTGGGGATGCGCGTCTCCAGGTCCTGAAACCACTGCCTGTCCAAAGCCATAACAAAGACCTCCGTGTGAAATGAATTCTATTCTCGGATATTATAATGTGGGCAGGGAGATTTTGCAAGCTGGAAAATGGGCTGCCGTCAAGAGGGAGCCCTATAGGGAATATCTGCTGGGCGGAAAAGAAATTGGGGAAATCCCCACTTGTTTTTATAGAAGAGATAGCATATAATAGCATGGTTTCAGAAGAGAATCCGGAGCGATAGAGAGGGAGGCGGCCTATGGACAACCGGCCCATCGGGGTGTTTGACTCCGGTCTTGGCGGGCTGACCGCCATGCGGGAGCTGGCCAGGATCATGCCCGAGGAGGACCTGGTCTATTTCGGGGACACTGGGCGGGTGCCCTACGGCGGCCGGTCCCGGGAGACTATAATCCGGTACGCCCGGCAGGACGTGGCTTTTCTCAGCGGCTTTCAGCCCAAGGCCATCGTGGTGGCCTGCGGCACGGTGTCCACCACCGCGCTGGATGTGCTCAGGGCGGAATGGGCGGCGCCGATGTTCGGCGTGGTGGAGCCGGCGGCCAGAGCGGCCGCCCAGTGTACCGCGAACGGGAAGGTGGGGCTCATCGGCACCAGGGCGACCATTCGCTCCGGCGCCTATGAGCGGGCGCTGGCCGCCCTGCGGCCCGGGACCGAAGTGATCGCCCGGGCCTGTCCGCTGCTGGTACCCCTGGTGGAAAACGGCCGGTACCAGCCCGGGGACGTTGTGGCCGAGACCGTTGTGGCCGAGTACTTAGCCCCCGTGCGGGAGCAGGGGGTGGATACGCTCATGCTGGGGTGTACCCACTATCCCCTGCTCAAGCCCCTCATCGCCCGGTATATGGGGCCTCAGGTGACTTTGGTGGACGTGGGGGAGCAGTGTGCCCGGTGGGTGGCCGGACAGCTCTCCGCCCAGGGCCTGCGGGCCGGACGGACGCGACCGGGCCGGCACCGGTACTTCGTCAGCGACGACACCGGGGACTTTGCCGCGCTGGCCTCTGCCTTTTTGGGGGAGGACGTGGGCGCGGATGTGGAAGAAATCGACATCACGATCTATTGACAACGTGGAATGAGGGGATAACGGCATGACGGACAATGTGATTATTTCCATCAAGGGCAGCCAGTACAATGGGGAGAACGGCCCCGAGGAGATGGAACTGGTCACCCCGGGCAGCCTGATTCGGGATGGCCAGGGGAGATATACCATCTCCTATGAGGAGAGCGAGTTGACCGGGCTGGAGGGGACCACCACCGTGCTGCGCATTGAGGGCGGCCGGGTGACCCTGCTGCGGGAGGGCAGCGTGAACTCCCAGATGGTGTTTGAGGAGGGCTGCCGCCACCTGTCCATGTACGAGACGCCCTATGGCTCCCTCTCGGTGGGGATCAACACCAAGCGGATGAAGAACACTGTGGGGGAGAACGGCGGTGATCTGGAGATTGACTACGCCGTGGAGATTGACAATCTGCTGGCTGGGCAGAACCTGTTCCGCATGAGCGTGAAGCGGGACCCGGCATTAAAGCTGAAGCAATGAGCATAGAATATCAGGACTGAATTTTACGAGAAGATAGGTGTGAATGCAATGGCGAACATGATCCAGGCCGCCCGGGAACAGGTGGCCCATTTGACCCAGGCCGCTTATGAGAAGGCCGCGGCGGAGGGGCTGCTTTCCGGCGGCAAGGATATCCGGGGCAGCGTAGAGGTGCCCAAGGACAGCCGAAACGGGGACTTTGCCTCTTCCTTTGCCATGGCGGGGGCCAAGGCCCTGGGCAAGCCCCCCCGGGAAGTGGCCCAGATCATCCTGGACCATCTGGACCTGGCCGGCTCTTACTTTCAGCGGGTGGACCTGGCCGGCCCGGGCTTTCTGAACTTCTTCTATGACCCGCGCTGGTACGGCGGGGTGCTGGCCGCTGTGGAGGCCGATCCCCAGGGGTACGGCGGCTCCGACGAGGGCAAAGGCCAGAAGGTGATGGTGGAGTTTGTTTCCGCCAACCCCACGGGGCCCATGCACATGGGCAATGCCCGGGGAGGCGTGCTGGGGGACACCCTGGCCAACGTCCTCAAGCGGGAGGGCTACGGCACCTGGAAGGAGTTCTACGTCAACGACGCGGGCAACCAGATCCACAAGTTTGCCCAGTCCATCCACGCCCGGTACATGCAGATTCTGCTGGGGGAGGAGAGCTACCCCTTCCCTGAGGAGGGCTACCACGGGGACGACATCAAGGAGCTGGCCCAGGGCTTTTATGCGCTGCACGGCGATTCCTACCGGGATGCTCCGGAGGAACAGTGGGAAAAAGATATGGCCCGGTTCGGCCTGGAGCGCAACATTCCCAAGATGAAGGAGGATCTGCGCAAGTACCGCATTGAATACGATGAGTGGTTCTTCGAGTCCACCCTGCATGAAAGCGGTTATGTGGCCCAGACGGTGGAACTGCTTACCCAAAAGGGCTGGACCTATGAGAAGGAGGGGGCCTTGTGGCTGGACACCACGGGGCTGCTTAAGGAGAAATACCTCCGGGAGGGCAAGAGCCAGGAGCAGGTGGATAAGCTGGATCTGAAGGACGACGTGCTGCGCCGGGCCAACGGGTTTTACACCTATTTCGCCGCCGACATCGCCTACCACCGTAACAAGTTTGAAAAGCGGGGGTTTGACAAGGTGATCAACGTGTGGGGCGCCGACCACCACGGCCATGTGGCCCGGCTCCAGGCTGCCCTGGACGGCCTGGGACTGGACGGCTCGGGCCGGCTGGTCATCGTGCTCATGCAGCTGGTCAACCTGCTGCAGGACGGCAAGCCGGTGCGTATGTCCAAGCGCACCGGAAAGGCTATCGCCCTGCACGACCTGCTGGATGAGATCAGCGTGGACGCCGCCCGCTACTATTTCAACAACCGGGCGGCCACCAGCCCCCTGGACTTTGACCTGGACCTGGCGGTGCGCCAGGATTCGGACAATCCGGTGTACTATGTGCAGTACGCCCACGCCCGGATCTGCTCGCTGCTGGCCAACCTGGCCCAGGACGGGGACCGGGTGCCCGCCGCCGCTCAGGTGGACGCCGCTCTGCTGGCTACAAGCGAGGAGCGGGAGCTGATCAAGAATCTGGCTCAGTACCCCCAGGAACTGAAGCTGGCCGCCCGGGACTACGATCCCAGCCGGATCAACCGCTACCTCACCGCCCTGGCGGGGGATTTCCACCGGTTCTACAACGCCTGCCGTATCCGGGGGGAGGAGAGAGGGCTGCGCCTTGCCCGGCTGAAGCTGGCGGATACTGTCCGGCTGGTGCTGGCCAACGGCCTGGGTCTGTTGGGTGTTTCCGCGCCGGAGAAAATGTAACGATGGCGCGGCGGGCCGCGGCCGTTTTGCCCGGAATGACCGGAACTGCCGCCGCCTTTCCGTGGGGAACGTTTCATTTCTTAAGATTTTCTGAATCTTTGCGGAAAGTGGTTGAACTAGCGCCCTATTTTCGATAGAATCAAACAAGAAGTTACCATAAAACGTGCATAGGGGTGCGTTTGTTATGCTGCTTACACTGCAAAAGTTTTGCGGCCTCTTGACGCTGCTGCTGGCGGTGCTTTATCTATATCAGGTGTTCTATGTGGTGATCAGTGTGCTGATGCGCAAACGGCCGGCCTACGGCCCGGCGGTGCGTCAGCACCGCTTTGCTGCCATCGTCTGCGCCCGAAATGAGGAGCAGGTTATCGGAGAGGTGATTGACTGTCTGAGGGGGCAGAACTATCCCGCCCATCTTCTGGACGTCTACGTGGTGGCGGATAACTGTACCGACAGCACCGCCGCAGTGGCCGTCCGCCATGGCGCCCGGGTGTATGAGCGCTTTGACACCGTCAAGGTGGGTAAGGGCTGGGCCATGGACTGGCTGTTTCGCCGCCTGGAGGCGGAGGGGCTGGCGGAGGATTACGCGGGGTATCTCATCTTCGATGCGGATAACCTGGTGGACCGAAACTTCGTGGCCGAGATGAACGCCGTATTTGATACTGGGAAATACGACGCCATCACCTGCTACCGCAACTCCAAGAATTACGCCTCCAACTGGATCTCTGCCGGCTATTCCCTGTGGTTCATCCGGGAGGCACGGTTCCTCAACTTTCCTAGGATGCAGCTGGGCACCGGCTGCGCGGTATCCGGCACCGGATACCTGATTTCCTCCCGGGTGATCCGGGAGGAGGGGGGCTGGCCCTTCCATCTGCTCACGGAGGACATCGAGTTTTCCGTGGACTGCGCGGTGAAGGGGCGGAAGATCGGCTACTGCGACAAGGCGGTGATCTACGACGAGCAGCCTACCGGCTTCGGTCAATCCTGGCGTCAGCGCATGCGCTGGTCCAAAGGGATCTACCAGGTGGCCGGAAAGTACTGGTGGCCTTTGCTCAAGGGCTGCTTTACCCAGAAGGGCGGGCGGTTTGCCTGCTTTGATATGCTCATGACGGTGGCCCCCGGCATGCTGCTCAGCCTAGCCATATTCGGATTCCAGATTTTCATCATTTTTTCCGGGCTGACTCAGCCGCTGGCTGTGTCTGCCAGGGTGTTTTCCCAGACGCTGCAATTTCTGTGGCAAAACGCGTTCAGCTTCTATATCAGCCTGCTGCTCTACGGCGGGCTCACCCTCATCTCCGAGTGGAAGCAGATCGCCGCCCCTACCTGGCGCAAGGGGACGCTGCTGATTCTATTCCCCTTGTTCATGCTCACCTACATACCCATTTCCCTGGCGGCCCTGTTCTGCCGGGTGGAGTGGAAGCCCATCCGGCACCATTCCGCGGCGGCGCTTCAGGAGCGGGGGGTGGGTTATCCCCGGCCCCAGCCGGTGGCAGAGCGGGCGGAGCGTTCTGCTTGGGGAAAGGAAACGCGCAAACCGTAAAAAAGGTACTTGCATTGTCTGGAACAATATGCTATAATTTTATTGTAAGTATGGTAGTTAGAAAGAGTGAGGCGCCCGCCTCACTCTTTCTTTTCGAGTAGAGAGGAGATCTGGCATGGCGAAGGTAACCGACGTGGTGGCCGCCCTGGCCGCCCCGGTGGCGGAGCGGTGCGGCTGCACCCTGTGGGATGTGGAGTATGTTAAGGAAGCGGGGGAATGGTACCTGCGCGTCTACATTGACAAGGAGGGCGGCGTGTCCATCCATGACTGTGAGGCGGTGTCCCGGCCCCTCTCCGACCTGCTGGACGAGGCCGATCCCATCCCCACCAGCTACCTCTTCGAGGTGTCCTCCGCGGGACTGGACCGGGCGCTGCGCAAGCCGGAACACTTTGAAACGTGCATGGGTCAGCAGGTGGATGTAAAATTGTACCGCCCTCAGGCGGGGAGCAAAGAGTATACCGGCGTGCTGACCGGATACCAGGACGGGGACGTGCTGGTGGACGACAGGCGCTTTGAAAAGAAGGACGTGGCGCAGGTGCGCCTGCACGTCTCATTTTGAAGGAGTAATGGTCATGGCTAAGAAAAAGGTCCCCGTCAAGAGCACCGAACTGGATGCCAAGGAGTTCTTCGCGGCAATTTCGGACATTGAGCGGGAGAAGGGCATTCCCAAGGCATATATGATCGAGAAGATCACCCAGGCGCTCATTGCCGCCTACAAGCGGGACCACGAGGGCATCACCGACAACGTGGTGGTGGACGCCAATGAGGAAAAGGGCGAGGTGCGTATGTACGTCAAGAAGGACGTGGTGGAGGCGGTGGACAATCCTCACACCGAGATCAGTCTGGAAGACGCGCAGAAAGCCCTGCCCCGGGCCCAGCTGGGGGATGTGCTGCGCATTGAGATCAAGCCTAAGAACTTTGGCCGCATCGCCGCCCAGACCGCCCGCCAGGTGATCATCCAGGGAATGCGGGAGGCCGAGCGGGGCATGGTCTTTGACGAGTTCTCCTCGAAGGAACACGAGATCCTCACCGGTACCGCCACCCGGGTGGATGGGCGCACCGGCTCGGTGGCCATCCGCCTGACCTCCGGGGGAGAGTATACCGACGCCTTCCTGGGTGCCAACGAGCAGGTGAAAGGGGAGGTCATCCACGAGGGTGACCGGGTCCGGGTGTATGTGGTGGAGGTGCGCCGCACCACCCGGGGGCCCCAAGTGCTTATCTCCCGCACTCACCCCGGGCTGGTCAAGCGCCTGTTTGAGCTGGAGGTACCCGAGATCTATGACGGCACTGTGGAGGTCATGTCCATCGCCCGGGAGGCGGGCAGCCGCACCAAGCTGGCCGTCTGGAGCGAGGACCCCAACGTGGATCCCATCGGCGCCTGCGTGGGCCCACGGGGCCAGCGGGTGAACGCCGTGGTGGAAGAGCTGCGGGGGGAAAAGGTGGACATCATCAAGTGGTCGGAGGACCCCGGCCAGTATGTGGCCGCCGCCCTGGCCCCCGCCGACGTGCTCAGTGTCACCGAGCTGGAGCCGGGCAAGAGCTGCCGGGTGGTGGTGCCTGATGATCAGCTGTCCCTTGCCATCGGCAAGGAGGGGCAGAATGCCCGCCTGGCCGCCCGGCTCACGGGCTATAAAATTGATATCCGTCCGGCCAGCGCCCCGGAGCCTCCTCAGGAGGAGCCGGTGTTGACCCAGGATGAAATAGAGGCGGAGCCGGAGCAGGAGCCGGAGGAAGTCTAAGCGGGAAACGGGTCCGGGACGCCGGGGCCGCAGTCAGGGGGGGTGAAGGCACATGCCGAAAAAGATACCCATACGCCAGTGCCTGGGATGCCGGGAACACAAGCCAAAAAACGAGCTGATCCGGGTGGTGCGCTCACCGGAGGGGGAGATCTCCCTGGACTTCCGGGGAAAGAAGCCCGGCCGGGGGGCCTATCTGTGCCCCACTGCGGCCTGCCTGGCCAAGGCACAGAAGAGCCGCGCCATTGAGAGGGCCCTGTCCGCTCAGGTGTCCCAGGAGGTCTATGCCGCCCTGGCCGAGCAAATGAGAGCGGGTGACGGCGGTGACGGATAATGTGTTGGGCCTGCTGGGCCTGGCCCTGCGCAGCGGAAACCTAGCCGTGGGGGAAGACCCTGTGGCCGGGGCCTGCCAGGCCGGGCGGGCCAAGGCGGTGCTGCTAGCGGCGGACGCCGGGGCGGCCACCGGCCGCCGGGGGGAAAAGCTGGCCCAGCGGGGGAATGCTCCCCTGGTCCGCCTACCCTATTCCAAGGGGGAACTGGGCTGGAGCCTGGGCCGGAGCAGCTGCGCGCTGCTTGCCCCCACGGACCTGGGGCTGGCCGCGGCCTTGATTCGCCGCCTGGCTCAGCGGGACGAGAGCCTGCTAAAACTGGCCGGGCAGCTGGAAGAAAAGGCCGGCCGGCGGAAAGAGCGCCGGTCGAACCGGAACAAGACAGTGCGGGCGGAAGAAAAGCCCGTTGATGTGGAAGTGTAACCATAGGAGGTGGCCTGTTTGAGCCTTGCGAAATACAACGCCCGGGACGTGGCAAAGGACTTTGGCATGCAAGCCAAAGCCATCACCGGCATTCTGGCCGAGCACACCAAGGAGACGGTGTCTCCCACTAAGGTGCTCACGGACCGGGAGCTGAGCATCATCTTTGAGCATCTGACCCAGCACAACCAGGTGGATTCCATCGAGTCCATCTACGCCGATGTGTACCATGAGCCCAAGAAGGAGGAGCCCCCCGCTTCCGAGCCCAAGACGGCGGAAGGGGAGAAGGGGCCATCGGCTAGCCAGGAGGCGGCTGGGGATCAGCGGAAGAACAAGCCGGGCCAGCCCCAGACCCAGAAAGGTGGGGAGGGTAAGCAGTCTGCTGCTCCTGCCAGCCGTACCCCGGCCAAGAAGGTGGTGGATACCCGCAAGGGCGGCCAGGTGAACCTGGAGAAGTACGACCAGCGCCTGGAGGACCTGGCCCCGGACAAAGCAAACCGCATGCAGACCGGCAAGCAGAAGTTCCAAAACCGCAATAGCCGGAACCGGAACCAGAACTTCGGCAGCAAGCGCAAGCAGGAGGAGGCGGAGAAGATGCGCCGCCTCCAGCTGGAGATTGCCAAAAAAACTCCTCTCACTGTAAAGATACCCGACGAGATCGGCGTGGGCGAGTTGGCCTCTCGTATGAAGAAGACCGGCGCCGAGGTGGTCAAGACTCTGATCAAAATGGGCGTCATGGCCTCCCTCAGCGACATCATTGACTACGACACCGCCGCTTTGGTGGCTATGGAGCTGGGCTGCAAGGTAGAGAAGGAAGTGGTGGTCACCATCGAAGAAAAGCTCATTGACACCACCGAGGATAAAGAGGAGGACCTGGTGCCCCGGGCCCCCGTGGTGGTGGTCATGGGCCATGTGGACCATGGCAAGACCTCTTTGCTGGACTATATCCGCCACGCCAATGTAGTGTCCGGTGAGGCTGGCGGCATCACCCAGCACATCGGCGCTTACCAGGTGGAGGTGAACGGCAAGCCTATCACCTTCCTGGACACTCCCGGCCACGAGGCGTTCACCGCCATGCGCGCCCGGGGGGCCATGGTTACCGACATTGCCATCCTGGTGGTGGCCGCCGACGACGGGATCATGCCCCAGACGGTGGAGTCCATCAACCATGCCAAGGCGGCCAACATCCCCATCATCGTGGCCATCAACAAGATGGATAAGCCTGAGGCCAACCCCGAGCGCATCAAGCAGCAGCTCACCGAGTATGAGCTGGTGCCCGAGGAGTGGGGCGGCGAGACCATCATTTGCCCCATCTCCGCCAAGACGGGCATGGGCATTGAGAATCTTCTGGAGATGGTCACGCTCACCGCCGAGGTACAGGAGCTGAAGGCTAATCCCAACCGGGCTGCCCATGGCGCCGTCATCGAGGCCCGGCTGGACAAGAGCCGGGGCCCTGTGGCTACCCTGCTGGTGCAGAATGGCACCCTCCATCAGGGGGACATCATCATCGCCGGCACCGCCGTGGGCCGCGTGCGGGCCATGACCGACTACAAGGGCCGCAAGGTCACCCAGGCGGGACCCTCCGTCCCGGTGGAGATTATCGGCATGGGCGAGGTGCCCGGCGCGGGGGACGACTTTCACGCTGTGGCCGACGAGCGTATGGCCCGGGAGCTGGTGGAGCAGCGCAAGTCGGAGCGGAAGAACGCTACCACCGGTTCGGTCAAGACTAAGGTGTCCCTGGAGGAACTGTTCAGCCAGATTCAGGCCGGGGAGATGAAGGAGCTCAATCTCATCGTCAAGGCAGACGTGCAGGGCTCCGCCGAGGCGGTGAAGGCCAGCTTGGAGAAGCTCTCTAACGAGGAGGTACGGGTGCGGGTCATCCACTGTGCCGTGGGCGCCGTCAACGAGTCCGACGTGATGCTGGCCACCACCTCCAATGCCATCATCGTGGGCTTCAATGTCCGGCCGGATAAGAACGCCGCTGAGACCGCCGCCCGCAACAAGGTGGATATGCGTATGTACCGGGTGATTTATGACGCCATCAACGAGATCGAGGCGGCCATGAAGGGCATGCTCTCCCCCAAGTTCCGGGAGGTGGCCCTGGGCGAGGCCGAGGTGCGGCAGGTGTACAAGATTACCGGCGTGGGCATCGTGGCCGGCTGCTACGTCACCGAGGGCAAGATGGTGCGCAACGCCCAGATCCGCCTGGTGCGGGACGGCATCGTCATCCACGAGGGCGTCATGAGCTCCCTGCAGCGCTTTAAGGACAGCGTCAAGGAAGTTGCCCGTGGCTACGAGTGCGGCATTACGATTGAGAAATATCAGGACATCAAGGAGGGCGACGTCATCGAGGCCTTCCAGATGGAGCAGGTTGAAGTGTGAAATTTTTGCGGGGCGGGCGGTTTCGCCCGCCCTGCCGCCATATTGAGGAAAGACAATGGAACTCATGAAACTGGATGAATCCTGCCGGGGGAAAAAGCTGGTTTTTCGCTACCAGACGGAGTATTATTACGATGTGGAGTTCCGGGAAAGGGAGGATACCTTCACCGTTGCCCTGACCCGGCGGGCCTTTCCCGCCCCGGTGGAGAAACAGTTTGAGGATACCCTGATGGAGCCCTGGCTGGAGGAACCCCAGGTGTTCGCCGCGGTGGAAGCGGGGCGGGAGCTGGGCTACCTGGAGCTGAGCCACGAGCGGTGGAACAACAGGATGCGGGTGAGCAACCTGTGGGTGGCGGAGGACTGCCGCCGGGGCGGTGTGGGAAGGGGCCTGATGGAAAGAGCGGTGGCCGAGGCCCGCTCTGCCGGGACCCGCTCCCTGGTGCTGGAGACTCAGAGCTGCAACTACCCGGCCATTTGTTTTTACCGAAAAATGGGCTTCTCTCTCATCGGCTTTGATTTGACCGCATACTCTCAGACAGATGTGGAGAGAAAAGAGGTAAGGCTGGAATTTGCCAGACCAGTGTGAGCGGTCGGAAAGGAGTATTTCATGAGCAGAGTGATCCTGCTGGCAGCTGACCGTCCGCTGCCTCTGCTGGAGCCGGCCTTTCGCCGGGTCAGGTGTACGGGTAAATTCACGGTGGAATCGGACGGTTTTTCCGTGCGGCCCCATGAATATTACCGGAGCGCGGTGGACGAGCTTGGGCTGGCACTGAAACCGTTCCAGTATGAGCTGGATCTGGAGGCCACACAGGAAGATGCCGATGCCCTGCGCTTCTATCTGATGGAGCACTGTCGCCCAGGGGAGCGGGTAGAGCTGTGGAACCTGTGGGTGGGGGTGGATCGGGAGGATCGGGTGCCCCACTTTCAGGGGGAGTTGGCCGGTCTGGCTCTGGACACGTTGGAGCAGCTGTGCTCCCCTCCCATGGAACGAGGCTGCCCTGGCCAGTGTTGGCTGACGGTCACGATCTGATGGGAAACCCGCGGGCAGGCCACTGTCCGGAAAGGAGAACAAACTATGCCAAGCAATCGAATTGGACGCATCAACGAGGAGATCCAGCGGGAGCTGGCCGCCCTTATTCCGAATGTGAAGGATCCCCGGGTGACGGGGATGATCTCAGTCACCGCGGTGGAGACCACCTCAGACCTGCGTTATGCCAAGGTCTATGTGTCCATGCTGGACAAGTCCTCGGCGGCCCAGGTGGTGAAGGGGCTCAAGTCCGCCGCGGGCTACCTGCGCCGGGAGTTGGGACAGCGGCTGAACCTGCGCTACACCCCTGAGCTGGTGTTTGAGGAGGACGACTCCATCCGTCACGGGGCCCATATTCTGGAGATGCTTCGGGACCCCAATGTGGTCAAGCTGGCCAACCCGGCCAACGAGCATATCGTGTTGGATGACGAGGAGGACTGATCCATGAACTGCAAGGAAACCGCCCGGTTCCTGCGGGAGCGGGATAATTATCTGATTTTGACCCACAAGCGCCCGGATGGGGACACCATCGGCTGTGCCGCCGCGCTGATGGAGCTGCTGCGGGGGATGGGCAAGACCGCCTGGCTGCTGGAGAACCGGGACGCCACTAAGCTGTTTCAGGAGTATCTGGAGGGGCGGACAGCCCCGGCGGATTTTGTCCCCGACACGGTGGTGAGCGTGGACGTGGCCTCGCTGGGCCTGCTGCCCCCCAATGCAGACCCCTACAAAGGCCGTATCGATCTGGCCATCGACCACCACCCCTCTCAGGAGTTCTTCGCCCGGGAGACCTGGCTGGAGTCGGACAAGGCCGCCTGCGGCGAGCTGGTATACGCCCTGGCGGCGGAGCTGGACGGCCTGAGCCAGGCGGTGGCCATACCGCTGTATGTGGCGGTGTCCACGGACACCGGCTGCTTTGTCTACTCCAATACCACAGCCAACACCCACCGTGTGGCGGCGGAGCTCATGGCGGTGGGGATTCCCTATCAGCGGCTGAACAAGAAGCACTTCCGCACCAAGACCATGGCCCGGCTGCGGCTGGAAAGTCTGATCTTACAGACTATGAAGCTGTACCACGGCGGCACGGTGGCGGTGGCCCCCATCTCCCTGGAGATGATGGCCCAGGCCCAGGCAACCGAGGACGACGCGGAGGACATCGCCGCCTTCGTGGGCCAGATTGAGGGGGTGCGCCACTCGGCCACCATCCGGGAACTGAAGCCGGGGGAGTGCAAGATATCCCTGCGCACCGCCGCGGATCTGAACGCCAGCGCTACCTGCGCCCGTCTGGGAGGAGGCGGACACAAGGCAGCTGCCGGATGCACGGTGCACGGCAGTGTGGCTGAGGCGGAGCAAGAGATCATCGGGGCCATTGATGGGGAGATGAAGGGAGCGCGGGACTGAGGGATCCCGGAGCCTTTGGGACGCGGCGGGCAAATCCGGCGCTCCCTTCCGAGAGGAGGAATATCAATGCCCAGTGGCATCATCATCATCGACAAACCCGCCGGATGGACTTCCATGGACGTGTGCGCCAAGCTGAGGGGCGTCTTCCACGAAAAACGCATCGGCCACGCCGGCACCCTGGACCCTATGGCTACCGGGGTGCTGCCGGTGTTTGTGGGCCGGGCCACCCGGGCGGTGGAATTTGCCGCAGGGGGGGAGAAGGAGTATGTGGCCGGGCTGCGCCTGGGACAGGTTACCGACACCCAGGATACCACCGGCGCGGTGGTGGAGACCCACCCTGTGACAGCCACCCGGCAGGATCTGGAGGGGGTGTTGCCTCAATTCCGGGGGGAGATCGATCAGGTCCCTCCTATGTACTCCGCGGTAAAAATTGACGGTAAAAAGCTGTACGAACTGGCCCGAAAGGGGCGGGAAGTGGAGCGCAAGCCCCGGCGGATTACCATTTATGACCTGATGGTGGAGGGGCAGGCGGGCCCGGCGGATTACAGTCTGCGGGTACGCTGCTCCAAGGGCACCTATGTGCGTACCCTCTGCCATGACATCGGGCAGGCTTTGGGCTGCGGGGGGTGCATGAGCAGTCTGCGGCGCACCATGGCGGCGGGCTATACCCTGGAGGAGGCCGTCACACTGGAGCAGGTACAGCAGACGGCAGACCCGTCAGGGCTGCTGCTGCCGGTGGACAGCTGCTTCCGGCACCTTCCGGCGCTGGAGCTGACCGCCGCCCAGGCCAAGCGGGTGCGCAGCGGCGCGGCCTTTACCTTCCCGCGGGAGGGGAGCTGGCGGGTATACAGCCCGGTGGGAGAATTTCTGGCGGTCTGCCGTGGCTCGGACGGACAGCTGCGCACAGTAAAGAGCTTTTTCGAGGTGTAAACATTGCATATCACAGATCAAGAAAAACAAGTGATTGCCCTGGGCTTCTTTGACGGGGTGCATCTGGGCCACGGGGCACTGCTAGGCCGGGTGGCCCAGGTGGCGGGGGAGATGGGGGCCGTTCCGGCGGCCCTGACCTTTGCCCGCCATCCCCGGGAACTGGTTACGGGGCGGGCCGTTCCGCTGCTCAACACCCCCCAGGACCGGGCGTGGCTGATGGAGGAGTATTACGGCGTGCGGGAGGTGGAGGTGCTGCCCTTCGACCGATCCATGATGGAGATGCCCTGGGACCGGTTTGTCACCGAAGTGGTGGCGGGCAGTTTCCGGGCCGTCCATGTGGTGGTGGGGCATAACCACCGCTTCGGCTACCGGGGGGAGGGCACGCCGGAACGGCTGGCCGGGCTGTGCCGGGAACTGGGCCTGGGCTGTGACGTCATCCGCCAGGTGGAGCTGGACGGTGTCACCGTATCCTCCACCTACATCCGGGGACTTCTGGAGGGGGGGGAGATGGAGCGGGCCAACCGTTTCCTGGGCCACCCCCATGTGCTGTCCGGCCGGGTAGTCCATGGCAAGCAGCTGGGCCGGCGGCTGGGTATTCCCACCGCCAACCTGTTTTTACCGGAGGGTATCCTGCCGCCCGCGTTTGGAGTTTACGCCACCCGGGTGATTGTCGGCGGGGAGAGCCATTTGGCGGTGACCAACGTGGGGGTGCGCCCCACGGTGGACCACGATGGCCGGGTGACGGTGGAGCCCTGGGTGCTGGATTACTCCGGGGACCTGTACGGCCAGGAGATCCGGGTGGAGTTTTATGCCCGGATCCGGCCGGAGAAAAAGTTTGCCGGCGTAGAGGAACTGAAAGCGGAGATCTTGCGCAACGCCGACCAGACCCGGGATTTTTTTGCACGGTATGGGGCGGAAGAGCGGGGCTGAGGAGGAGAGAATATGCTGGCAACGATCATCAATGTGGTGCTGGTACTGGTCGGCAGCGCGGTGGGACTGCTCTTCCGCAATCTGATCTCCCAGCGGCTCATGGCAATCCTGACCCACGCCCTGGGCCTGTGCGTGCTGGGCATCGGCGTGAGCAATATGCTGGGTACCCAGAACACCCTGTGCGTCATCGTGTGTATGGTGGTGGGCGCTATCCTGGGAAACGCCGTGGATATCGAGCGCCGCCTGGAGGGAGCGGGAGACCTGATCCGGGGCCGGCTGCTCCAGAAGCAGGGGAGCAGCCGCTTTACCGAGGGCTTCGTCAACACCGCTCTGCTGTTCTGCGTAGGAGCCATGGCCATTACCGGCTCCATTGAGGCGGGGCTGAACCACAACTATGAGATCATCATTTCCAAGGGGGTCATCGATGGGGTGACTGCCATCTCCTTTGCGGCCACCATGGGTATTGGGGTGGCCTTTTCCACCATCCCGCTGCTGATCTACCAAGGGGGCATCACCCTGTTGGCCGGGCTGGTGGGTCCTTATCTGCCCGAGGCGGTGGTCACTGAGATGACCGCCGTGGGGGGTACCCTCATCGTGGCCATCGCCATTAACATGCTGGAGCTGGGCAAGACCAGAATCCAGGTGGGCAATCTGCTGCCTGCCATGTTTCTACCCATCGTCTACCTGCCTGTGGCGGAGTGGCTGGGAAACCTGTTGTGAGTGCGTGAAAGCGGGGTTTGGACCCCGCTTTTTATATGCGGGGAACTGCCGGACCAAAAGGGTTGCCCAAAGCAAAATGTCAGAATCCACAAAAAAAGAGCGGTGTCTTTTGGGGAAACCGTGAAAATTTCGCACAAATTCTCCTTGCAATCTGAATGCCAGAACGGTATACTGAAGTTAGCCAAGGGTGCTTGGTTTTTTTGTGGGTCAAAATCGTTAAAAAAATAACAAAATGGCGGCGCCTTGGCCGGGAAATCTCTTTGAACAGCAAGCTGTCACATCCATAGCAACATGGAATAGAGGCATTTATAAAAGTTATTATTGAATTTTTATAATCCGCTTTTCATGGGTGGGAAAATGTGATAGGCTGGTCCCAGGAACCATAAGGACGACTCCTGAGGACGAAACATGCAAAGGAGGATATATCCATGTCATTTGTCAAGTTCGAACAGCAGGGGCCGGTGGCGATTCTCACCATTGACCGTCCCGAGGCCCTCAACGCCCTGAACAGCCAGGTGCTTTGTGACCTGGAGGAGGCCATCACTAAGGTGGAGCAGTCCGATGACGTCCGGGCTGTCATCCTCACCGGCGCGGGCCGCTCCTTCGTGGCCGGCGCGGATATCGGCGAGATGAAAGGCTTTTCCGCCATTGACGGGAAGAAGTTCGGCGTTCACGGCGGCGGGATCTTCCTGCGTCTGGAAAACCTGACTGTGCCGGTTATCGCCGCAGTCAACGGCTTTGCCCTAGGCGGCGGCTGTGAGCTGTCCATGGCCTGTGACATCCGCCTGGCCAGCGAGAAGGCCAAGTTCGGCCAGCCTGAGACAGGGCTGGGCATCACCCCCGGCTTCGGCGGCACCCAGCGCCTGCCCCGGATCGTGGGCGTGTCCAAGGCCATGGAGCTGATCCTCACCGCCAAGACCATCGGCGCCCAGGAGGCCAAGGAGATCGGCCTGGTCAGCGAGGTATATCCCCCCGAGGAGCTGATGGACAAGGCCATGGAGCTGGCCAACGCCATCTGCGCCAACGCCCCCATTGCGGTGGCGGAGTCCAAGCGGTGCATCCGCATGGGCATGCAGACCGACATCTCCACCGGAAGCGCCTTTGAGGCAGAGGCCTTCGGCGTCACCTGCGGCACCGAGGATAAGAACGAGGGCATGGGCGCCTTTTTGGAGAAGAGAAAAGAGAAGCACTTCCAGAATCGCTGATCCGCACTTGAGAAGCATTGAGACCAATTCATACATAAATATGCTGGACTGAAATGAACAGGAGGAAAACCGTATGAAAAAAATCGTAGTAATCGGCGGCGGCACCATGGGCCTGGACATCGCCCAGGTCTTTGCCAAGAAGGGCTATGACGTGGTGGTCCGGGACATCAACGACCAGATCATCCAGGCTTCCGAGGCCCGTCTGAACAAGACCCTGGATAAGCAGGTGGCCAAGGGCAAGATGGACGAGGCCGGCAAGGCCGCCATCCTGGGCAAGATGAGCTTTACCACCGACCTGAAGCTGGCCGCCGACGCCGATCTGGTGGTGGAGGCCGCTGTTGAGAACCTGGACATCAAGAAGAGCATCTTCTCTGAGCTGGACCAGATCTGCAAGCCGGAAACCATTCTGGCTTCCAACACCTCCTCCATCTCCATCACTGCCATTGCCGCGGCCACCAAGCGCCCCGACAAGTTCATCGGCATGCACTTCTTCAACCCCGCCACCGTGATGAAGCTGGTGGAGGTCATCCGGGGCGCCCATACCTCCGACGAGACCTGCGCCGCCATCACCGAACTGTCCCGTGAGATCGGTAAGGAGCCCGTGGAGGTCCAGGAGGCCCCCGGTTTTGTGGTCAACAAGATCCTGGTGCCCATGATCAACGAGGCCGTGGATCTGCTCTACACCGGCGTGGCCACCGCTGAGGGCATCGACACCGCCATGAAGCTGGGCGCCAACCACCCCATGGGCCCCCTGGCCCTGGGCGACTTGATCGGCCTGGACGTGTGCCTGGCCATTATGGACACCCTGTACAGCGAGACCCACGACCCCAAGTACCGCGCAAGCCTGCTGCTGCGCAAGATGGTGCGGGCCGGCAAGCTGGGCCGCAAGACCGGCGAAGGATTCTTCAGCTACGCCAAGTGAGCAGCCCCTGACAGACAACGTATTGCTCGACCCCGGGCGGAGCAACCTGCTCCGCCGGGGCATTCTATACAAGGAGGACCATTACATGGATTTTCATCTGACCAAAGAACAGGAAATGCTGCGCAAGATGTACTGCGATTTTGCGCAGAATGAGGTCAAGCCGCTGGCCGCCATGGTGGATGAGGAAGAGATCTTTCCTGAGACCACGGTGCAGAAAATGGCCAAGCTGGGCATGCTGGGCATCTATATCCCCAAGGAGTACGGCGGGGCCGGCGCGGACTATCTCAGCTACATCATGGCGGTGGAGGAAATGAGCAAGGTGTGTGCCACCACCGGCGTCATCCTGTCCGGCCATACCAGCCTGTGCGTGGCCCCCATCTATGAGAACGGCACCCCCGAGCAAAAGCAGAAGTATCTGCCCAAGCTGTGTTCCGGCGAGTGACTGGGCGCTTTCGGCCTGACCGAACCCGGCGCCGGCACCGACGCCCAGGGCCAGCAGACCACCGCCGTGAAGAATGAGAACGGCGACTGGGTGCTCAACGGCTCCAAGATCTTCATCACCAACGCCGGCTACGCCAACGTGTTCATCATCATCGCCGTCACCGGCACCGTGGTGGACAAGCGGGGCCGCAAGTCCAAGGAGATCTCCGCGTTCATCGTGGAGCGCACCGACAAGGGCTTCTCCGTGGGCAAGCACGAGAAGAAGATGGGCATCCGCGGCTCCTCCACCTGCGAGCTGATCATGGAGGACTGCGTGATTCCGAAGGATCGTCTGCTGGGCAAGCAGGGCAAGGGCTTCGCCATCGCCATGAAGACCCTGGACGGCGGCCGTATCGGCATTGCCTCCCAGGCTCTGGGCCTGGCCGAGGGCGCCATTGAGGAGACCATCAAGTACACCAAGGAGCGCGTGCAGTTCGGCAAGCGCATCTCCCAGTTCCAGAACACCCAGTTCCAGCTGGCGGACATGCACGCCAAGACCGAGGCGGCCAAGTGGCTGGTGTATTCCGCGGCGATGAAGAAGCAGAACCACGAGCCCTACACCGTGGACGCGGCCATGGCCAAGCTGGTGGCGGCCGAGACGGCCAGCGACGTGACCCGCCGCTGCGTGCAGCTGTTCGGCGGCTACGGCTACACCCGTGAGTACCCCATGGAGCGCATGATGCGTGACGCGAAGATCACCGAGATCTACGAGGGCACCAGCGAGGTTCAGCGGATGGTCATCTCCGCCAACCTGGGCGTGAACTAAACGGAACTGGAGGGAAATTAACGATATGAAATGCATTGTTTGTGTCAAGCAGGTTCCGGATACGTCCGGCGTGGTGGCGGTGAAGGAAGACGGCACCATGGATCGTGCCGCCATGGCGACCATCACCAACCACGACGACCTGGCGGCTGTTGAGGCCGCTCTGCGGATCAAGGACGCCACCGGCTGCAAGGTGGTCGTGGTGTCCATGGGCCCCCCGCCCGCCGAGGGCATGCTGCGTGAGCTGCTGGCCATGGGCGCGGACGAGGCCGTGCTGGTGTCCGCCCGTGAGTTCGGCGGCTCCGATACCTACGCCACCTCTCAGATCCTCGCCGCCGCTGTGAAGAAGATCGGCGTGGAGGACGACGACATCATC
>DVKM01000009.1 GCA_018716015.1 Candidatus Enterenecus stercoripullorum | reverse complement strand
TCGGCAGGATCACCAGGCCGTACTCGTGGGGCTTGAATGCGCCAAAGAGGGTATTTGCCACATTCCAGATGAGGGTGGCCTTCTCCTGGATATTCTTCCCCACAGAGGCCAGCTGTTCATTTGCGGTCATATCAAAATCGCCCTTTCTGTATCTGATTTTCCAAGATTAGATTGCCTTGATTATATCATATGCAAATAGAAACAACAACATTATTACACAAAAATCAATCGCATTGCGCGAAAGAGCGACCCATACTAAACAACACGGGTCGCTCTTTTCTCAGTCAGTTTCAAAATCATAGAACTCCGTATCTTGGAGAAAACGCAGTACGGAGAGCGGTTGATGAGTGGGTTGCTCGGTTTGCACGATATCAGAGGCATCGTGATACCCGATGATCTTTCTGTCCCCGAAAAGAGAATGGGAACCAGTGACCATGCCCATGGAGGACGAAGTTTCCTCTCCATAGACTGGCACTTTCTTTCTGGCAACTTTGTAGGTCACTCTGGGGCCTGCGTCATGCCAGTATAAGGCTTTCGCCCGCAACCGCTTGAAACCGTATCCGTTCCCTTGGGCGTTGATTCGTTGGATCATGCTGTTAGTTCCCTCGGAGGCCGCGTTAGTGAACTGGCACCCATCATCGAAGTAGTTGAAGATCTCCTGATACCACTTCTGCGTCGTCCGGTAGAAGATCGCCAATTCATCGTAGAGATCTGCGCTTACATGATACTGCTTTTCCCAGGCTGCCGCTTTCCGGGCACCTCTCGGCGGGATTAGTTTCACCCATTCCTTATAGACAGCCTCCGCGTCGGCTCTGGACCCTTGTTCATAAATACGCTCAAAGCCCTCTTTGATCAGCCGTAGGTGGTTGAATTCCGGGAAGGTCTTGCAGACATCAGCCATGATTGCGATGCGTCTGGTCTTCTCTGCCAGTTTATCCTTCCCAAACTTGAAAAGGTAGGCGTTGTGTACTACCAAGTCCCGTACAGTTTGCAAATGCTTGGCCTTGACGGGATCGGGTTCTTCGCTGATCTGCTGGCCGATCTTCTCCATGATGGTTTTCTTCGACTTGGACACCTTGGAGTAGAGGTCCTGGTAGACATGGTATTTGTCCACGATCAGTTTCGCGTTTGGCAAACACAGTTGGATATGGGCGCGGTAGCCGTTTGCCATATCCGTCGTGACGATGCGGATGTTTTTATCGTAGTTCACCATCTTCTCAATGGTCCCGACTATGTCCGCCTCCTTGTTGTTCTCTGTCATTTCCAGGAGCCTGCCGGTCTTGATATCCACGAATATCCCGCGCATAGCGTGGACGATGTGCTTTTCGTCGATCCCCAGGACCTCCGGCGCTATGATCGGTCCACGGTTTGCCTCCAATTCATCGGCATACTCGTCAAATATGTAGCGGATCGTTCCCTCTGTAAAGCCATACTCCATGGCCACCTGAGAAAAAGGACGGGTAAAGACATCCCTGCGGAGTTGCTCCCGGAGCCGGAGAGTGGATTGTTTGCCCTCCGGGATAGATTCAAATACATGGCGGAATACCGCGCCGCAATCCTTACAGTAATACCGTGGGACTATGAGCACCAGATCGACCCGCGTGATCCCGATGTTGATATCGTGGACGACCCTGGGCTTCTGTGCAGGACCATGGGAAATGTAGTTGATAGAGCCGCAGTTGGGACAGCCACCGGCATACTTATCTGACGGCTTACAGTAGAACACCAGATAGGGGGAACCGTCTTTGGGTTGCAGGCACCGCTCAGCCACGATATCCGGTAAGTTAAGCGAAGGGGTAGGGATAACTGCTACCATGTCATCCTCATTGAATTCAATTTTCCGTGTACCTGACATTTGACAGCCCCTCCTTTCTTGTTACCGCAAAAACTCTACTATATCTCCGATATCACAGTTCAGCACAGAGCATATCTTCCAAAGGACCTCCATCGATACGGACTCCCCCTTTTTGAGTTTCGTCATTGAACCGGAGGAGATCCCTGACATCTTCCGTAAGTCTGCCTGTGAGATCTCTTTGTCGATTAGAAGTTTCCAGAGTTTTTTGTAGGATACCTTCATGGAAACACCTCCTCAGTTGGGTTCCTTGGTAAAATAATTATATCATCAAAATAGGAGTATTTCAACTATAAAGTTAATAAAACCGCTATAAACTCGACAAATCTGATAAGTTTGAATGATGAAAAGAGGAGCCAACCTATACAGGCTGACTCCTCTATGCAGGCGTTCTGTTGTGGGCGAAAAAGTACCCACTCTTTTTTACGAAGCAGATGCTATTAGATGTATTAGATGTTGAAGGCAAACGGAGAAGGATACCCACTGTATTTTACGAAGAAGTTGCTATTAGCATTTTTAGGGGCACCCACTGTAAATTACGAATAGCCCCCACTTCCCGCCATAAACGCCGCGCAGCGCTCCCCAACGCGGCCAGGCCGCGCCGGAGAGCGCTGTGATTCTGTTGCTCAGATCAATTTCCCTGCACACCTTTGAGGTAGGCCTCCACCTGGGCGGCGGTGGGCAGCTCCATGGCCCCCCGGGTCACCCGGGCGGCGTCCTCCTCCTGCCAGTCGGCGATGTGCTTGCGGGCGGACAGCACCGAGGTGGGGCTGACGCTAAACTCATCCAGGCCGAAGGTGAGCAGCAGGGGGATCAGGGCGGGGTCGGCGGCGGCCTCCCCGCACATGCCCACAGGGATACCCGCCGCCTTGCCCGCGGCAATCACCTGCCGGATGGAGCGCAGCACCGCCGGGTGGAACACCGTATACAGCTTGGCCACTTGGGCGTTACCCCGGTCCACCGCAATGGTGTACTGGGTCAGGTCGTTGGTGCCGATGGAGAAGAAATCGGACTCCTGGGCCAGCAGGTCGGCGATAAGGACGGCGGCCGGAGTCTCGATCATCACCCCCAGGGCGATGTCCCCGTCGTAGGCCTTCCCCTCCGCCCCCAGCTCCGCCTTGCAGGCCTCCAACAGGGCCCGGGCGCCCCGGATCTCCTCCACGCCGGTGACCAGCGGGAGCATGATCTTCAGGTTTCGGTGCTCTGCCCCCGCCCGCAGCAGGGCCCGGAGCTGAACCTTGTAAATTTCCGGGTGATCCAGGCAGTACCGGATAGCCCGGTGGCCCAAAAAGGGGTTTTCCTCGGCCTCCATGCCCAGGTAGGCGATGCCCTTGTCACCCCCCACGTCCAGGGTGCGGATGATGACCTCTTTTCCCGCCATCATCTGGGACACCTGGCGGTAGACCTCGTACTGCTCCTCCTCGCCGGGCAGGGCGGAGCGGTCCATGAACAAAAACTCCGTACGGAACAGGCCGATGCCCTCCGCCCCGGCATGGACGGCGGCCTGGGCGTCGACCACCCCGCCGATGTTGGCGTACAGCGCCACCTGGCGGCCGTCGGCGGTTCTGGTCTCCCGGTCCCGGTAGATCTGGAGCAGCTCCCGCTCCCCCAGCCATTTGGCCCGCCGGGCCTGGTAGTCCTCCAGCTGAGCCTGCTCGGGCGACAGGATGATCTCCCCTTCTCCGCCGTCCACCACCGCGGTCATGCCGTCCTTCACGATCTCCAGCACGTCGGGCACGCTGAGCACCGCAGGCACCTCCAGCGCCCGGGCCAGAATGGCGGAATGGCTGGTCTTGCCCCCAGTCTCGGTGAGGATACCCACCACATGCTCTTTATCCAGCCCGATGGTCATGGAGGGAGTCAGGTCATGGGCCGCCAGCACCGTGCCGGCGGGCAGGGCGGACAGGTCCACCTCTTCCACCCCCAGCAGGATACCCAGCATCCGGGTGCGGATGTCCCCAATGTCGGTGGCGCGCTGGCGCATCAGCTCGTCCTCGGCGGCGGCAAACATATCCATGAACGTCTGGCACACCGTGTCCACCGCCGCCTCGGCGCAGCTGCCGCTGTCAATGGCCTGCTCCATCTGGGAGATCATATAGGGGTCCTCCAGCATGGTGATCTGCCCGCTGAGGATCTCAGACTCCTTCTCCCCCACCCGGGCTTTGACCTGGTCGGCCATGGCCTGGGTACGGGCAATGAAGGCCTCCACCGCCTGGTGCAGACGGGCCTTCTCCTGCTCCGCCCCCGAATAGGGCACCTTTCCGTAGTCCAGATCCCGCGCCCGGACACATACCACAGTGCCGATCCCAATGCCGCCAGAGGCGCCAATTCCATGCAGCTTCATTGTCCAGTCCCGTCCTTTCCCAGCTACGCTCTGCTCACTCACCCAGACCAGAGTCCACCAGGTCCACGGCGGCCTTGAGGCACTCGGCCTCCTGGTCCCCGTCGCAGCGGATCTCGATCTCGGCGCCCTGCTTGATGCAGGCGGCCATCAGATTCATGATGCTCTTGCCGTTGATCTCCTTGCCGTTGAACACCAGGGTCACATGGCAGGGGAAGGGGGTCACTGCCTTTACAAAGAGCTGGGCGGGACGCATATGCATGCCCATGGGGTTCACGATCTTGGTCTTCGCGGATACCATATTTGAAACGCTTCCTTTCCTGTTGCAATTAATTGCTGTCGTTGCCCAGTCCGGCCCGGTGGGCGGGCCGGACCGGGGCGCGGTCTCGTCCCTTAGGACTTCTTCTTTTTCAGCACGGCCAGCAGGATCATACCCACCAGGGAGCCGATGACCAGGGCGGCCACATAGCCCAGCACGTTGTGCATCACCGGGAAGACGAACAGGCCGCCGTGGGGAGCAGGGGAGGCGCAGCCGAAGAGCATAGACAGCGCGCCGGCCACGCCAGAGCCCAGGGCACAGGACAAAATCACCCGCCAGGGGTCGGCTGCGGCAAAGGGGATGGCCCCCTCGGTGATGAAGCACAGGCCCATGACGTAGTTCACCGGGCCGGACTTGCGTTCCTCCTGGGTGAAGCGGTTTTTGAAGAAGGTGGTGGCAAGGGCAATGGCGATGGGGGGCACCATGCCGCCGATCATCACCGCGGCCATCACGTCGGATCCGCCGGCGGCGATGTCCGCGGTGGCCAGGGTAGAGGTGCCGAAGAGGTAGGCAGCTTTATTGAAGGGGCCGCCCATGTCAATGGCCATCATGGCCGCCACCACGAAGCCCAGCAGGATTTTGCTGCCGCTGCCCATGGCAGACAGGCCGGAGTAAAGCGCGCTGTTGAGCATGCCCACAAAGGGGTTGATCACACACATGAATAATCCGATGAGCAGCAGCCCCACCACCGGGTAGATCAGTACCGGCTTGATGCCCTCCAGAGCCCGGGGCAGCTTGTCGCACAGTGCCCGCAGTCCCAGCATCAGGTAACCGGCCACAAAGCCGGCGATGAGGGCGCCCAAAAAGCCGGACACAGAGCCCGAGTCTCCCGCCGGGGCGGCAAAGGTGGCCCCAGACACCGCCAGGGCGCCGCCCACAAAGCCCACCATCAGGCCCGGCCGGTCGGCGATGGCCATGGCGATATAGGCCGCCAGGATGGGCAGCATCACATTGAAGGCCGCATTGCCGATGTTTCGGAACCAGGCCGCCAGGGGCGTGTTGGTGCCGAAGTTAGCGTAGTCGATGGAGGCGTCGTCCAACAGGAAGGCCAGGGCGATGAGAATGCCGCCGCCGATGACGAAGGGCAGCATATGGCTGACGCCGTTCATCAGCTGCTTGTAGATCCTACGGCCAAATCTCTCCCCTTCCTCCTCCTGGGCCGCCTCACCGGTGTGGTGGTAGACCGGCGCGTCGGGGGCGGTGCGGATGAGCTCCTCGGGGCGGTGGATGCCGTCGGACACCGGCACCCGCAGCACATGCTTGCCGTCAAACCGGGCCAGGTCCACCTCTTTGTCCGCAGCGATGATGATGGCGTCCGCCGCCTTGATCTCCGCCCGGGTGAGTACGTTCTTCGCCCCCCCAGATCCCTGGGTCTCCGCCTTAACGGGAATGCCCAACTCCTGCCCCTTCTTCTCCAGGGCCTCGGCGGCCATATAAGTGTGGGCAATGCCGGTGGGGCAAGCGGTCACCGCCAGGATACGGTAGCCCTGGGGCTTCTTCTCCTCCTGGGCAGGTGGGAGGATCTCTTCCTCCTCAGGGTACTTCTCCCGCTCCTGCCGGTCGATGCAGGTCAAAAATTCCTCCACCGTCCGAGCGTCCATCAGGGCCTTGCAAAACTCCTCATCCATGAGCATCACCATCATCCGGGAGAGGATCTCCAGGTGGGTGTCCCCTCCGTCCTTGGGGGCGGCGATCATGAAGAACAGGGTGGAGGGCTGAGCGTCCGGGGCGTTGTAGTCCACGCCGCCGGGCACCGTGATGGCCGTCAGGCCGGGCCGGCGCACCGCCGCGCTCTTGGCGTGGGGCACCGCGATGCCGTTGCCGATGGCGGTGCTGCCCAGCTTCTCCCGGGCCAGGATATCCCGCTTGTACTGCTCCGGGTCGGTCAGGTTGCCCACCTTGTCCTGAAGGCTCACCAGCAGGTCGATGGTCTGGTCCCTGTCCGCAGGCGCGGTGTGGAGCTGAATCCCTTCCGCGCGCAGAAGATCTTTAATACGCATAGTCTTCATCCTTTCCGTCTTTCCCTTAAAATATGCCTGAATGTCCAGCAGCAAATTCACCACGCCGCCTAAAATTGATTCTTTTCTTCCAACTGTCTGAGCAGTCCTTCCACCGTCTCCCGGGTGGCCAAGCCGTCGGAGAAGGCGGTGGCGCTGCCTGTGGCGGCGCCCACGCGCAGGGCCTGCTCATAGCTGCCGGACCGGAGGTATCCCGCCAGAAAGCCGGCCACCATGGAGTCTCCCGCCCCTACGGAGTTGCGCACTTTTCCTCTGGGCGCTGCGATCTGGTGAAATCCCCCCGATTCATCCAGGAGGATGGCCCCGTCTCCGGCCATGGACACCAGCACGTTCCGGGCCCCCCGCTCCTGAAGGGCAGCGGCGCATTCCCGAATCTCCTGGACGGTATGCAGCGCCCGGCCGAAAATGCCTCCCAGTTCCAAATTGTTGGGCTTGATGAGGAAGGGGCGGTACCGCAGCACGTTGCTCAGCAGCTCCCCCTCGGCGTCCACCACCACCCGGACGCCCTTCCCATCCAGGCGGGCCATAATCTGCTCATAGATGTCGCTGGGAAGGGACGCCGGGATGGAGCCGGCCAGCACGAGGATATCCGAGCTTATCAGCCCGTCCAGCTTGTCAAACAGCTGCCCCAGGGCGGCTTCCCCGATATCCGGTCCCCGGCCGTTCAGCTCCGTCTCTTCCTTCCCCTTGATCTTCACATTGATGCGGGTGACCCCCTCTTTGAGGTGGATGAAGTCTGTGTGCACCCCCGCCTCGGCCAGCCCCCGCTCCACCGCCTGTCCGGTAAAGCCTGCCAGGAAGCCCAGCGCCCGGTTTTCCACCCCCAGATTGCCCAGCACCACGGAGACGTTAATCCCTTTCCCGCCAAACTGGATCAGCTCCTGCCGGGCCCGGTTGATGGCCCCTGGTTCCAACTGGTCCAACCATACCACGTAGTCGATGGCGGGATTGAAGGTAACAGTATAAATCATGTTCTATCCCCCCACAGTTCCTTGATAATTCCCTTGTCCCGGAAGGTCTCGTCCGGGAGACGCTCGGTGATCACGCAGACCTTCTCCAACGGGCGGATGGCCACCGCGGCCACCTGCCCGAATTTGCTGGAGTCCGCCAGCACATAGGTCATATACGCCTGGTCCGCCGCCCGGCGTTTGATGGCCGCCTCCTCCGGGTCCGGGGTGGTGCAGCCCTGCTTCACCGTGATCCCGTTGGCGCCCAGAAACGCCTTTGTAAAATGGTAGCGCTCCAGGAAGACCAGCGCCTCCGCCCCAATGATGGCCTCGGTGCCCAGCTTGAGCTGGCCGCCCACCACGGTCACCTGCCGGCCCAGCTCGCTCAGCCGTTTGGCGCAGGCGATACTGGTGGTGACAAAGCTGGCCTGGGACGCTCCCAGGTAGTCGGCCATGGCCAGTACCGTGGTCCCCGCGTCCAGAAACACAAAGTCGTCGTCGTTGACCTGGGCGGCCGCGTAGCGTCCAATGGCATCCTTTTCCTCTACATAGAGCTGTGCCTTTGTGGTCAGGTCGGGCTCCTCCGTGGAGAAATTACCTCGCAGCGCCACCGCGCCGCCGTGCACTTTGCTTAGCCGCCCCTGCTGGTGCAGCTGGGTCAGATCCCGCCGGATGGTGGCCTCAGACGCCCCGGTGGCCTGGCACAGCTGGGCCACACTGGCCGCCCCCTGCTGCTCAACCACCGTCAGGATGGCCGACAGTCTCTCTTCCGCCAGCATCTCCGCTCACCTCACTTTCTGATAGATTTTTATTCCCTCTTTTGTACGGCTCTATTATAGCATCCGCTCAGTCAAAATCAATCATTTTCGCTCATTTTCAATCATCCGTTTCGCCGAAAATTTTGCTTCGTTTTTGTGCATTCCGCTGTTTCCCCAGCAGATTCCTCCAAAATGCCCAGAGGAATCCCGGCCCATCCGTCTGCCGCCGCCCTGTTTTCCGACCCGTATCCCAGCCCTAAGTCCACCTGTATGGCGGCGCCCACTCCCCGAGAAAAATGCGGGGCGCCGCAATCCAATCGGATTGCGGCGCCCCACGTTTCTCTCTCGTCTGCTTGTTCCGAAAGTCAGCTCAGCTCGAACATCCCGTGGTAGAGCTGATAGTATTCCCCCTTTTGAGCCAACAATTCCTCGTGGTCTCCCCGCTCCACCACCTGGCCGTGCTCCAGCACCAGAATGGCGTTGGCGTTGCGCACGGTGGACAGCCGGTGGGCGATGACAAACACCGTGCGCCCCTCCATGAGCTGATCCATTCCCTTTTCGATCAGCGCCTCCGTCCGGGTATCGATGGACGAGGTGGCCTCGTCCAAAATCAGCACAGGGGGATCGGCCACCGCCGCCCGGGCGATGGCCAGCAGCTGCCGCTGTCCCTGGGACAGGTTGGCCCCATCCGAGGTCACCATGGTGTCATACCCCTGGGGCAGGCGGCGGATGAAGGAATCGGCGTTGGCGATCCGGGCCGCCCGCTCAATCTCCTCCTGAGTGGCGTCCAGTTTCCCAAAGCGAATGTTGTCCGCGATGGTGCCGGTGAACAGGTGGGTATCCTGAAGGACAATGCCCAGGCTGCGGCGCAAAGCGTCCTTCCGGATGTTCTTCACGTCAATGCCGTCGTAAAGTACCCGGCCCCCCTGCACATCGTAGAAGCGGTTGACCAGGTTTGTGATAGTGGTCTTGCCCGCGCCGGTGGAGCCCACAAAGGCAATCTTCTGCCCCGGCTTGGCAAAGAGGCTGATGTCCCGGAGAATGGGGTGGCCTGACTCATAGCCAAAGGTCACATGTTCAAAGCGCACATCGCCCCGCAGGGGCGTCAGGGTGCCGTCTGGCCTCTTCCAGGCCCAGCGCCCCGTCTTTTCCTCACAGGGGACCAGCGAGCCGTTTTCCTCCCGCACGCGGACCAACTCCGTCTCCCCCTCGTCCATCTCGGGGGGCTGGTCCATGACTCCAAACACCCGCTCCGCCCCCGCCAGGGCGGCCAGCAGAAAATTACTCTGCTGGGTAAATTGGTTGATGGGCAAGGCCGCCTGCCGCACAAAGACCAGGTAACTGGCCAGGCTGCCCACGTCGGTCATGCCCTGAATGGCCATGATGCCGCCCAGCACCGCCACGATGGCATAGTTGAGGTAGGAGATGGTGACCACCGCCGGCACCATGGTGGCCGCATAGCTCTGGGCGCCGGTGCCCGCCTGGCGCAGGGCCTCGTTCTTCTCCTGAAACTGCCGCAGGCTCTCCTGCTCGTGGTTGAACACCTTCACCACTTTTTGCCCCGCAGTGATCTCCTCGATGAATCCGTCCAGATCTCCCAGGCTGGCCTGCTGCTTGGTGTAATAGGCCTTAGAGTGCCTGCCGCTGAAGCGGATATAGAGGAACATGACCACATAGCAGACCACCACCACCAGGCTCAGCCGCCAGTTGAGGACAAACAGGATGATCAGGGTCCCCGCCATCTGGATGAAGCTCTGGATGACCATGGCAAAACTGTTGTTCATCGCATCGGAGATGGTGTCCACATCGTTGGTGAAGTAGCTCATCACATCGCCGTGGCGGTGGGTGTCGAAAAATTGCAGCGGCAGGGTCTGCAAATGGGCGAACAGATCCCGGCGGATGTCGTAGAGCACCTTTTGAGCCGCCTTCACCATGGTCTGGGTATAGCCCAGCGCCGCCAGCGCTCCGATCCCATAGATGGCCGCCGTCACCGCCACCCCCGAGACCAGATCCCCCAGGTCCCCCGTCTCCAGCGTGTTGACCACCGGGCGGATCATATAGGTCCCCAGCAGATTGGCCAGGGCGCTGATGCTCACCAGCACCGCCACCACCAGCAGGAGGAATTTGTGCCGCCCCATATAGGACAGCAAGGTATGCAGGGTATACCCCATATTTTGGGGCTTTTTCCCACTAAGCTGCCGGGCCGCCATCGCTCTGGCCTCCCTTCATCTGGGATTTGTAGATCTCCTGGTAAATGGGGTCAGAGGCCAGCAGGCTCTCATGGGTACCCACCGCATGGACCTTCCCATCCTCCAGGATGATGATCTGATCGCTGTCCATCACCGAGATGACCCGCTGGGCGATGACAATCTTGGTCATGTCCGTCAGCTTGGCCAGCGCTGCGCGGATCTTCCCCTCTGTGGCGGTGTCCACCGCGCTGGTGGAGTCGTCAAAGATCAGTACCTTGGGATGCTTGAGCAGGGTGCGGGCAATGCACAGCCTCTGCTTCTGCCCGCCGGAAACGTTGACGCCCCCCTGCCCCAGATCGGTGTCCAGCCCCTTGGGCATCCGCTCCAGGAACTCATCGGCGCAGGCCGCCCGGCAGGCCGCCCAAAGGGTCTCGTCATCCGCCTGCGGGTCTCCCCACTGCAGGTTCTCCCGCACGGTACCGGAAAATAGCACATTTTTTTGCAGCACGATGCCCACCGCATTCCGCAGGGCCTGAAGGTCGTACTCCCGCACGTCTCGGCCGCCCACCCTCACGGCCCCTTCGCTCACATCATACAACCGGGGAATGAGCTGGACCAGCGTAGTCTTGGCCGAACCGGTCCCCCCCAGGATGCCCACCGTCTGCCCCGCCTTGATGTGGAGGTTCACCCCGGACAGGGCATACTCCCTGGCGCCCGCATGGTATTTGAAGGACACATTTTCAAACTCCACACTGCCGTCCGGCACCGTCGCCGCCCCATCCGCCGGCGAGATCAGGGCCACCTTTTCGTCCAGCACCTCTTCGATGCGGTGGGCGCTGGCCAAAGACCGGGTGAGCAGCAGGAACACATTGGCGATCATCATCAGGGAATTCATCACCTGCATCACATAGCTGAACACCCCCGTCAGATCCCCCACCTGCAAGGTGCCCCCCAGCACCATGTTCCCGCCAAACCACATCAGCAGCACGCTGGCGGCGTACATCGTCACCTGGAAGGCCGGCAGGTTCAACACCGCATAGTGAAACGTCTTCTGGCTGGTCGCCATAAGCTCCGCGTTGACCGTCTCAAACTTCTCCTCCTCATACTCGCCCCGGACAAAGGCCTTCACCGCCCGGATGGCGGTCAGCCCCTCCTGCACCACATTGTTCAGCCGGTCCATGGACCGCTGCAGCCGGCCATACATGGGCGCGATCTTCCGCACTATGCCCAGCAGAATCACCGCCAGGATGGGAATACATACGAAAAAGGCCAGGGCCAGCTCCGCATTGAGCCAGAGGGACAGCCCCACCCCCAATACCAGCATCACCGGCCCCCGGACCATGGGGCGCAGCCCGCCGCTGACAGCATTCTGAAGCACGGTCACATCGGTGGTCATGCGGGTGACCAGGGAGGAGGTCTCAAACCGGTCCAGGTTGGAAAAGGCGTACTGCTGCACCTGTTCAAACTCCGCCTGGCGGATACAGGCACCCCAGCCATAGGCCCCCCGGGCGGAAAACCGGGCGTAGAGCAGTCCGGTGAGCAGGGCCAGCAGGGCGCACACCCCCATTTGAACCCCTTTGTTCAGGATATAAGGGACGTCCCGGTTGACTACCCCCACGTCGATGATGTCCGCCATGATCACCGGGATGACCATTTCAAAGGCGCTCTCCACCAGCACCATCAGCGCGCCGATGACCAAATCCTTTCGATATGGCCCCAGATAGCGCAGCAGGCGCGCAAAATCTCTCACGGCTTCTCCCTCCCCGTTTCCTCCTGGACATTCTGATAGGCCCGGGCCAGGTAGTCCGCAAAGTGTTCTTTCTCCTCCGAAGTGAAACCCCGCAGCATGATCTGCTCCACCTCACGGCAGCGGCTGCGCCAGCACGCGCCGGTCTGCCGGCCCTTTTCCGTAACTTCCACCAGATCCCGCCGGCGGTTCTGCTCGTCGGTTTTTCGAAGGACAAAGCCGCCTTTTTCCAGGCTGTCGATCATCCGGGACACGTTGGCCGGATCCACATCAAAGTAGTCGGCCAGCTGCTTTTGATGGCAGGGGCCGTGGGCGGACAGGTATACCAGCAGCTTGGGCTGCCCCGCACCCACGCCCAGCTTCTGCATGTTGGACCGCACCCATTTGCGCTGGATGTGGAAGGCCCGGTAGAGCAGGATATAGAACGAGCGCTCCATCCTGGATCCCCCCCTGTCTTTTGATATATCAATGATTGTTTGATCAACGGTAATCAATATAGAACAACCGGCCTGCCTTGTCAAGATGTTACCAAAGGCAAACGCGCGTCAGGCGAGAGGGTTAACCTCCCGCCTGACGCGCGTTTGCCGATTTGACGTTTTCGATTGTCTGGGCCAGACCCTTTTCCGGTATCTCTCCGTTTCAGCGGCTTTACGCCTGCTCGTTCAGGGACTCCACCAGGGCGTTGGCCAGGTTATCCAGCTCGATGGCCTTGTCCGCATGGAGGGCAGAGGCCAGGGACAGCCGTTCGTTGAGCACCGTCATATTCTTCATCTCTTCATTGATATACTTCTCCATCAGGTCGCCGGACTTGCAGGCCCAGGAGCCGTTCTCAATGATGGCGAAGGTGCGGTTCTGGAGGTTCAGCGCCTTCATATCCTCCAGATAGCTCTTCATCACCGGGTAAATCCCCAGGTTGTAGGTCACCGAGGCCAGCACGATGTGGCTGTACTTAAAGGTCTCGGAGATCAGGTAGGACACATGGGTGTTGGACACATCATACACCGCCACGTTGGTCACGCCCTTCTCGCACAGCTTGGCAGCCAGCGCCTGGGCGGCAGCCTCGGTGTTGCCGTACATGGAGGCGTAGGCGATCATCACGCCCTTGACCTCGGGCTCATAGCGGCTCCACTTGTCGTACTTATCCACGAAATAGGCCAGGTCCTTGCGCCAGACGGGACCGTGGAGGGGGCAGATAAACTTAATTTTGTCCAAAATTCCGCTGGCCTTCTTCAGCAGAAGCTGGATGTGGGGGCCATACTTACCCACGATATTGGTCAGGTAGCGGCGGGCCTCATCGAGCCAGTCCCGGTCGAAGTCCACCTCGTCGGCAAACAGCTTGCCGTCCAGGGCGATGAAGGTTCCAAAGGCGTCGGCGGAGAAGAGCGCGCCGTTGGTCAGATCGAAGGTGACCATGGCCTCGGGCCAGTGGACCATGGGGGCGCCCACGAAGGTGACGGTGTGGTCGCCAAAGTTGTAGGTATCCCCCTCCTTGACCTCGATGCACTCATGGGTGTCCACCTTAAAGCCGAACTGGCGCATGAACATGAATGCCTTCTCAGTGGAGATGATCTTCACCTTGGGGTAGCGCAGCAGGATCTCCTCGATACAAGCAGCGTGGTCGGGCTCCATGTGGTTGATGACCAGGTAGTCCAGGCCCTTATCCCCCACCAGGTACTCCACGTTCTCCAGCAGCTGCCGGCAGGCAGACCAGTCCACCGTGTCGAACAGTACGGACTTCTTGTCCAGCAGCAGATAGGCGTTGTAGCTCACGCCCTTGGGGATGGGGTGGACGTTTTCAAACAGGGTCAGGCGGTGGTCGTTAGCACCAACCCAGTAGAGATTATCGGTTACAGTTCTCACGCAATGCATGGTTCAGTCCTCCTTGTCTTATTCAATGGCCAGCGGCGGTTACGCCTGAATGAACTGGTCCTTCTCCTCAGCACACTCGGGGCAGACCCAATCCTCGGGCAGCTTCTCGAACAGGGTGCCCGGCGCGATCTCGCTGTCGGGATCGCCCAGCTCAGGCACATACTCGTAACCACAGCCGCTGCAAACATACCGGGGGCCGATGGGCTCCTCCTTGGGAGGACGGGGGCGCTTCATCTTGACCATGGGAGGTGCGGGCTGCTTCTCGCCGGTACCCAGCGCCTTGGCCAGCAGGGGCAGGATCTCCTCCACGTCGCCCACAATACCGTAGTCGCAGTTCTTGAAAATGGCCGCGCCCGGGTTCTTGTTAATGGCCACAATGGTGGAGGCGTCCTTGATGCCCTTCAGGTGCTGCACCGCGCCGGAGATACCGCAGGCGATGTACAAGTTGCCATTGAACTTCTGGCCGGACATACCCACATACCGGTTCAGGGGCAGGTACTTCAGCGTCTCGGCCACGGGGCGGGAGGATCCGATGGCCGCGCCAGCCGCCTTGGCCAGGTTCTCCACCAGCTTCATATTCTTCTGGTCGCCAATGCCCTTACCGGCGGAAACCACCCGCTCGGCCTGGGCAATGGGGGTATCCATGGGGATGCCCACGGTGAAGTCGTGCCCGTCCTTCTTCAGGTGCTCCACCAGCGCGGCCACCTGCTCGGCAGGGCCGCCGTCCCGCAGAATCACCTTCTTGCGCACGCCGGTGATGGGCGCGGGCTTCTTGGGCCGGCTGGAAGAGCCGCTCTCGCTCTTGGGGGGCTTGCCCATGATGTGGGAAGAAATGACCACCCGCTGGATCTCGTTGGTTCCCTCGTAAATGGTGGTGATCTTGGCATCCCGGTAGGCGCGCTCCACCTCCATGCCCTTCATGTAGCCCGCACCGCCGAAGATCTGCAGCGCGTCGTTGGTCACCTCCAGGGCGATGTCGGAGGCGTACATCTTGGCCATGGCCGACTCCATGCCGTAGGGGACGTGATGCTCCTTGAGCTCGGCGGCAGAGTAGATCAGGAACCGGGCGCAGCGCAACTTGGTGGCCATATCCGCCAACTTGAAGGAGATGGTCTGCTGGAAGCCGATGGGCTTGCCGAACTGGATGCGCTCCTTGGCGTACTCCACGGCGTTCTCATAGGCCCCCTGGGCAATGCCCAGAGCCTGGGACGCGATGCCGATACGGCCGCCGTCCAGGGTAGCCATGGCGATCTTGAAGCCCTGGCCCTCCTTGCCCAGCAGGTTCTCCTTGGGCACCTCCACGTTGTCAAAGATCAGCTCGGCGGTGGAGGAAGAGCGGATGCCCAGCTTGTCATAGTGGTCGCCGAAGTAGAAGCCCTTCCAGCCCTTCTCCACGATGAAGGCGCTGATGCCCCGGGTGCCGATATCCGGCGTGGTCACCGCGAACACTACATAGGTATCCGCCTTGGGGGCATTGGTGATGAAGATCTTGCCGCCGTTGAGGATGTAATGATCCCCCTTGAGCACCGCGGTGGTCTCCGTCCCGCCCGCGTCGGAACCGGCGTTGGGCTCCGTCAGGCCGAAGGCACCGATCTTCTCGCCTTTGGCCAGGGGGGTCAGGTACTTTTTCTTCTGCTCCTCAGTGCCAAAGGCAAAGATAGGCCAGGAACCCAGGGATACATGGGCGGACAGAATAACGCCCACGCCGCCGTCCACCCGGGACAGCTCCTCCACCGCGATGGCATAGCTCAGCGCGTCCAGCCCGGCGCCGCCGTACTCCTTGGGATAGGGGATGCCCATAAAGCCCATCTGGCCCATCTTGCGCACCACATCGTCAGGGAACTCGTTGTTTTGGTCCAGCTGGAATGCGATGGGTTTGACCTCTTCCTCCGCAAATGCGCGGATCTTGGCCCGCAGTTCTTCGTGGGCCGGCGTAGTTTGGAATAACATGGTGGTACCTCCTTCTAATGTTGATCTTTGTCATCCAATTTTAAGAGTAAAGAACAGGGCGGTACTCACCTCCCCGTCAGAATCGCCCGCAAGTTGTGCGACCGGAGTTCCCGGTCCACCGTCTCCTGGATCTCCACCAGGTTGTGGTGAACCTTGCAGCCTTGGTGGCAGTCCCGCCAGGGGCACTGGAACTTGGGATCCATGCAGGAACTCAGATTGCTTCGCTCTCCGGTGGCCATCATCAGATCGTAGAGGCTGACCTTGGACAGGTCCGCCGACAGCCGACAGCCGCCCGCAGTGCCTCGGATCACCTCAATCAGCTTGGCCTTTTCCAGCTTTTTCAGGATCTTATAGGCAAATGCCTGGGGCAGGAACTCCGCCTTTGAGATCTGGCCGACGGTGTGCAACTCCCCGTCTGTCAGCGCACGTAGAATGCGCAGCGCATAGTCCGTCTCCCTGGTGATCATCATCGCGCATCCCTCCCGCCTTTCGGTTGGTACTAGCATACCAATTTAGAGAATAGCCGTCAAGTATCCGGGGGAGCCCTTTCTAAACTTTGGCACAACCTCACAAATTCCCATAGTCTCTTTTGAGAAAAATCACCGACGCTCTTCTCTGTCTAGCCGGGTTCCCCTCCCTCTTTGGGCTATTTCCCCCGGGTTCGCCCCTTCTAACTTGTCATCTTGTTGATCTATTTCCACAGTTTGTCATCGGCCGGGCTCCACATCCCAGCCGTCTGCCCCCTTTTGCGCCGCCTCCGTTCCCGCCCGCCTGCGGCGGTGCGGGCTGCACCGGGCATGGCGGCGGCCTCACGATTGTTTTGCGACAGATTCTCTGCACAAAAGCACAAAGGGAGATCCCCCGGCTGAGCCGGGGGATCTCCCTTGTTTTTCATCAAAATTTTTCAAACTCATACTGGAAAAAGCTGTTTTCGTTCAGAAACGCTTCTGCCTTATGAATCAGCTCCGTCGCGTCTGTGCCGTCCTCCAGCACAACCTGTCCAGGAATACACAGGTCCTCCTTGTGAAGGCCGTACTTTGCCTTTCCCGCTGAAAAATAGTTGTGCTCGGCACCAAAGGTGGGCACGGGCTGAAGCATGCAGCTGTTGTAGGCGTCCAAGATCGCGGCGGCGGAGACGCCCCTGGGGTTGACGGCCTCATATTTGGAAAAGTCCGCGGTCTGGGCCGGGCCGCTTTCCCGGTAAATGCGCTTGGCCTGTTTCACGATTTCCGTCTCCCGGGCGTTCAGGGGCTGAAATTCTTTCATATAGGAGACGTTGTCCTGGACCTGCTCCAGGTTGGACATACCGGACAGCACCGCCAGCAAGCCGTCCAGCCCCGCGGCAAAACGGACCGCCCAGGAGGCGATGGACCAGTCCGGGTGTTCCGCTCTCATGAGCTCCTCGGCCTCCTGGGGTGCCTTGGCCAGCATGCCGCCCTTCACCGGCTCCATGATGATGACCTGTCTGCCGTGCCGGCGGACGACCTCATAACAGGCTTTGGATTGGACAAGATAGGAGTCCCAGTCCACATAGTTGACCACGATCTGTACCGCCTCCACTTCCGGGTGCTGGGCGAGAATCTGGTCCAGCACATCGGCAGAATCGTGGAAGGAGAAGGCAATGTGTTTGATCTTCCCCTCCGCCTTCCACCGCCGCATATGCTCAAACATATGGGTGTCCTGAATCACCTGGCGGTAGCGGATGCCGTTGACGTTGTGAAACAGGTAATAGTCGAAGTAGTCCACGCCGCACCGCTCCAACTGCTTCTGGAAGATCTCCCCCACCTGAGCCTCTTTCGTAATGGCAAAGGTGGGCAATTTGCTCGCAAGCCTGAACCGCGCTCTGGGATAGCGCTCCACCAGGCACTCCCGGATGGCCGCCTCGCTGCCGCCGTTGTGATAGACCCAGCTGGTGTCAAAGTAGTCGAAGCCGGACTCCAGAAAGAGATCCACCATTTTGCTCAGCTGCTGGGTGTCAATATCCGTGGGCTGCGCCGAACGCTGAGGCAGCCGCATCAGCCCAAAGCCCAAGTTTCCCTTCCCCATGGTTGTTTCCTCCTCACATTTTCCCGGCGTTGACGAACATCTCCGCCACGTCCGGCGCGTAATGGTCGATGAACTGGCTGTGTCCCAGATCCATCCCCTCCAGCCGATGCATTTCATCCTGTGTCAGGATGAAGTCGAATAAATCAAAGTTTTCCTCCATGCGCTCTTTATGGGTGGACTTCGGAATTGCCACTACGCCGGACTGAAGGAGAAAACGCAGATCGACCTGGGCGGCGGTTTTCCCATATTTTTCGCCGATCTCCATCAGGGTGGGATTTGTAAACAGATAGTTCTTCCCCTCGGCCAGCGGCGACCAGGCCATGATCTGAGCGCCGTATTGTTTCAAGATGGGCCGGGCAACTCTTTGCTGCTGGAACACGTGCAACTCCAACTGGTTGACCATGGGCGGGATATCCACAAAACCAGCGATGTCGATAAACCGGTCGGGCATAAAATTGGATACGCCAATGGCCCGGATTTTCCCCGCCTTGTATGCCTCCTCCATGGCCCGGTACGAGCCATAATAGTCGTTAAAGGGCTGGTGGATCAGCATGAGGTCCACATAGTCGGTTTTCAGCTTGCGCAGGGACTGGTCAATGGACGCTTTTGCCTTTTCATAGCCGCCGTTGCTGATCCAGATTTTTGTGGTCAGGAACAGCTGGTCTCGGGGAACGCCGCAGGCGGAAACCGCCTCACCCACGCCCTCCTCGTTGAAATAGCCCTGGGCGGTGTCGCTGCTGCGGTAGCCCACGGCGATGGTGTCCAGCACGCAGCGCTTGGTATCTTCTACCGGGATCTGGAACACCCCGTAGCCCAGCATGGGCATCTTGACCCCGTTGCTTAAAATCGCGTATTCCATGACAGTTTCCTCCTTGCAGCATGAAAAAGTTGCGTTTTATGCGCTTTATAGGTTCCATTGTAGCCTGATTTCCCTTGACAGGGAATGGCCAGAAATGCTACAATACATTTACCAAAAGTAAAAGCACGAGGGAGGGAGCCTTGTGTATAGCCAGCAAATCAAAACCTTCCTGTGCGTGGCAGAGCGGGGCAGCTTGTCCAAGGCGGCCCAGGACTTATATGTAACCCCCGCCTCCATTATGAAGCAGATGAACGCGCTAGAGGCCCGGTTGGGGCTTACCCTGCTGCGCCGCACCAATCAGGGCGTTGCATTGACCGAGGCGGGAACTTACATCTATCGGGTGGCCCAAAAAATCGTCGCCCAGTCAGAAGACGCCGTCCGGCAGGCCAGGGCCATCCAGCAGCGTGGGGCAAAGACCATCCGGATCGGCTCCTCCTTTTTGAATCCCGGAAACGTATTGATTGAGCTGTGGAACCGTCTCAGCCCCGATCCCGCAGAATACCGGTTTAAGATTGTGCCCTATGATGACGACCATCAGAAGATCCTGTCCGTTGTCGCCTCTCTGGGGAAAACCATGGACTTCATGGTGGGCTCTTTTAATTCTCAGCAAATGCTGAACATCAGCCGCTTCTATCAATTGGGCCAATACCGTCTTTGCATTGCCGTTCCCCGCAATCACCCGCTGGCATCGAAGGAGCGGCTGTCTCTCAGCGACCTTCACGGGGAGCGCTTGATTGTGGTGAAAAGCGGTGACACTCTGCAATTAGACCGTCTGCGGGAACTGCTGAAGATGACCCATCCACAAATTATCCTGGAAGACGCCAACTATTTTTACGATCTGAACACCTTCAACACCTGCGAGGTGACGGGCTCTCTCCTGCTGACCCTGGACGCCTGGGCGGGCATCCATCCAGCGCTGGCAACCGTGCCGGTGGACTGGGACTTCACCGTGCCCTATGGCCTGCTGTACGCCCTAGATCCCTCGGCCCAGGCAGCGGAATTTTTGGAGCGGCTCCAGGCCCTGCTTTCTCATGGTTAATTGTGCAATTAGCCATTGCTTGATCGGCCGGGGAATCTCTCGATGCCCTTCGCGCCAGCCGGCATCCCCTTCCAGTATACACTATAACAATTATAATCGGGAAAAGGGGGGGCCGCTCTCCGGCGGGGAAGCTGGCCGTGCTGCAACAGCCCCGCTTTGGTCGTTGGGGGCGGCAGTTCGGGACAGCCAGCCCCTGCGTCCCCATTCACAAGGTCCGATGTTTCCTGTCATTGACAACCCGCTTTCCCCGTGCGAAAAAGATAATAAAAATTTTTTTATTTCTTTTTTCAGTTTCATTTTTATTTCA
>DVKM01000100.1 GCA_018716015.1 Candidatus Enterenecus stercoripullorum | reverse complement strand
GTTGATAGAGCCGTAGAGCTCGTCCCACAGACAGTCCAAGTAGGTCACTTGGTTGCGGATGCCCTCCAGGTAGGCGTCTATGTCCTTTTGGATGGCGGCTGGCAAGTTGGTTTCCCACTCGGGGTGGCTGCCGGATTTTACCAGCTCGGCAGCTTCTTCCTCGGGGGTTAGTTCCAGATTTTTCCCGTCCATAGCGCTTCACATTCTACCAAGTAATTTTAGATAGTCTGGGACGCATCGCCGTCCTCCCCCGTGTCCTCCAGGAATTCCCGGACGGTGGGCGGCACGGTCTTTTCGTACAGCCGGGCCAGAGCGTAGTCAAGCTCCGTGTTGATGGTGGTGTCTTTCTTCTTGAGAAAGTGAGAGAGGGCCTCCAGCTTCTTTTCTGGAAACTCCAGGGTGATGGTCTTGTTCATGGGGGACTCCTTTCCAAAAATAGGAAAGCCCTCGCCGTAAGAGTGGGCAAGGGCTTTCCATATTCACATAGTCTGCTGGGGTGTTTCTTCCTCACTGGGGGAGGAATCTTCTTCCTTCTGATGCGCCTGCTGGGGCGGGTCCACCGCATCCAGGACGGCGAGGGTTTGCTCCAGGGTCAGGGAATTGCCCGCCAGGGCAGTGGAGTTGTGGGCATACTCTATCTCGAACTCCCGCTGCTTCTGGAGGATTTTCTCCAAGGGGATGGCTGATTTTTCCTGCTCCAGTTGTTCTTTCTTCTGTTTTAGCTTGTCGTAATCCATGATAAACACCTTTCAAAATAGGGTTACAGCACACCTCCTTCCAGCGCGGTCTTGATCCTCCCCAGTACGAACTCCACGCAGGGGATGGCCACGGAATTCCCCAAGGCCCGGTAGCGGGCGGAGTCGGACGCGCCTGGGAGATCCGTCCAGCCGTCCGGGAAGCCCTGGAGCCGTTCGCATTCCAGCGGGGTCAGGCGGCGTATCAGCTGAGGTGTACCTCCATCCGCCACTATCAGAGGCGTGTTGTTCCCGCCGGTGCCATAGCTCTCCTGCATGGTGGGAGCCACATCCAGCGGCCCGTCATAGCGGCAGTCCTGGCTGTGGTTGTCGAACAGCAGTACCGCGGGCTGGTGGCCGTGCTCCTGGGAGCGGAGGGTGGCTGAGACATTCTCCGACCAATCCATCACCTGGCCTCCTTGGTCGGAGAGACACAGCACAGAGGGAGCCATATTCCCGGATGGCGAGGCTTTCAGCGTAGGGGAAACTTCTTCGGAATAACTGATGCCGCCCGCTCCCGCGCCTGCCCCCGCCGCAAAGGACGCCACAAAAGTCTGCATCTGCATATTTTGGACGGCCATGAGCGCACCGGTGATATTTCCCGTGTCTATCACTTCGTCCCGCTGATTGATGTGGAAAGCTGTATGAGACCCGCCTGTACTTGCAGCGCCCACTCCAGCTTGGACGGCAGGGGCTTGCCCCGTTTCTCCGCCCGGAGGAGGATGCCCCGGCAGGCCCGCTGGCTCAAAAAGTATTTGGGGGGCGGTCGTCCCTCCAAAATCCGCCACAAGGAAGATGCGCGCTCTGCGCTGGGGCACGCCCCAGTATTGCGCGTCCAAGGTGCGCCAAGCCAGAGAGAATCCGTCTCCCATAACGGCCCCAGCAGGGTGCCACTTCCCATTCGGAGGTCGAGGCACTGAACAGGCCGGTGCCGCGATCCGCACGGTTTCTTCCAGGACGATCCGGAAATCTTCCCCTTCCGCCGAGCTGAAGGTTCCTGGCACGTTCTCCCACACCATGAATCTTGGGCGAATAAACTCAGTTGGCCGTTGTCGATGTTGATCCACCTCCCTCATTTCTCGAATGAGACGTATCTGTTCTAAAAATAGTCCGGAGCGCTCCCCCGCGAGGCCTGCCCTGGCCCCGGCGATGGACAAGTCTTGGCACGGGCTGCCCCCGGTGACGATGTCCACAGGGGGCACATCCGCGCCGTTCAGCCTGGTGATGTCCCCCAGCTGGGCCATCTCAGGAAACCGCAGGGCAGTCACCCGCAGGGGGAACGGCTCGATCTCGCTGGCCCATATTGGAGTGATCCCCAACCGCAGAGCGGCTAAAGGAAACCCGCCGATGCCGTCAAAGAGGCTTCCAAGAGTGATGCTCATGGGGCCATCTCCATCCCTGGAGATTCGTGCTGCTCCGGCTCCGTGGTAGACATCTCCCAATCCTGCCCGTCCCACAGGTGGACATAGAGCAGGCCCCGGCCCACGGGGATCTCCTGCTGCTCGAAGCCCTCGCCCCAGCCATCACTGGCTTGTCCCGCCAGGTAGGTGGTGAGGCGGTTAAGTTCATCCCCCTCCAGGGGTTCTAAAATTTCACAGTCCGCCATGCCCCAAAGCTGCCCATCGTGAAGTTCCACATCGAAGAAGGCAGACTTCACTTTCCAGGTCAGAGCATCGGATTCTCTGTACCAGTGCATCAGCCCTCGCTCCTGCTCCTCTGGGAGCTGGTTCTCCTGGAGGGCCTCCCGGATATCCCCAAGGTAAGGGGCAAGCTCGCTGCCGGCCAATTCTTCTGGGTCGTCTGCCAGGTCGCCCCACTCATTGCGGATGTATAGTTCCCCGTGGAGGGGAAAGTGCAGCTTCAGCTCCATGGGTTCGGGTTGGAAAATACGGAAGTGATCATCCTCCAGGTTGAGGGCCGTGCGCTTGCCGGTGTCCCAGTTCACCAGGAACCGGCCTGCACTGTCCACCTCGGTCAGCGTCCCCATGGTACCATCGGGGACAGGTTTCGGCTGGTCGTTGGATAATAAAAGGACGCGGCTCCCAGGTGGGAACTGCGTCCGCATGAAATGCACATATTTTTGAAAGGTCAGCATGATTCGTCCCTTCTTTCTTTTCTGCCCGTCCGCAGCAGGGGCGGGTCGCCAGGCTGCTGGTCGATGACCTCCTGCTCCAACAGGGCGGCAAAAGCGATGGGCCGTCCTGTCACCGAACGCACCTCGCCGCCCCTGCGGAGCCGGGCACGAATGTCTTTGCTGGTCAATGTGTAATAGCCGTATTCGGTCAAAAGCTCCACCCCCTCATCGGGGTGGAGCGCAAGGTATTCCTTCAGCTTTATGGCAATCATCCTTTCTAATCTGTAACGGGCACACCGTACCCTTTGATCTCCCCATATCCTATGGGGTAGCTGTTTTGCCGCACTTGGTCGCCCAAGTTGCCCTCTA